>JAFUXT010000017.1 GCA_017470815.1 bacterium | reverse complement strand
CGTGGCAATCCAGCCGTTTAATTTGTCGATAATGATGAAATAACTGGATTGCTTCGTCGGAAAGCCATTTCCTCCTCGCAATGACAGACATATTTACTGTAACATTGTATATAGTTACCAAAAATTTAATAAGCGGGAGAGGGTGTGATACAAAACCCTCTTTTAAACCCGCCATTTTTATTTTATCATTGCGAACCAAGTGAAACGAGCGTGGAAATCATATTATTAAATTGTAATTGCGAGAAAATCTTTGATTTTCGTGGCAATCCCATTAGTTCAAGGTTGTTCAGTTGTTGATTTGATGAGATTACTACGCAAACTGCGTTTGCTCGTAATGACAAATATTTCAGGCAAATTGCCTAACCTACTCCAAATCCCCGACACAAACAGCCCTAATGTACGAATTGTTGCGGTTGCTGGTGTCCCTGTACGAGTGCGAAACGTCGAAGTACCGGCGGTACGCGCTGGTGGCACTTCGCTCACTACCTGACCACAAGCGGTACCAAGAGGAGCCTAAGCCAGAAAAACTCTCAGGTAGTTGGCTGAAATCAGGGGTACCCTCGCAGCGTTGTGTTGAATCATTACAATTTGATCCGCCATAAACTTTCTTGGCTAATTCATACAAGTCATCTTCAGTCGGGAGATTTTGGACACCACCGCATTTATCTACCGCTGCTGCCCAATAATCGTTATCTCTGCAGTTTTTGATTCCGAGTGATGCCTTTTTTGCTTCACAATCCGCTTTGGTCATTGGGGTAGTGATTTTCTGCGGTTCCCATTTGTCAAACTGACGGCGTTTTGCTAACTTCTTCTGTTAATTCATATTCTTCTTTCCCGTTTCCGCCAAGAAATGCCGCAAGTGAAGCATTTGTTGCAGGTTCGACCGCGCCATCATGAAATACTACGGGAAAAATATCCCCCATAGAGCCGTTTGTCACTCTGCATGTTTTATTTGCAACGATTATTGTCGGAACTTCTGCACATTGTACTTCTTTATTCGGAGGTGTCGTGCCGTTTACATCTATAAACCCGATACAATTTGCCAAATTGTTTGTCAGTTTTTCATTTGTCAATGTCTGCCCGACACCGATTCCGCAATTCTTTGCGTTCGGATTAAACGCAACTATCGCTCCGTCAGCAAACGAAAAGAACAAAAAGTTTTCAACAGAAAAACTTTTCATATCCGCACTATAAGGACTAAATAAATTTGCACCTTTGACATTGCCATATTTCCCTAAATATGTATGACCTGCAAGAGTGTTATTAAACAGTCCGCAAAAATTATATTGACCGCCTGCGAGAGTATTGCTTTTGCAAGTCGCATCATCATTGATTTGTGTTAAAAGTGAATAATCCAAATCATACTGTGCCTGCGCACCGATTGCCGCCTGATTTAAGGTCGATAATGATTTTTTAAACTGGGTTGTAAACTTTTTAGAGTTAGAATTTTGCATCAAAAGAGGAATAGTAATCGCCGCAACTACTCCGATTATACCTATGGTTATCAGCACCTCAGCCATTGTAAAACCAAATTTTTTCATACATTCTCCTTAATATATAAAGCAATTTTATGCTTTAAAAAGCATAAAATTGCTTTATTAATATCATATTTGATTATCTGTGTCAATATTTGCTATATTCGTTGAAAGAGAGGGAATATGAGTGCTAATAAGGAAATCCGAATATTAATGTTGCAAGAAGGTTTATCCATAGCAAAAATGACTAAACTCATCAATAAAAAAAATAGTTTGAATTATACCCCGGACGGAATTTCAAAAAAATTACGAAATAACACTCTAAAATTTACCGAAGCAGAAATTATAGCAGACACTTTGGATTACGAGATTGTATTTGTTAAAAGAAAACACTCAAATTAGTACAAGGTTTAGAATCTTTGCATGTAACAACAGAAATTCTCGCTACATAATAATTTATTAACCCTGTCTGTATTCTTCAGTCCCCGGGAAACCGTCTTGGCCTGTTCTCATTTTTGTAATCCAATATTGCATTTTCGGAATCAGCGTAGATAAGAACAATGCAGATACCGCAAAACCGCTACCCCAATTTATGAGGTTCATTTTGAAGTTGTGTTTTGATGCTTTTTTGAGCAGTTTTGAAGTAACTTCTTTTGCGTCAGTTTTTTGCGCCTGCTCAACGATTGATTTTACATAATTTGTCAGGTCTTTTTTGAGTGAATCAAATGTGCTTTGCGGAACGAATTTATATTTGTCATTGTCCATAAATTTTCTGTGTCCGAGAGCATTAGCATAAAATTCCTTCAAAAATTCAGGATTATTGATGTGACCGCCGTTTAAGATATCCTGAACCTGTCCTTGAGTTAATATTCTTGCTACGGCAGTTTTATCTTCGCCCAACTTGATTACTCTTTCAGGCTGGAGTTCTGACATTTGTTGTGCAATTTTTTCATAATCTGCAAGTTTATCCGCCGGTACAATATTTTTGAGTTCGGCTTTGAAGTCATCAAGAGTAATGATTTTATGCTTTTTAAATTTCTCTTTCAAACTGTCAGGAAGTTCTTTATTTTCGCCCAAAACTTCTTTTGCAAATGTTTCGACATCAACTTTATTATCACCGACATAGTTATTTAAGTATTCGGTTGCAAATTTTGCCGAAGCAGGGTCTAATCTTGTACTGTTACCTTTTCCCTGTTCAATTTGGTTGAGCCAACTGTTCATATTTGCCATATTGAACATATAGAAATAGATTGAAGATAAATCTCTGAATAAGATTTCTACTCTTTCGTCATTATTTCTTGCGGAATAGGCTCTGCCTGATGCAGTTCCGGCATCAACAGATAAAAGTTTCCAATTTCTTTTGCTTTCAAAATTATTGGCAATAGTCAATAAATCCCATTTTCCGGTAAATGAGGTGTCTTTATCGTCATTTTTCTGACCGAATGAATCTAAATGAGGTCTTTTGAAAAATTCATCATTATTAACAGGATTCTGCCCCTGATTATTTTTATCGTTTTTATGGTAAGAACGGGTTATAGCCTGATTAATTTTCGGAAGTATAAACCCGATAAATGCGTTTGCAATAAGTACACTTGCAATAACTTTGGTGAACTTGAATTTCGCCATAAGACTTTCGGATATTGTTCCGCCGTTCTTTTTAAGTTCGTTTCTGAGAAATTTTTTAAGCGGATTTCTTGTTTCGTCATGTGCGATATCCACCGTTTTGTCAGGTAATTTAAGAAGTTTTTGTCCGAGTTTTTCAAACACCCAGTTCAAGCCTGTTACACCGCCAAGCCAAAATACTGCACCGGAAAATTCTTCGGTTATTCTCTCTCTTGCTTCGTCAAAACCGCCCCTTTTATAAGCCTGATAAGTTCTGCCGGCTTCTACAAATGCTTCTAACGCTATTACAGGCAAAAAACCGTCACTTGCCATTGCAGAGACAATATTGCGGGGTTGAAACTGTTTCTTTAAATTGGCTACCGAAAATGTCGGATGTATATTTGCTTTTGGGATTTTTATGCCGGACATATAATTGTTACTTCCACACTACTAAGATATCATGCTAAAAACCGCTCAAGTTTTATTTTTGCCCCAAAATTGAATTAAGTTAAGATTTTGTTACATGTTCTTTACGATTTATAAATTTATCAAGTTTTTCGGAAGTGTAAGTCGAAAATATCGGGAGTAAGCCATAGTATATAAATGCAAAGATTATTGTCGGCCGCAGAATATTTATCCCTTCAATATATTTTGTAAGTTTAGGGTCTTTTATATTTGCCTGTTTAAATCTTTCCATTATGCCGTTTGAATGATTTTTAACTCTGCCGTCAAGCCAATACCCAGCCATAATTGTAATTGCGGTGTTTATTATGTTGTTGTAATTCAGTACTCTTTTACAATTTTCTTTAATACTTTCGGATTTATTTGTCTGCCAGACAGAAGCCGATGTCAAAAGAACATCCGTCATTGCAGTAATATGTTTATAAATATCCTCATCTTCCATTTCATATTTTTGCGCAAGTTTCTGAACCTTTTTATTATTGATAATTTTACTTATTCCGTTTGATAATTTATCTCCGATACTCCCTGTAAATACAGGTTCTTTTGCCTTTGGCTGTTCAGATTCTCGGGTTAATTCTCTGGTAAAAAATTTTGAGGCTTCATTTTTATACGGAAATTTTTCTGCGGCTTTTTTCAAATCTTCAAGCGGATTGTAGTGAAAAATTTTGTTCATTACAACAGGGATAAGTGCTATTGTAAGCATTGATTTTGGAATTGCCGTCAAAAGCCCCGTACTTAATTTGATTATTTGAGTAATAAATTTGTAACTTCTGGTTTCAGGACTAAAATTTTTCAGAGTAGCATCTTTTAAATATTTACTTGCATCTTTATCAATTCTGCTTACGGCATTTTCTATCGGAAGCGCAATAGCCTCAACAATTCCGAATTTTACAATTCCTGATGTGATAGAATTTGCCATTGCATAAAATTTGTTTTCTTTTTCAACATCGGGAGTATTATAAATCGAAAAAGTTCGCACCCCCAAAGACATCAATAAAGATGCTCCGGCAGCAAATGATGTTCCGTGTTCTGATATTTTTTCAAGCCCTTTAAGAACTGTTTTGTTTGTGAGTAAACTGTTTGTTATTCTATTTACTTGCATTTCAAATTTCTGTTACGATTATTTTTTTGTTTGTCATTGCGAGCCCGATAGGGCGCGGCAATCCAGCCTTTTATTTAAAATGAGTATGTGGATTGCTTCGTCACTTCGCTCCTCGCAATGACATGAGGATTATATAACAACTGCTTTAACACTATACTTTATGATACAATTAAACCATGAACATTTTAGAATTTGCTAAAGGTGAGTTAAGCGGTTGGGGAAAATACGAACGAATTATTTTTCCGCTTGAAATTTTGTTAATTACTCTTATTGCGATTTATATGAAAGATAAAACTGCGGCATTAATTAGTGCCATCTGCGGAATTTGTGCAACTATTACGGCTGGCAAAGGTAAAATTTCATGCTACATGTTTGGAATGATATCAAATATCTGCTATTCGTATATTTCGTTTAAAAACGCTTTTTGGGGGAATTTGTGCCTCAATATGCTGTATTATTTTCCTATGCAGTTTGTCGGAATTTCAAAGTGGAAAAAACACCTCAAGCATGACAAACAGGAAATATACAAAACTGCTTTATCAAAAAAAGAGAGGATTTTATATTTTAGCGGAGCATTTTTGTTATCTTTAGTCGGGTATTTTTTACTGAAATACTTTGGCGACTCTAACCCTTTGATAGATTCTGTTACAACGGTTTTGTCCGTTATCGCATTTATTCTGACTGTCAAAAGATGTATTGAACAGTGGTATTTGTGGACTGTTGTGAACGGGTTGTGCGTAATTATGTGGACAGTAGCATATTTTAACGGTTCTCAGTGTTTTGCAACAATTCTTATGTGGTCAACTTATTTTGTTTTGGGTTTGTATTTTCTGCACAACTGGAATAAAGAAATTAAAAATGGTGTATAATATCAGCATGAAAAGGATTATTTTATTGTTAGTTTTAATTCTTGGGATCAAAGAATTTGCATTGGCAGAAGATTTATGCGAAGTGGATTTAAATGCCAATACTTTAAAAATTCACACTCAAACACAAAATGATATCTTAAAACAACAGTCTATTGATTTAAAAAATGACAATCCCCAATTACAACAAACTAATAATTACAATCCTGATTACGCATACTCTAAAAAATCAGTTTCTTATAAGAAGGAAAAAAATTTTAAAAAATTTGGTGTTGGCATGCAATACGACACAAATTTTACCCCTGAAAAAGCATCTCAAACAAGAACACTATACACAAAAATTAAACTTAATGAAAAAGCAAGCGTGAATACTTCATACTCAACAAATGCCGATTCTCAATCAAATAATTTCGGGCAAATTAATGGTACGGTTTCGGTTACTCCGGAATACCGTTTCAATAAACACTTATCCGTTCAAAATAAGTTTTCTCGAAATACAAGCAACGGTATGTCAAAAGAAGAAGTTGATATTAAAGTAAATCCGTTTAAGGACACAGACCGGATGGATTTGAGTGCCGGAGTGGGGCAAGTTCAATACACAAACGGTTCGCCTTCAAGTTCTCAAATTAATTTCGGAGCAAACTTTAAATTTTAATTTGACTTATTTTTTAAAAGTTGTACAATAAAGAAACCAAATAAGGAAAGCATGGGTGAAAGTCCCTCACTGGTCCGCAGCCGTTAAAGTCGGAATGCTTATTGGTTTTGTTATTACTTTACGAGACTGGAGGCTTTATTATGCAACAAAAAGTTATCAAGCGTGACGGACAAATTGTCGAATTTGATTCCGAAAAAATCACAAATGCCATTTGTAAGGCATCAAATGTTACAAAAGAAATTGACCAATTCACCGCAAGACGATTAACAAAAAATGTTATCAAAATCGTCAACGATTTTGTCAAAGAAAAACAATCTAATATGTCTGCGCCAACAGTGGAAGAAATACAGGATATTGTTGAAAAAGTTTTGCTATCTTCAGAATACAAACAGACTGCAAAATCTTATATTCTCTACCGAGAACAACATAACAAAATGAGAGATTTTGCAAAAAATGCATCAATAAATATGGTTGATGATTATTTAAAACAACTTGATTGGCAGGTGAATGAAAATTCTAATATGGGATATTCAATTCAGGGGTTAAATAATTATTTGGCATCTGCAATGAGTAAAAACTATTGGCTGAATAAAATTTACCCGAACGAAATCAAACAGGCGCACGAAAACGGTGATATTCATATTCACGATTTGAATATAATTTCTGTTTATTGTGTCGGTTGGGATTTGAAAGACTTATTATCCGAAGGTTTTACGGGAGTTGAGGGTAAAGTTGCATCAAAACCTGCTAAACATTTTCGCACTGCATTAGGACAAATGGTTAATTTCTTATATACAATGCAGGGTGAAAGTGCAGGAGCGCAGGCATTTTCAAACTTTGACACCCTGCTTGCTCCGTTTGTAAGATATGACGGACTAAATTATACACAAGTCAAACAGGCTTTGCAGGAATTTGTATTTAATATGAATGTTCCGACTCGTGTCGGATTTCAGACTCCGTTTTCTAATGTAACAATGGATTTAACCGTCCCGTCTTATTATAAAGACCAGTGCGTAATAATCGGCGGAGAGATGAAAGAAGAAACCTACGGCGAATTTCAAAACGAAATGAATATGATAAATAAGGCATTTTTTGAAGTTATGATGGAAGGTGATGCTTCTGGCAGAGTGTTTACATTCCCGATTCCAACCTACAACATAACAAAAGATTTTGACTGGGATAATCCTGATTTGGACGGGCTTTGGGAAATGAGTGCAAAATACGGGATTCCTTATTTCTCAAACTTTGTAAATTCTGATATGAATCCTGAAGATGCCCGCTCAATGTGCTGTCGATTGAGAATTGATAACAGACAACTTGAATACAGAGGAGGCGGTTTATTCGGTTCTAATCCTTTAACCGGTTCAATTGGCGTTGTAACAATAAACTTACCCAAAATCGCATATCAAACCAACTCTAAAGACGAATTTTTTACCGTTCTGAAAGACAGAATGGAAATAGCAAAAGAATCACTTGAAATTAAACGCAAACTTCTTGAACGCTTAACTGACGGAGGTTTATATCCATATACAAAATTCTATTTGAGAGATATTAAAGCAAGATTTGGTGTTTATTGGAAAAATCATTTTTCAACCATCGGTTTGGTCGGAATGAACGAAGCCTGCGGAAATCTCTTAAATTGCTCTATTGCAGATGAAAAAGGGCACGATTTTGCAGTAGAAGTCATGGATTATATGAGAGATTTGATAGTCAAATTTCAGCAAGAAACAGGCAACAATTACAATCTTGAAGCAACACCTGCTGAAGGAACGAGTTATCGCTTGGCAAAATTAGATAAGAAAAATCTCATTGATATCAAATGTGCTAATGATGAAGAATACTACAACCAAGGCGCAGAACCGTATTACTCAAATTCAACACAACTGCCGGTAAATTGCACTGATGATATTTTTGAACTTCTTGACCATCAGGACGATTTGCAGACAAAGTATACAGGAGGAACGGTTGTCCATATTTTTGCAGGGGAAAGAATAAATGATATTAACACTATGAAAAATCTTGTAAGAAAGATTTGTAATAATTATCATTTACCGTATTTCACTTTTTCCCCGACTTTTTCAGTCTGCCCGACACATGGCTATGTCGCAGGGGAACATCAAACCTGTCCTGACTGCGGAAGCGAATGTGAAATATATTCAAGAATTGTAGGTTACATTCGACCCGTTAAACAGTGGAATAAAGGCAAAAAAGCGGAATTTAAAAACCGCAAAACCTTTGATATGGCAAAAGCGGAGATGTGCGGTTGTTCATAATCGGCGGAATACAAAAAACCACATTAGTTGATTTTCCGGGTAAAGTTGCAGCCATTGTTTTTACGCAAGGCTGTAACTTTCGCTGCGGATACTGCCACAATCCGTCATTATTAGCATACCCACCCCTTGAGGGAGGGTTGAAATCTGTGATTTCAGGGTGGGGTATAAACTCTAAAACTCATTTGCAGCACACCTCTAAAAGGGAAAGCGCCAAAGATTTCCTCTCTTTTCTTCAAACCCGAATCGGCAAACTCGACGGAGTTGTAATTACAGGCGGAGAACCGACACTTCAAAGTGGGCTTTACGATTTTATAAAAGAAATAAAGCAAATGGGGTTTGAAGTCAAACTCGACACAAACGGAACTAATCCACAAATAATTGAACAACTGATAAAAGATAATCTGCTTGATTATATCGCCATGGATATCAAAGCCCCGATTGAAAAATACGATTTGATAACCTGCGTAAAAACAAATAAAAACAATATTTTAAAAACAATTGAACTCATAAAAAACAACGATGTCGATTACGAATTCCGTACAACTGTACTGAAATCCCAATTATCGCATGAAGATTTCAACCAAATCGGACAAATGATTAAAGGGGCAAAAAGATACTATCTGCAAAAATTTGTTCCGTCAGAAATTTTTGACAAAAATTTATTAAATGAACAAACTTATACGAATGAAGAATTTAAAATAATTTGCCAAAATCTAAAAAAATATGTGGAATTTGCGGATTACAGATAAATCTGAAAATTTAAATACTATGATATATTTTTTATAACTCTTGCCGGATTCCCGACAGCAACGCAATTTACGGGAATGCTTTTTACAACTACGCTACCTGCTCCTATTACCGAGTTGTCACCTATAGTAACCCCCGGAAGAATTGTACAGTCCGCACCAATCCATACATTCCTCCCTATTTTGACGGGTTCTGGAGTTGTATTGCATCTTGTTTTAGGGGATATGTCATGATTTAAAGTTACAATAGATACATTCTGACCAATCATTGTACCATCACCAATGTCTATTCCTCCATTATCCTGAAACCGACAACAAGAATTTATAAAAACTTTTTTACCTAATCTTGTGTTTTTTCCAAATTCAGTGTAAAATGGTGGAATTATTAAACAACTTTCATCTATTTCACTTGCCGTCAATTTTGAAAAAAGTTCTCTAACTTTCTCAGGAGAATTATAATGACTATTTAATTCCATTGTAATTTTTGTTGCTTCCTGCGCATATTCATAAAAAGACTGAAGCAAATCTGAACCTAACTCGATGTAAGTTCCGTTAGCCATCAATTTTCTTATTTCTTCAATATCCATCATTCTGTTATACCCCATATTATTAAAAAAAAATCGGGATGACAGGATTTGAACCTGCGACCCCAACGTCCCGAACGTTGTGCGCTACCAAGCTGCGCTACATCCCGATATATATTATATTGTACCACCAACAAAACTTTCGTTTTGTTGTGTGCGCTACCCCTCTCACAAAAACTTGACATTTAGTCAACTTTTTGTTCGGCAGAGTGCTACATCCCGAGGGGTAAATATTGCCACCAATTGTTGCAATACTTACCTATATCTTTGTATTTAATTATATCACCAACAAAACTTTCGTTTTGTTGTGTGCGCTACCCCTCTCACAAAAACTTGACATTTAGTCAACTTTTTGTTCGGCAGAGTGCTACATCCCGATATGTAGATATTGCTACCATTGGTTGCAATATCTACCGATATCTTTGTATTTAATTTTTCATTAATGAACGCTTTTGCGCTGATTTATGTAGGTTGGGTTTACTAACCCAACAACGAAACTATTATACCACTAACAAACAAAAACTACAAAGTACAATTTTTATTTCACACATTCACTCAAAAGTGCTTTGACTTCTTTGCGTTTAATTTTGCTCGTAGCAGTTCTTGGCAAAGTTTGTGTTCTTACGACAATATTAATCGGTCGTTTATACGGTGCAAGTTGGTGTGAAAGTTGTTTTACTTCCGCTTTTACTGCACTTTCAAGTTTTTCTTCATTCTCAAAAGTTGAAGCATATTCTGCACTTGGAACAATTACGGCAACAATTTCTTCACATCCGTCTTTTTCGCCGCCTGATTTTGGCATACCAACCACACAAACTTCCGCAAAATTGTCACTTTGCGCCATTACGGTTTCTACTTCTTCAGGAAATACCTTTTTACCGCCTGACAAAACTATCATATTTTTAATTCTGCCTGTGATATACAAAAGTCCGTTACGAATTTCTGCAATATCACCTGTATGGAACCAGCCTTCCGGTTCTAAAACTTCGTCTGTCAAATCCTGTCTGCCGTAATAACCTTTCATTACAGAAGGTCCTTTGACAAGCAATTCGCCTGTGTCAGGGTCGATTTTTGCATCATAAGAATCCAAAATCGGACCAACAGAACGGGTATTATCCTGATTTGGGTTATAACACATTGAAACAACAGGACTTGTTTCCGATAAACCATACCCCTGGAATATTCTTACACCGATTCTTTTAAACCATGCTCCTACAATAGGATCTAACGGCGCACCACCTGAAATATAGCCGTAAAAATGTCTGCCGTACAATCTGTGAATAGTTCTGAACATCAAGCGTCTTATTGTAAACGGCATGAATTTTGCCAAATGATATTTGAAATTATACATAAATTTATACATTGGAGATTTTTTATTTATTTCAGATTCAAAATGCGATTTCAAAAGTTTTAAAAACGCAGGTACGGTAACCATAAATCTGATTTTTTTCTCCTGCATAATATCAAGACAATCTTTCGGTTTCAAACTGCTTGTATAGTAAACTGAATAGCCATGTGTAAGCATAGTAAAAAATCCGACAGTCAGTTCAAATAAATGGTTCATCGGCAAGATTGATAATAAACGCATCTCTTTATTTTTAGGCATCATGCTTTTTAAAATTTTTCTCATGCCATACATTTGCGCAAGCATATTTTTATAAGTCGTCTGAACCCCTTTTGGTGCACCTGTTGTACCGGATGTATAAATAATCAAAGCGGTGTCATGCAAAGGGCGTCTGCGCCATTTTGCGCTATAATTAGCAGGAATTGAATACAAACTCGGAGTATCTTTGCTTTCATGTTCGCAAGCTTCCATTAAAATTATATGTTTTATTGACGGAATCTTGTCCTGCAATTCTTTTGCTTTTGCAAAATTTTTGCTTGAACACATCAAAACAGTAGGTTCACAACTTGAAAGAATTGATGTCAATTCATAAATCGTTAATTTGTTATCCAACGGAACAATAGTCAAACCTGCCAGGACAGACCCAAACACACAAACACCGTATTCAGGCAAAGATTCGGATAATATTGCAAGTTTTTCACCCTTTGGGATTTGTAAATCATTTATTAAATAAGCCCCTAATCTTTCAGCCAAAAGGCTCAAGCCTTTGTATGTAAATTCAGACCATCCCCAAAGGTTCTTCATACCCAAAGCAACTTTTTTCTGATTTTTTATAGTAGTTTCTTCAAGCAACGTAAAAATATTTTCATACTTCTGTTTCATACATAAATCCCTTATATCTCTCTTTATCATAAAATATTTTACATTAAAAATATATTCTTGCAAGAGGGGTAATGCTTACATTGCTTATTTATTACCTTTTGCCCTGTTGTGTATTTTGCATAACATTTGGCAATTAGAAATATCGGTTGCCCCGCCTTTTGACCACGCAGTAACATGATCTGCATCCATTTCTTTTAACTGCCAAATACGATTTTTGTTATTGTCGTTGCCTAACGCACACAAAGGACAGTTTGAAATCCCTTTTTCCTGTGCTTGTTTAGTTTGTTTTGCATAAACTGTCTTTTTATCCCGTTCTTCAAATATTCTGATTTCAAGTAATTTGCTGTCCTGACAACCGCCCAAAATATATTCAAATATTCCTTTTTTATTTTTCACAAATTCATCTGCGTATAATTGACTTACCTGTTCGTTAATTTTCTTTTTATTATACGGTTGTTTGTGATAAATTTCATACAACCTGCCCCATTCAATACTTTTCATTTCCGAATATACTTCATCAAATAGCCCGTCAGCCCAATCTATGACCGAATTAAAATATGTTTTCAGTTCATTAATATTTGTGTCGTGCCTGTGCATTGACATATAATCTTCAATATTACCTTTACTAACCCAATTCAATGCACACTCTAAATATTCCTGACGATTTACTGCTCCCGAAATGTACGAACTCCATTTGTTTATATTACTGTTTTGCGAATTACTAAATTCTTCTTTTGCAAGCGTTACAAATGTTCCCGAATATATTGCGTTCAAAACCTCTTGATGATTTAACGGTACACCTGCAATATTAATCGTTTTAAACCATTCTTTTATCTCACTTTCTGTACCCTCACATACATATATTAAAAGCGGGGTATTTAAAATTCTGTCTTGCTTGTCTTTTGCTATACCTCTGAAATATTGTTCCATTCCGTCTTGCCTTATAGCAAATTTGCTTGTGACAAAACGCCCCAAACTTGTTATACGCTGTTGACCGTCTAATACCTCAAATTGGTCGCCGTTTTTATTGAAATAAATCAACCCTATCGGGTAACCTTTTAAAACTGAATCAATAACCGCAACATCTTTTTTGCCGTCAGCATAAATATAATTACGCTGATACTCGGGCTGAATAGTAAGTTTGCCGTTCATTCCAAACAGCCCTTTGCCCTCAAGTTCGTTATAAACAAACCCCTCGCAAATATCTTTTACTGTCCAATTTGTATGCAGTTCCGTTTTCATAAATTCCTCTCTTTGCTTGCATGTTGGGCTGAAAGCCCAACTTACATATTATGTCATTGCGAGCCGTAAGGCGAAGCAATCCAGCCGTTTTATGTTTTCCTTTTGATTAAAATTCTCAAGTATATTTCTCGTCCATTTATGATAGGTCTTCCATGCGGAGTATTCGGATATCTTATACCTTTGTTTTCTTCACCGGTATTCATTATCCCTAACATTTTAAACTGTTCGGGGCAATATTTATCAAGAAAACTAATAGGAACTCCCATGACACCATCATAATCGCTCGGAATTGCGTCAGTATAAGGAACCTCTATCGCATCATAATTATCATATTTTTGATACTCATGCCCTCTTACTTCTTTGTGTTTGCTATGCTTGATATTGTCAGCCATAGTCATAAGTTGAAGCGGTTGATGCCGTCTGCCATGTTCAAGATTTGTAAACCAAACAGAAGAAACATTTTTTAGATTAACACCATTAACAACCTTATCTACATTATTTTTATCCATTGTTTCAAACCAAAGACCGCCACTCCATTCTGTACGACCTGACCACATTTTATTATTTTTAATTTGTTTAAAAATTTCTTTGTAGGTGACACAATTTTTATTTGCAATAGTTATAAATTTTTTCTTTGCATCAAAAATCCATGCAATAAACTCTCTAAACAGGGAAAATGGAGGATTGGTAATAATTATATCCGCTTCGTCACGGAGTTTTTTAACTTCATCACTTCTGAAATCTCCGTCACCTTCTAAATACTGCCACTCCAAATCTTCAATATCAATAACTCCGTTTTGGTTTGTGTCGTGGTCAAGCGTGAAAATTTTACCTTTAATTTTTGTTTTATCAATATCAAAATGGGGCGCTTGCTCTTCAAAAAGTGATATTTGATACGGTGCATTGATATTTTTGCTTTCATAGGCATAACTTGTACTTATCAGTTTTTTTAGCCCAAAGTTTTCAAAATTTTGAGCAAAAAATTTGGTAAAATTACTCCATTCAGGGTCATCACAGGGAAGTAAAATTGTTTTATCACGAAAGACATCAGGGTTATATTCTATATAAGCCATGATTTCTTTTTCAATATCACACCATTGAGTATAAAACTCATCATTCTTGGCTTTTTTCGCCTGTTTTAAATTCTCATTCGCCATTTTAATTCTTTTGTCTAATTAAATAAATACAAATTTTATTTAGATTATAACAAATTAAATTATGAATAACAACAATTAAATTTGTTTCTTATCAAATTTTATTGTGAGTAACATTATCATGAGGAACAGATGACAGACATCAAAGAATCTTTAGGTAAAAAAATAAAAAATTTGAGAAAATCAAAAGGTTTTTCTCAAATTGAATTTGCCGAAAAGATAGGATTATCAACAAACGGATTAAGTGTTATAGAAACCGGAAACGGCTTTTTAACTGCTGACACTCTTGAAAAAATTTTAACGGTATTAAATATTGAACCCGACGAATTATTTTCTTTTGGCGGAACAAAAAATGAACAACAATTATACAAGGATGTAATCAGGTTACTTGAAAATATCAAATACGACAGAGAAAAACTTGCCAAAGTTTATAATATTATTAAATATGTTGTATAAATATTTAGATGTATGTTAGCATTGCTATGCCAACAGTATTTTTATCGGCGTTGCAATGCCGACCTACATACTGAAAACCCGACTGACCACTAAAGATTTATTTGATTTTAAAATATAACCAATCCCTAATCAAACAATGCGTTGATTTTATCAGTTATATCCTGAGGGTCGATTTCGTCAGTAATCTTGTTTACATCCTGCGCTATCTGATAAAGTTTAGCAGCCTCAATTTTATCCCCTGTTATTGCAACGGAACGGGCAAGATTGAAATGTGCCAACGCATAATTGGGGTTGTTTTCTACCGCTTTTTTAAACATTTCAATAGCAGGTGCTACTCTGCCCAAATCGTCAAGATAAATTACACCCAAATTGTTATAAGCAATTGCATAAGTATCATCATACTCAATAGCATGCTCGTATTCTCTTATCGCTTCCTGAGTTTCTCCCTGCCCCCAATATAAAAATCCCAAATTACAGTGAATTTTTGCGTTTTTAGGGTCAAGTTCGAGTGCGTTACGATAAACAGTCAGCGCATTTTCAAAATCTTCTTTATCATAAAATGCACTGCCCAAATTTACATAAATATCAATATCTTCAGGGGTCAGCAAATATGCGCTCTGATATGATGTAATCGCAGCGTCAATATCTTTTTTGGCTTCCTGAAAAACAAATCCCAAAGTCTGATTTACAACACTTGTCCATTCTTTATTCGGATTCAAGGTGATTGCGGTCTGAAAATGCGAAACCGCACCATCAACATCCCCTTTAATATACAAAATATTTGCCAAATTTGAATGAAATTCAGGCATATTAGGCATAATTTGAATCAGTTTTTCATAAATCTCTACGGCATTGTCATAATCGCCCAAATCTTCATACGCTCTGCACAAATGACGATATGCAGGAATATTTAAACTATCAAGCCAAATTGCCATTTTGTATTCGGTTATCGCATCATCAAATCTGCCTAAAGACGAATAAATATCCCCTAATAAACAGTACAACGGAACAAACCCCGGCGCTTTGTCAACCGCATCAATATAAATATCAAGCGCCTGATCAATTCCTTTGGTCTGAACAGCCAAATAACCTTTAAATAATATCGGCAAAAATTTTGCATAAGACAATGACTCTTTCACCCTTTTTATTGCTTCTTTATCAAATGGCAAAGTCAAAACAGACATTATATTTTCATAAAAAGCCATTATCTTGTTTTTAAAAACTCTGAATGATGAAACCTGATACAAACTCTTTAACAAATTGTGAGCGCAGGAACTTGAAAACGGCGCATATTTTACCGCAAGTTTTGCATTGTCAAACGCATCTGTAAATCTTGCTTTTTTTGTATAAGTTTCTGCAAGCATATAATACGCTTTGGCATATTTTGAATCCCTTTTTATTGCAGTGCTGAAATAATTTACCGCCTTATCCAAATCGCCTTTGTGATACTGCGCAACACCGATTTTGTAATAAAGTTCCGGAGTATCAATAGATTCAAGCGCCATTTGGTATTCTGTTATCGCTTCATCAACATATTGACTTGAGGTATAAATATCAAGATGCCAAGTCAAATACAAATCACCCAAACGCAAATGCAACTGCGCATTTGTCGGGTCCTTCTGCAAACCAATCTGGCATAATTCAATTGCCGATTTTACATTTCCCGTTTTGACTTCTTTTGCTATCTTTTTATCAAGTATGGTTGTATCGTTTTTCATATCTGCTCTTTACCACATTTTAATTAATTATACTTAAAAAATCAAGTTGATTAAGATATTTTATACTATAATAATGATAACAAAGGGGAAAATTTATGAGCGATAACAGAATATATTTTGTAGATGTAACTAACCGTGACGGTGTACAGACATCACGCTTAGGGCTTGCCAAACTTCAAAAAACCATTATAAATCTGATGCTAAACAGCATGGGTATTACGCAGTCAGAATTCGGGTTTCCGACAACAAAACACGAACTAAATTATTTAAACGGAAATTTGGAACTGGTAAAAAGAGGAGTTATAACAAAAACAAGACTCTCAGGCTGGATGAGAGGGATAGCAGAAGATGTGGAATTATCGTTCAAAAATGTTCCTGATTTGCAATATGTAAACCTTTCCCAATCAACATCGGAACAGATGATTAACGGGAAATACGGTGGCAAAAAAACACCTGACGACATTATAAAAATGACCAAAGAAGCAGTCGAATGTGCCGTTGATAAAGGGGCAAGAATTATCGGTGTTAATGCAGAAGATGCATCAAGAAGCGATATTGATTTTCTTATTAAATACGGTAAAGAAGCCAAAAAATCAGGTGCACACCGTTTCAGATATTGCGACACATTGGGCGGAGAAGACCCATTAACGACTTATGACAGAATTTATACACTTGCAAAGGCTCTTGAGATGCCTATTGAAATGCATTTTCACAACGATTTGGGAATGGCTGCTGCCTGTTCTATTATCGGCGCAAAAGCAGCAATTGATGCAGGAGTTGATGCCTACATAAATACAGCAATTAATGGTATGGGCGAAAGAGCCGGTAATGCCGATTTGGTTTCCTGCCTTTTAGGATGTCTGAAATCCGCAGGCTTCAGAGGAAAATATAAAATTGACGAAAATATAAGACTTGATAAAGCGTGGCAAATTGCAAAATACACCGCTTACGCTTTCGGAGTTCCTATCCCTATGAATCAGCCTGCTGTCGGGGATAACGCATTTGCACACGAATCAGGAATACACGCTGACGGCGCGTTAAAAGACCGCAGAAATTATGAACTTTATGATTTTGAAGAACTCGGCAGAGGCGAACCTGAAATCATTGAAACAGGAAGAATGATTACAACAGGAGAATACGGCGGAATTAAAGGGTTCAGAAATGTTTATAACAACCTTGAACTTGAATTTAAAGACGAACACGAAGCAAGAAATATTCTTGAACTTGTCCGCTATGCAAATGTCCATACTCAAAAACCTTTGACAAAGAGTGAATTAAAATTTATCTATTATTATCCTGATATTGCGGCAAAAGTAATGACAGTTGAGCCATACTACGAACCGATGGGCGCAATTAAAGACAGAGTGGAAGCACAGAAAATTAATCCACCCCAAGATGTGATTTAGGGTTTAATTTCTTTTTGATAAGCCCAGGCTGAATGGTTGTGGATGCTTTCAAAGGCTTCACAATCGACTTCAAACTCTTTTACAACAGGATGGTTGCGTAGTTTTACAACAACTTCTCTTAACACATCTTCCACAAACCTTGGATTTTCCCATGCTTTTTCGGTTACATATTTTTCATCCTGACGCTTTAAAAGTGAATACAAAGGACAAGATGCGCAGGATTCAACAAGTTCTATCAAATCCTCTAACCAAATGTGTTCAGTTTCATCATAAGAAACCTTTACACTTATTATAGCCCTCTGATTATGCGCTCCGTAATTTGAAATTTCTTTTGAACAAGGACACAGAGTTGTAACAGGTACTTTTGCACCTAATATAAATTTGTAATTGTTATTTTCATCAATTTTTCCTTCAAAAGAACAATCATAACTCATTGGGGCAGAAAGTTTTGATACCGGGGCTTTTTTATTGATAAAATACTTGAATTTAAATTTTAATTCTCCGCTTTTTGCATGAAGTTTTTTTATAATTTTTTCAAGACAACCTCTTATATCAACTCCGAGCATATTTTTTTCACGCCATTCGTTAAAAACTTCAACAAAACGGCTCATGTGGGTGCCTTTGTAATTCCTCGGCAAAGAGACAGCAGCCCTTGCAACTCCTGACACAACCAAATCCGATTTATTTTTTCTTTGGATAACCAAAGGTAAATCAATATCGGTTATTCCGACTTTTTGTATATCTACATTTCTGTAATCTTGCGTGTTTTGAACATCTTTCATGCCTGTACCACACTCACAATGTTTCCTACTTTATCTCCGCTGTTGATTAAAATATCATGACTCACTTCAATACTTGCCCAGTGAAGATTATTTATCAAATCTATTGTTGCAACTTCTCTTGCATGCATATTTGCATCACAAATTTTGACAACAAATCCTTCTTCAATTTCCGTATTTACTACAATACAAAGTCCGCCTGCACCAACTTTTGCTATTAAGTTTTTGCTGTTTTCAATAATTTTTGTATCGGTGCGATTTTCTCCGCCTATAAGATAAGGATTATTCAAAAATGCATCTTTTATTGCAGAATATTTTTCATCACAAAACAAATTCAAATACCCCTGAACCATATTTGATAAAGGCATAGAACAAATCGGAACTCCGCAACCGTCTTTTGTAACGGGATATCTCTGTTTAAGACCGCAAAGTTCGTATATTCTTTTTTTAATTTCTAACTGCAAAGGATGGTTCAAATCATCATAATTTTCAATATCCCAGCCCTTTAATCTGCACAAACCGAGCATCATAATATGTTTCCCTGAGCAGTTGTTATGCAAAACAGTCGGTTTTTCATTATTTAAAATCAATTTTCTCTGCGCCCTTTGAGAAAGCGGTTCTGTTACTCCGCATTTTAAATCTGTTTCAAAAAGTTCAAACTTTTCCATTAGTTTTTTTAGTATATTTATATGTACCGTTTCACCTGCGTGAGATGCACAACATACTGCAATTTCAGACGAAGTTAAATCATACTCTTTATCTAACCCGTAATCAACAAGCAAAGATGCCTGCAAAGGTTTTGCACAAGAACGAAGATAAAACGGATAGTTTTTATCATCTCCGATTTTTTCTGCGACATGATTTTTTGAACATCTGACAACATAGCCGTAATGTTCTGTTTCAACAAGCCCGTCACGGACAAATTCTACAAGTTTTTCACTTTGAGTATTAGTATTATTCATTTTTCCCGCCCGATAAAAGTTCTCTTATTCTCATTTTTAATTGTTTATTTTCTTTTTCCAAATTCTCAATTTTTTCTTCATAAGTTTTTGCTTCAGCAATTTTTGGAATTTCGTTATGATCAAGTATAAAGCGTTTTTTAGCCTCATCCTTAATTGATAACAATATATCAAGTTGTTTTTGGCTGATTAAACCAAGTTCAATCAACGACTGACCGAATTTTTTGTCATGTTTTTTTGTACGATGCTCATAATTTAACACCGCATCATCAAGTTGTTCTTCAGATATAACACCGTTCTGAACAAAATATTCGCCCGTTCTGAATTTTCCCGCAAGAAAACCTGCAATATTCAATATTTGGGAATTATCAGGGATTTGTATATAACCTTCATCAACGGCAAACAAAAAATACCCTGCGACTTCTTCCATTGAAAGATAAGTATTAAGTGTAATATCAGAGATAGTTGCGCCATTATCGCAATACTCAAAAATATTATAAAGATTAAGGTCGAACCCTGATTTTTTTGAATCGAGTTCACATTTTCCTTTATCGGATAAAACAGGTTTAAAAGTTGCAAAAATATATGCAAGTTCACCATCAGGCTGAACATCTTTTTGCAGTCGCAAATAAATAATCTCTTTTATCCAACTCGGGAAATTAGATATTTTGTCCAAAAACTTATCTAAAAAATTTCTCTGCACTTTTACACATCTCCGCTTGAAACTATCTTATCATCAAAAGTTCCCCAATTCAATATTATATTGCGCAAAATATCTTTACATTAAGGCAATTTTTACATCAAAAAATACTTTATATATACACAGGGGATATAAAGGGATATTATTATGGGATATGTAAGTCTTATTGCTAAAGGGCTTAAAATTGCTACAAAAGGTAAAATGGCAGCCAAAACAACATTCAGAATTAAACCTGAAATCACAATGCCTGTTAAAGCATCTACGCTAAAAAATAAAGGTTTGACAAAAGTTATTGATGCAGATGCGCTGAAAACTGCTGATGCTCAGGGCGAACTTGGTAATGTTGCCATTCGTCAGGCTGATAATTTAAAGAAAAAAGAAAAATATGCAAAAGAACTTGCAGACGATATTTTTGGCGATATATCAGAAGTTAAAACACATTCTGTAAGAACAAAAGATGCAAATTCAATATATTCAAAATATGAAAAAAATATTCAGGACGGTAAAGTTGTGACATCAGAGGAAGATGCGCATGCATTTATAACAGATGCAGTCGGAATGAGATTTCAGATGAAAGATTTAACTATTGATGATGCCATTCAAGCAATTAAACAAGCAAAACATAACGGTAAAAAACTTTCAACAAGTGAACAACGACTCGTAAAAAGATTATTCCGAAATGATCCGACTTTGACTGCCGCAGAAATTGATAAAGCGGAAGAACTTGCAAAACCGGTAAAAATGCTGCTTGCAGAAAAGCAATCTCAACCGGTATTTGAAAGAATATTATTATGTAACATCAAAAGTGCATTAGAAAGAAAAGTTACAACTATAGAAAAATTAAAACAAAGCGGTTTTAGCGAAGAATTTTTAAGCAGGTTAAACGACCCGCAAATTAAACCGCTTCAACTTACAAGAATATGTAATTACAAAGGATTAGACGGAATACCGTATTACTCGGATAATCAAATGGTAAGTATCGGTAAATTATCTTTGGCAACAGGAGAAGATATAGTAGTTCAGCATTGTCCGAGTACAAAAAATCTGACAAAATACGGAACTGATATTTTATCTAAAGCAGAAAAATCGGCTATCAAACCATCAGGATATACAACAACTCAAATGAATGTTACACTGCCGGACGGTTCATTGGCAGAAGTTCAGTTTAGAGGTTCTAATCTTTTTGCCGAATACGAACATATTGCTTACGATTCAAGACAAGGCAAAAATACTTTGGGCAAAACATTTGACAATTACAAAAAAGCAATTGAATCTTTAAAAGAAAACGAATTTAAAGAATACAATGCGTATTTAAGAAAATGTTATAATTATTACAGAAATCAGGAACTTGGGATTATGGTTGGTCAAAAACCAAAACTTCCCGCAAAATTCCCAAAAATTTTATCACAGGAAAGCATGGAAAGTTTATACAAGTTAAACCATGAAAATAATCAGATTGCGATGCAATCATTTACTCCGCATCTTGAACTTGTTGCATAAGAATTAAAACAGAGGTAAAATATGGTACATATAAATAAAGCACAAATAGTAAATCTCAATCCGACAATTAATAAGGATAAAAAATTGAGTCAAAATTTTAACTTAAAAGAATTAATTAAAAAACTTACATCACAGGCTGAAAATTATATCAAAAAAGATGAATATTACAGACAGATTGATGTGGGCTGCGAAGCAAACGACCCAAAATATTATGCAAAAGGAATAGCATTTTCTATTCAGAAAGATAATACTGCGCAAGATAAACACATGCTTTGGGTTTCTATGCTTCATCCGTCAATGCAGGTTGAAAATTCAAAACCGTTAGCATACGGCAATAAAGAAGAAATTGTAAAGTTTCTGAAAGACGAAAAATCTCTTAAACAAATTGAAGAAAAATTGAATACATTAAGCGAAGAATTAAAAAACAATTAAACATCATTAAAAAATAATTAAAAATTTTTAAAATCTCATACAATTGTATTATCATGAATTGTAGGAGATTTTAATTTATGAAGTATAAAGATTATTACGATATATTAGGTATAAAAAGAGGTGCAACAGATTCGGAAATTAAATCCGCATACCGTAAACTTGCAAGAAAATATCACCCTGATGTTAACAAAACAAAAGAAGCAGAAGCTAAATTTAAAGAAATAAATGAAGCCTATGAAGTATTGGGCGACAAAGCAAAACGCCAAAGATACGATAGTCTTGGAGCAAACTGGCAGGGTGGAGCAGATTACACCCCGCCTCCCGGGTTTGAAAATTTTGGTTTCAATCCAAACGGCGGAAGTTACCAGCAATTTAACTTCGGCGGTGGTGATATGGGCGGATTTAGTGACTTTTTCAGTTCACTTTTCGGCGATATGATGGGTGCAGGCACACGGAATCAAGGCGGTTTTGGCGGGTTTGATTTTGGCTCTATGGGGGCTGAACAACCGCGCACACGCAGAACACAAAGAACATCCCGCACAAAAAAAGAAGATTTGGATATAACACTAAACCTTAATGTCACGGCAAAAGATTTGTTTGGCTCAGAACCGATTACAGTACGTTACAATAATATGGAAAAATGTACGCAGTGTAATGGCGGAGGGTATTGCTCTCATTGTGGCGGAACAGGAATTGTCCATGAAAATAAATCAATAAAAGTTAAACTCCCTAAAGAGATTAAAGACGGACAAAAAATCAGACTTAAAGGTGAAGGTAAAGCGGATGCGTACGGGCAAAATGGCGATATGTATTTAATCGTTCACCCGAAAGATTCCGAATATGAAATAGACCAAAGCGACCTGACGAAAGAAATTGAAATTACTCCGCCTGAAGCGGTTTTGGGCTGTAAAAAAGAAATAAAAACTCTGCACGGTAATATTACAATTCAAATTCCGCAAATGACTTCAACAGGCAAAATATTAAGACTTAAAAATCTTGGATTGCCAAAAAAAACAGGCGGTTTTGGAAATTTAAACGCAAAAATCAAAATCGTTCTGCCGGAAAAATTGACGGCAAAACAACTGGAACTATACAAACAGATGTAATATTTTTAGTCAATTTAATGTGTTATCCATTTGAAACTTTTGACATAATTTGTTCCGTTGATGTCACCAAAGATTTCTGACTTAAAGACCCTTACGGCATTTTCTTTGTTAAAGTTTGGAATTTTGTTTATTTTGCTTGTCGATTCAGGGTTAATTTCGTTTATATTAATCCCGGGGATTCTGTTTAATAATCTGTTTAATGATGCATTACCTATTCTGCCAAGCAGTGTCGAAAAATTCTTTGACAAACTGCCATAGACTTCCATATCCGCAACAAGAGTTTCAAGGTTATAACGCCCTGTCATATACATATTAAGTTCTTTACCTTCAGAATATACATTGATATCATTTGCCGCACCGTTTTCGAGTTTAATATCTCCGCTAATCTGAGAAAAATTACCTGTTTTTAAGGGGGTAATAAGGTCAATTATTCCGTTTACCGAAACACCTGTTATACCGCCTGTTACAAGGTTTGCTGCTTTTAACAGGTACTCTAAAGAACCAAGTTTTGGCATTCTGCCGTCTTTAACCTTGAATGAACCGGCACCATTCAAAGTATCAAGACAATCAACACTGTTTGTACCTTTACAGGAAACTCTCAAATCTCCTGTCACAATTCCGTACATTTGCCCAGGCATATCAAAGAAGTTTTCACTTATCATTTCTGCATCTGCATCTTTGATATTCACTGTTGCATTGGATTCAAAAGTGGAAAGATTTGTTTTAATATCACCGGCAACCGTTCCGTTTGCAAGGTCAAATGAATATTTATCAATATGAAGAATATGGTCATCTCCCATTGTAACTTTTGCATTAAAATCTGTCGCTTCCGCTTTTTTGATACGAATTTTATCTGCACTTATTGTTCCGTTTTTAATTATCACCTGATCAGGTGAAACAGTCATTGTATTACTTGAAGTTTCTCTGTTTTTAAGTTTGTTTGTATCATAATCATTAAAGGTATTTGCAATTACATTAAGATCCAAAACATCTGTTTTGACATCAAAATCTTCGACTATAAATGGCGGAGTGGTCTTATTAACTATTTTTGCATAAGTTGTTATATCATTAGTAAGAATAACTCCTTTTGCATTGAGATTTATATAATCTTTTTTCATATCAATATCAATATCCCTGATAGTTGAATCAAAAAGCGGAATATCAACACTTGAAATATTGAGAGTCCCAAGCGCATACGGCGCAAGTGATGTACCGTTTACAACCATATCAGTCATAAATATTCCCTGCTTAATTGTAGGCTTTTTCAGAATAATATTAAATATTTTCGCATCCGTCGGCTCAAAAGTTTTAATTTTAAGATTTTCAAATTTAAGAATATTATTTTTCAAAAGTGAAACCGCACCTGACATAGAAAGTTGTTTTTGCGATGAAGTTCTTTTATTTTGAGAAGTTATAGTCTGAATATAATCAAGAGCATTAATTTTTATCTTATTAGGAGTTAAAACTGTATCTGCCTTAATAGAAACAGGGTTTGTTGCAATTCCGTCGATGTCTGTTGCGCCTGACGGTGCTCCTGATAAAGTTGCACCCATATAATAAATTGAAGAATTTTCTTTTACATTAAGAGTAGAATTTGCGTGAATACTGTCTATTGTTCCACTAAGTTTTGAATTGAAATTAGCATCACCTTTGAGTTTAACCGGATAAACAGATTTTTCATTTACAAATTTATCGAAAAATTCCTGATTTAATTTACCGGAAACGTAAATATTTAAATACGGATTTTGCAAAATATTTGAAATATTACCGTTCAAATATACAGGCATTGAACTTACTTTTGTATTTATTCTGCCCAAATAAAGTTTATCTCCCCGCATATTTGCTTTGCCTGACAAAACATTTATAACAGCGTCAAGCGGAGCATAGCGGAAACTTATATTTTTGAGTTCTGTATCAGAATATATTCCGCCGTTTTTAATTGTTCCTTTAATATTTATATGTCCCTGAATATCCTGAATATTATCTATTTGCTTCTGATATTCCTGAGGCAGATTCAGACTGCCTTTCATATCATTAATTGATGCGATATTAAAATTATTAAAATCAAATACTGCATCTTTTATATTCATATATTTATAAATATCTGTTCCCGTAAATGACAGCGTAAAAGGATTGCCGTTAAAAATCCCTTTTAATCCTTTTGCATTCAAAACAGAATGTCTGACATTAAAATTTCCACCGCTAACTTTGATAGGATTAGCAGAATTCATGTTGGAAAGAATTTTACCATCAACAATAATTTTGTCATAATCAAGTTTTGAGGCATCGGCAACCCCTTTGTATTTACCCGTAAATGCGACTTCAAGTTCGCCTAATTCCTTTTTAAAAGGTACAACCATATCAGGTTTCATTGCACTCCACAGATTAATAAGTTTAAACCTGTCAGAAGTTGCAACCAAATCCATTGACATATTTTTGGCCGTACCTTTTACATGTATTTTTGAATTGTCTAAATAACCTGTTATATCATAATCCGCATCTTTTTTATCAAAATTTACCGTTCCATTAACATTTTCAAACGGCATATAAGTATTTTCAAGGACTGTTGTTGCATTATGCAATACAACTTTGCCTTTTGCAAACAAATCCTCATTAAACTTAATTTTTGTTACATCTTCCCCTGCTTTACCGTATATAGTTAAATATAAATCACCTATACCGTTGGGATTAGTAAACGGTTTTACTACCCGTTGAACTTCAGCCATATCAGGCGAAGTTGTTATGACCTTAATCATATCCGGAATTTTTTGCCCTTTTGTTTCGGCAAATACTTCCATATCTCCAAATACGCTGCATTTCCCGCTAATTTTTGTTGGTCTTCCGTTTATTGTTCCGGAGGTTGTTTTGAAATTAACATTTCTGTCGTCAAATATAATTTCACCCGCACCGTTTATAAGTTCAAGATTATGTACTTGTGTAAAACGTGCGTTACCTTTCCAAAATTTCAGATATCCAAACAAATGCGGATCAACTTTTTTCCCTGCTGAACGAAGATTTATCACACCAAAACCTGTCGCTTCCATAACCGGAACAGGACCGAGTTTGAATTTTAACATTTGATGAAGCGGCATAAGAACTGTTTTTGCCGTTTCAAGCCGAACATTACCGGTACTTTTAATATCGAGTTCAGAATATTTTGAACCGTCAATTTTTGCAAACCCTTTAACCGATACAGTTTCTTTTTTTGTTATCGGAACAAATACATTCACTTTCATTATTTGTCCGACAAAATCTAAATCTGCCATACCGCCTTCCGGTAGGAGCAAGTGCCTGTTTACAAGGTGCATGCCACGAAGTTTAACTTTACCGAAAACTTCAGGGAGTTCACCGTTGCCTATTATATGCAGATGACCTTCACCTTTACCCCACAGAGTTGCTTCTTTGAATTTATAAAAGTCCATTTCAGGGGGTAATTCCCTGAACCAAGGCAAAATCTTTACAACATCTTGCAATTTCGCCGGTTTTATTCCGACTTCCAAATCAAGTACAGGAATCTTTTTACCCGAGGATGCAATTTTACCGTTTACGCTGAACTTGAAATCTTTTGATTCTATTGCGGTATTTTTTAAATTTATCCCGTTTGCAATAGTTTCAATATTTGTATTGAGAGAAAGTTTATCGTGATATATAATTTGAGACGGTTTATCAACTCCTATGACCTCTAAACCCGTTGTCCAAAGAGAAGCATTTACAAGTTTATGCCCGTATTTTGTAACCTTTGTATCGGCATTAAAATTCAATGTGCCTTTCAATTTTTGAACAACTCCGTTTGTTAAAACAGGAGCATAAGAGGAGACACTTGACAGGTCAAAATCCTTTAACTGGCCTTGTATTTTCAGCCTGTCATCATTAAATCTGTCTAAAGGCAAATCAAGCACTATATCGGCAAAATACGGGGTAACAGTGTTTTCAACAACAAAATTTCCTTTTGTGGAAAGTTGAATTTTATCGTCAAGTACAAATTTGGCATTGTTTAAATATTCCCCGTTGAGAGCAAGTTTTTTATTATTTAATTTGTCATCAAGATTTATTTTATATTCGCCAATATCAAGGTATACTTTTGATATTGTAAACGGACTTTCTTTTGTTTCAAATTTTATCGGATTATCTCCTAACAAAAACTTTTTATCTTTTGAAAAAACTAAATTAACAACCTCTTTATCCGCAAAAATATGAGCAATTTCGACTTTTTTGAAAATCAGCGGAAAAAGTTTCAGTTTAACTTTGGGATTATCTATTGAAAGCGCTTTTGAACCGTCTTTGTTGAGAACAGAGATATTGTTACTTTTTACCCAAACAGACGGAAATCCGCCCATAGAAAGTTTTGCCTTGCCTAATTTGACATTGTAACCCGAAGTCTGATAAATTTTTTGTTCAATCTCTGTTTGGTGTTTTGGCAGGTTTACAATTGCAGGAATACCCCAAATATAGCCTGCACTTAAAACAAGTGCAAACCCTGTTAAGGTTATAATTTTCCACTTTGCTCTCATATTACATTTATTATAATATAATTCTTTGTATTATGATACTCCTCCAAATTTAGTATTTTTCGCATAAAAGTTGGAAATAACCTTTTTTGTGATGACAATTAGGGCAGTAGTCAGGTGCGCAGTTACCATCATGAATAAATCCACATTCACGACATATCCATTTTTGTTCGTCGTCTTTTTCAAATATTGTACCGTTGATTAAATTGTCATAGAGTTTTTGAAATCTGTGTGCGTGATGTCTTTCAGAATTAATAATGTGTTTAAAAGTAGACGCAACAGAATCAAAGCCTTCTTCAAGTGCTATTTTTTCTGCATTAGAATAAAGAGTTGTGTATTCTTCTGTTTCGCCGTCAATTGCACTCAATAAATTTTCTTCGGTTGACCCAAGAATAAAGGGATAACAGGAATTTACATTTCCGTCCGGTGTCATTCCTATATGTTTATAAAAAAGTTTTGCATGTTCATACTCGTTATGTGCTGTTTGTTCAAAAATTTCTGCTATCTGTTCATAACCTTCTTTCTTTGCAATTGATGCAAACATCGTATATCTGTTTCAGGCCATTGATTCGCCAGCAAAAGCGTTTAAAAGTTGTTGTTCTGTTTTTGAACCTCTGAAATTTGTTGACATTTTATACTCCTTTTTATAAATCATGTTATTTTAAGGAATTTTGTTCAATCTACAATTTACTACCTGATAAGGTAATTTTTTGAGAATTTATTCACTACTTTTTGGCGATTATTAAAAAAAATAAAACATTCATAATGAAACTGTTATGATAGTTAGGAAAATTATGGCAGATTTGTTGCATTTTACAAAAAAAATTGCACAACAGATAAACTACTATGATGCAATTATAGATTTTTCACAGGAAACTCATTGGTTTAACCCGTTCTATACTCCCAAAGAGATTATGGTTATTTGGAGTGATGACGAAGATAAATTCAATAAATATTAAGAATTTTTGAAAAACATAGCAAAAAATATTTTTCTTGTGTATTATAATTTCATATCCTATAGAATTATTGGAATTGAACATGCTATCTTTAAAAGAACAAGAAAAAGAACGAATATTTAAACCGGACTTTAATTCAAAATCCGGTCGTGAGTTGCTTGCGTTCTATCTTCAGACAAAATTTAAACAAATATTTTTGTATGATAAAAAACAGCAAACCCCGATTATAAATGCTATTGCTCCTGATTTCATTTCAAGGTTTACAAAAAGGATAATAAATAATCCGTCAAAACGACTTTTAATAGGAGTAACAGGAGAATCAGCATCAGGAAAATCTACTATTTGTTCGGAAATTCAAAATGTAATAGGTCAATTCGACATGCCTGTAACTGTTTTGAGCACTGATAATTATTTTAATGATATCTCTGCTCTAATCAATAAATACGGCTCCTTTGACATGGTTCGTGATAGCGGATATGATGTTGATGCCCCAACAAGTTTTCAACTTGATATTTTAAGACAGGATTTGGACGATTTATCTGTAGGACTTGATATAAAAGCCCCCATGTATCTGCCTAACGGTACGGGAGTTTCCGTTCCCAACGCAATTTATGTTAAATCTCAAAAAATCATTATTGTTGAGGGTATTGCAACAATGTATGATGAAGTAAAAGATATTTTTGATATTAAGATATACGTTGAAACTGATAACGAACTCCGCCGTTTAAGATTTATGTCAAGAGCGGTAGAGGAAAGAAATCAGGACAAAGAAAATGCACTAAAACATTGGAATTATATTTCTAATGCAGGAGAAAAATATGTAAAACCTTTCAGAAAAGAAGCGGATTTAGTATTAAACGGCAATTCTGATTTAGGTTATTTTGCGCAGATTTTAGAACATATTTATACAATTACCAACAACTTTGAAAATTAATTCAAATCATAAGTGAATTGCAAAAAATTACCCATTAAGTTTTCATTCCAAACCTGAACTTCATCAGGGACATCAAGAACTGTCGGAGTGAAATTCCAAATATACTTTATACCGGCGTTTACAAGAAAGTTTGCGGTAGTTTGTGCATACGGAGCAGGAACAGTTAAAATTGCAATATCAATGTAGTGCTGCCAAACATATCTTGGAAGTTCTTTTATATCAAGAATTTTCTTATTATTAATTTCTTTGCCTATTTTATCGCTATCATTGTCAAAAAGGCAAACAATATTTAATCCGTAGTTAGCAAAATTATCATACTTTGCAAGTGCCATACCAAGGTTGCCGGCACCCACAATATATGCTTTTTTGTTTTTGGAAAACCCTAAATTTGTTTCTATCGATTTTTTTAATTCTTTGACGATGTATCCGACTCTTGATTTACCCGAATTATTCAGCATATTGATATCTTTGCGAACCTGAGAATCGTCAATTTTTAATAATGACGCAATTTGTCCGCTTGAAATGTATTCTTCGCCTTTGTTTATATAATCATTCAAAATACAGTGATAGAGTGTCAGCCTGTTTATTACTTTGTCAGATATTTGTTTTTTCATAAAATTATTATACACAATAATAAAAAACGGAGCATTTGCTCCGTTTTTTGTTTCTATATAAGTTTTTCAATATCTTGAGCGATAAGTTCTTTTGTCAGGTGATAACGTTGATTGAGTTCACTCATCGGCACTCTGTCGTTGAACTCTTTAAACGCACCGTAATTCAGAACTTTCACATCACTATTTCCGTAAAATCTTGATATTTTTTCACCAAATCCGCCGTCTAAAGTTCCGTTTTCAAGAGTTATAACAATATCATGGTCAGATTTTAAATTGTTTAAAAGTTCTTCATCAATTCCGGAAATAAATCTCGGATTAATAAGTGTTGCATCTATACCAAGTTTAGATTTTAATTCTTCTTTTACGCTTCTGCCAAGTTCAAAAAAGTCGCCTAAACCCAAAATCGCAACTTTTGAACCCTTTTCAACCAATTTATATTTGTTAAGAATTGAATAATCCGTTGTATCTTCAACTCCCGAAACAACATAATTTGCACTCGGCACTCTGATTGCGACAGGATGCTTATTTTGTTCAACAGACCAGTCAAGCATTTTTAAATATTCTTCTTTGCATGTCGGTGCAAGATACACAATATTTGGGATATTGCATATCAGCGGAATATCAAACAAGCCTAAATGAGTGCAGTCTGCACTTGAAATTCCGCCCCAGAATACAAGAATCGTCGCAGGTGAATTATTTAGAGCCAAATCTTGCGACAGTTGGTCATAAGCACGCTGAATAAATGAAGTCATTACTCCGAAAATCGGTTTTGCCCCGTTTCTTGCAAGCCCTGATGCGTAACCGGTTGCATGTTGTTCAGCGATGCCGACATCTGTGTAATTTTTACCTAACTTATTTCTAAATTCGCTATCCCACCAAAATACCCCCGGAGTTGCTGCATTGACGGCTATAACAGAACTGTCTTGTTTTACTTTGTTCAGAATATACTCTTTTGTAATTGTTTCATAACACTCAGGAGCATTAGAGCCTGATGGGGAAAGATTTTGGCTGATTAACCCCGGAATTGACCAGTGTCCCCATTCTTTATTTTGTTCCGCTTTCTCAAAACCTTTACCTTTTAATGTGTGAATATGAACAACAACAGGTCTTGTTGAATCTTTTACATCAGAAAATGCTTTTATAAGTGATTCAATATCATTGCCCTGTTCAACATAAATATAATCAAATCCGAACGCTTTAAACCAATTGTTTGCGCAAGTTCCGTTTGATTCTCTTAATTCTTTCAGATTCTTGTATAACCCGCCTTGGTTTTCGGCAATAGACATTTCATTATCGTTTACAATTATAATAAAATTAGAACCCAAAACAGATGCGTTGTTAAAACCTTCAAATGCTTCACCTCCCGAAAGTGAACCATCCCCGATTAAAGCAACTACATTATAATTCTCACCTTTTAAATCTCTTGCTTTGGCAACCCCTGTTGCAAGCGTGATTGATGTTGAAGTATGACCAATCATAAAATGATCATGTTCGCTTTCGTTTTGATTTGAATAGCCTGAAATTTCAGGATGATTAAGCGGGTCTAAAAAGCCCTGCTTTCTGCCTGTAAGCATTTTGTGTGGATAACATTGATGCGAAACATCAAAAATAAACTTATCAACAGGCGAATTAAAAACATAATGAAGCGCAATAGTTGCCTCAACAATACCCAAATCCGGACCTAAGTGACCGCCGACTTTATCTACTCTGTTTAAAATTCCCTGTCTTATCTCACCTGCAAGTGTATTCATTTCATCTAAAGAAAGTTTTTTTACATCCTGCGGGGAATTAATGTGTTCTAAAATGGTTGTCTGTAATGCTGACATATAAAACTCCTTATATAATGTATAACACTTATAGTATGCTTGAATTAAAATTTTTCGTCAAGAACAATCTTAATATAAGTTTATAAAGTGTAGAAAATACACTTTCTTTATTCTTTAATTGTATTGTTACTAATAAAGGAATAATAATTATGCGTACGAATGCAATTACCTCAGTTTACACAGGCTGGAAATCAGCAAATATATTTGCAAAGTCTGAAAAGAATGTGGCAAGACCATATTTATATAATGAAATTTTGGATATTACAAAAAAATATCGTGTTCCTGCAACTTTTCACAATGACAGAATAGAATTTCCGACTCCGACTGTTGCAGTTATAAACAAATTGAATGAACTCGGAATTAAGTTTGAAAAGGTTGTATAAGCGAATAGCGAATAGGTCAGTTTTCAACCCGACCTATAAACTTACCCCCTCTACCAACGGGAGAAAGGTATTATCTGTACCCGTTGAAACTAACTCATGTCAAAGTTGTTCTATTGTTGAATTAATGAGATTACTACGCAAACTGCGTTTGCTCGTAATTGTACATGTCAAGTAATTAGTTACATGTTTTGTACATAAAAAATATTATCGGTATATAAAATATGCTCCGCAGGGTCCTCCGGACGGGGGCACTTTTGGTGGCAAAAGTGCCTCCAAACCACGACCTGCACTCCGTTCGCTAATCATTTGTACGCCCTCGCACTGTTCCTCCCCAAAGGGGGAGGTTAGGTGGGGTAAAATCTGTTCGGGCTATGCTCCACATACAGGCGGGATAACTCACTATCGTTCAAACAAATCCCGCCTTGTTGTTGTGTCGCAAACAATGATTGCTCACTTCGTAAAGGTCGTTACTCAAGCGCGCGCCGTAGTTTTAGGCGCGCTGAGAGATTTTTGTCCGTAAGGACAAAAACACATATTACTGCGTTAGCAGTCTTATGCCGCCGTAAGGCGGTATTATACCTTTGCGTGTTTTTCTTTTCGGTTCACTTTTCTTTTTGCGTCGCAATCAAAAAGAAAAGTGAACATATTAAGAATATCTTAGCAAGATATTCTCATAATATTTTTTATGTAAATAATTGCCTGACATGTACTGCAATGACAATTAATAATCCATCTTCCAGCCGTTGTCTGCAAGGGCGCCGTAACAATGAGCAGAACTTTTCCCAAATCCGCCTGTTGTATTACTTTTGCAATTATTTACCTTTGTTTCTATAGAAATATCTGTATCAGACAAGATAGAAGAATCTGCTACATGTCCTTTCGGAGTAACATAAAAACCAAAAACATCTCTACCTAACAAGTTAGGTTTATCATTACCATTTACATCCATGAATATGAAACCTACTGTTTTTCCATCATTAGATTCATTACTGTATTTAATCATTACACCATTTTTTAAAATTATTGTACGACCTGCACCAAAAGAATAGTTTGCTTTATTCAAAGATTTATATGTAACCTTATCTTTTCCTGTTGCATTAGTTTTCCAACATTTGGTCAATGATTCATCAGATGTACAACTTTTTGCAATAGAAAAGTGATTTTCAGTCAATAGTTTTGTTGCACTTTCAAAATCTGTGTCTGACAAATCTCTTGTTCTGTGTGTAATAAGTTCGTCCTGAGCAAGTTGTTCGATAGTCGCAGCCATATTTTTGACCTGATTTGCAAAAACACGGTTGTGGATATTATTCATCAATATAGGGATTGTCAAAACCGCCAAAACCCCGACAATAGTCAATGCCATTAAAAGTTCCGTTAGCGTAAAGCCTTTTTTCATACTCACTCCTTTTTCTATATTATAGCAAAGATTTAGCACTCTTGCAATAAACCTTTTTGATACAAACCCTCGGATTTTCAACTTTCTGCAAAAAATAATTTTATGCTATAATTTTTGCATGGCTATAATATTAGACGGTAAAAAATTAAGAGATAAAATTCTTGATGAGTTGGCAAAAAAAATCAGCAGTTTTTCTGTTAAACCAAAACTTGTTGTTATACTTGTCGGAGAGGATTCCGCAAGTAAAATATATGTTGGCAATAAACAAAAATGCGCTCAAAAAATCGGTATAATTTCAGAAGTTATAAATTATCCGTCTGATGTAAAGGAACAGGTTTTAATTGATAAAATAAATGAATTAAATAGTGATAAATCTGTTCATGCTATTTTGGTTCAACTTCCTTTGCCTGAGCATATTTCAAAAACAAATATTATAAATGCTATTGCCCCGGAAAAAGATGTGGACGGGTTTACACCTCACAATTTCGGCAAACTTTTTTCAGGCGAAAAACCTTATGTTTATCCTTGCACTCCAAAAGGTGTTTTGAAACTTTTAGACGAATATGGCATAAAACTTGAGGGCAAACATGCCGTTGTTATAGGTCGTTCAAATATTGTCGGCCGCCCGATGTCACAAATGCTTCTTAATCGTAATGCTACCGTGACAGTTTGCCACAGTCATACAAAAGACCTTGAACAAATAACAAAAACTGCAGACATAATTGTTTCTGCAGTGGGAAAAAATATTATAAAAGGGGAAATGTTAAAATCGGGTTGTGTAGTTGTTGATGTGGGAATTTTTAAAGATGCCTCAGGCAAGTTGCATGGAGACGTAGATTTTGAGACATCTTCAAAAATTGCATCATATATTTCGCCTGTTCCGGGTGGAGTTGGCCCAATGACTATTGCATCATTGATGCTCAACACAGTGGAACTGTTTGAAAACTCATTGTAATTTTCTTTTGTCTTTCCGAATATATCTCGAAATTCATATCAATACGTTTGGTGTGAGATGCTGAAACAAGTTCAGCATGACAGATTATCCTTAACCGCCTGATGCAAGGTTCAAAGTACAAGCAGATTTTACATTGTTGTTTACAAGTGTTTTTAATGAAGAAATTTCGTTTTCTATTGCAGTCATTTGAGTATCAATAGAGTCTTTTTCCGAACTCAATTGTTCATCTAACTGCTCATAGTACAAATAAGTTGCATCTTCAGATTCATCATAATCAGTTTCACCATTGTGTGATTTTTTGATTGCTGCCATTTGTGCTTCTGCCGCTTGAGTCTGATTCATAATTGATGTGTACTGCAACTGTAAAAAGTTTTTTTGCAAGTTGAGTAAACTTTTTTGACTTGCTAATGCTAAAAATGCCATAATCTCGTCTCCTTATTTAAACTCTCTCATGTCTATAAAGTATTTTGAAAAAGTCAGATTTCACAATAAGGATTTTTTGTAACATTTGTTTACATATTTAAATATCAAGTCCGGTAAACATCTCTAAAGATGTAACTGTTTGAAGTGCTGGATATTTTTCAATATCTTGTGTTTTTACAAAATCAATCGCTTCATTTCTTGCGAGTTCAAGGATTTTGGCATCCCGCACAATATCAGAAATAATCAAATCAGGCAAACCGCTTTGTCTTGTACCTAAAAATTCACCCGGTCCCCTAAGTTGCAAGTCCTTTTCGGCAATAACAAAACCGTCATTAGTTTGTGTCATAATACCAAGTCTGTCCATTGTTTCAGGTTTACGTGAAGATGTTATTAAAATACAATATGACTGCAAATCACTTCTGCCGACACGGCCTCTTAACTGATGCAATTGCGAAAGTCCAAATCGTTCGGCATTTTCTATTACCATAACCGTTGCATTAGGAACATCAACTCCGACTTCAACAACAGTTGTTGATACAAGGATATCATACTTACCTTCTTTAAAATCGTTCATAACCGAATCTTTTTCATCAGGTTTTAGTTTTCCGTGCAACAATCCGATTTTAAATTTAGGGAATATATTTTCCTGCAGATTTTTTGCTTCTTCAGTTGCTGCTTTTGCGGACAGAGTTTCGCTTTCGTCAATCAGCGGATAAACAACATAAGCCTGCCTGCCTTGTTCAATTTGTTCATTTATAAGTTCCCATACTTTTTTATGCGAACCTGTCAGGTAGGTTTTAATTGGTTTTCTGCCCTTTGGAAGTTCATCTATTATTGTCAAATCCAAATCCCCATGAACCGTAAGAGCAAGTGTTCTTGGTATTGGGGTTGCAGTCGTTGTAAGCATTTGCGGATTTTGAGATTTTTTCTTCAGTATATTTCTTTGGCGAACACCAAATCTGTGTTGTTCATCAACAACTATCGCCCCAAGATTATTGAAATCAATATTATCCTGAATTAGTGCATGTGTTCCGACTGCAATATTTATTTGCCCGTTGCGAAGCGAGGTTTCAAACTGATTACGTACTTTTTTGCTCTGTGACCCCATAAATAAACCGACACTTAAACCTAAAGGGGTAAGCCATTTTACAAGATTATTGTAATGTTGTTGTGCAAGAATTTCCGTCGGAGCCATAAATGCGCCCTGAAATCCGTTTTCTATTGCAGCAAGAAGCATAATTGTCGCAACAACTGTTTTCCCGCTTCCGACATCTCCCTGCAAAAGTCTTTGCATAGGTGTAGAAGAATTCATGTCGTTTAAAATTTCATTTACCGCATTTTTTTGTCCCGATGTAAGTTCAAACGGCAGACTTTTTATAAATTTTTGTACCAAGCCGTCAGGATGCACGCTCAAAGCATAGGACGGCACATTTTTAGCGGTTGATTCTCTTAACCTTATCAGTTTTAACTGAATTAAAAACAGTTCTTCAAAAATGAGCGAAAATCTTGACTGTTCCAAAATTTCCATAGTTTCAGGGAAATGTATTTGTTTTATTGCATCCTTTTTATCTAATATTCCGTATTTATTTCTGATAAAATCAGGCAAAACATTTATTATATGTTCCTGATACATTTCAATTGCGTTAAATATTGCCCTGCGCAGAGTTTTTATACTTAAACCTTCGCAAACGGTATATATTGGAACAATTCTTGCCAAATTCAAATTTGAATCAGGATTATCCAAAAACTCTCCACTCATAATTGAATAAGTCGGCTTATCCATTGTCAGTCCGAAAGTATAATTGTCCCGTTTTACAACTCCTGAAACCATTATGCCAGCATTGACAGGGAATTGTGCTTTCATTCTTTCCAAAACATATCTGTTACCTTTGGCATTAAAAAAGCAAAGTTCAAATTTTCCGCTTTCGTCTTTTATAGTTACCCTTGTAATAGAAAGATTATTCCTTGTATTGAATGATGAAACCGATTTTATGTATCCAAAAACAGTTGTAGTTTGTCCCTCTTTTAGATTTTTTATCAATGTGCGAGAGGAATAATCAATGTGTTTTTTAGGGAAATACATCATCAAATCCTGAGCGGTATAAATTCCAAGTTTATTGAATTTGTACGCAACTTTTGGCCCAACTCCTTTGATATACATAACATCAACTTCGGATGGGTGTTTTTGACTTTGAATATTACGCTCTTCCTGTTCTTCTTTGTCTTGTTTTTGTTTTTTTAATTCAAGTTTAATTATTTTGACTAACTGCTCAATTGCTCTGCGCCTTTCCGGAACACCTGCGTACGGGTAAACATCAAACGCCTCATACAAAACTGCCCAGCGTGGATTTTTTTTATCTTTTTTAATTTCTTTTTTTATTTCAGCACGAATAAATTGGGAAAAAGTTTTTTCTCTCCCGTGAATATCAATGTAGCGATACTCCGCTTCTATATCAAGAGCCTGCTTTATTTTATCCAGATTATCAAGCATAAGTAGATTTTAGCATAAAATATTACTTTTTGACGGAAACTTCCGGTCGCAGAACTGACAAGACCATTTCATTAGGGATATAAAAATCAGTCATCCCGTAATTTGCATTTATGAATAAAAATTCTAAATTTTCGCCATTTTCTATTTCAAGAGTTTCAAAAGGTATTTTCAAATCCAAAACTTCATCATAAACAACTTCCATTGATTTATAATTTTCAAGAACCCACATATCTCCCGGAATTGCTTTGACAAGTCTTAAAAATCTTAATTCATTATCTCTTATTGAAATTTGTATTTCATTATGAAATTTTTCAAGTGCGATTGGCGGAATATTTGAGGATTTATTTACAAGTCTTATAGGCGCAAGTGCTTGTGTTCTGCCTGCTTTTCTTAAATAAATATACATCTGATAAGTACGAGGAATTGTTGTTTGATTTTCTTTAATATATTTATTTAGATAAAATCTCAAATAAAAATTTTCACTGTCGTTGCCGAAACAAATTTTATCAAAAAGTTTTGATTCTCTCAACACAGGTCCGTCAGGAATATCTATACATCCCGCATTCAGCCAACTGTCGTCATCTGTTGTATTTTTCCCGTTTACTTCAGGACTAATAAGTGCTTTCGGATAATTTGACGGCCTTGCAAGTGAAACTCCTGTCAGTGGTTCGTCAAGGTATTTCGGATAATCTAAATCTAAAGTTTTGTATATATTTTTCAGATGTGTTCGGTACAAAAAGTCAAAAATATTATCTCTGCCGGAAGAATTCGGTTCACCATACCACCAGAACCAGTCACTTCCTTCACAGATAAACAGTTCTCTTTGTGCATCAATAAGATTCGGGTGGTTTGGTTCTCGTTTTGAAAATGATATAAAATCTTCTCTTGCCCGTTTTAAATATTTCCATGCAATATCTTTAACCGGTTCATCTATCCAGAGTTTGTAACCTCTGTTAAAACTTGCACCTGTTGCAACCTTATTAAGTTTTTTATGCTCTTTTGTCTTTTCAATGTAATCACTAATTAAAACGGTTTCTAATGATTCATCTTTGCTAATAAGTTCATAAAGGGTTTGCAGGAATGTGTTGCCGTCATCTATATAATTTTCCCAACAGTTTTCCCCATCCATTGCAATAGTTAAAAGGTGGTCTTGGTCAGGGGAAGATAAAATTTTTCCCTGCATTACTTTTATTCTGTCGTATAAATCGTTTGCCGTTGCGACAGGATTATGGTTCGCATATTCAAAACTTACAAGATTATATATTGTTGATTCTCTGAAAATCATTTTTATATCAGAGTTTCGAGTTTTGTATGAATAGGTTTTTAACAAATGATAAGGGTCTTCAAGGTATCCCTTAAAATCATGGACAAATTCAAAATCTATTGAACGGGCAAGATTTCCTTCATCAGATATTGACCACTCAACTCCCAAATCTGAAAGCATTTCAAGTGTATTTGGGCTGACACATTGTTCTGATGCCCAAATACCTTTTGGGCGTTTGCCTATCAATTTTTCAATACGGTCTAATGCCATTTTAGTCTGAATTTTTGCATCTTCCTCCGTATGAAGTTCTGATAATTCATCCGTATCGGAATTGTCATTTCTAATCGCTTTATAATCAATCAGAATTGGGACAATCGGGTGATAGTAAGGACTTGTGGAAACTTCTATTTTATTTTCCGCAACAAGTTTTTTTAATTTCGGAATAATTTGTCTTATTATTTCTCTCTGAATTTCTATTATTTCAATTCTGTCTTCAAGGGTATAGTCTTTACCTTTTTGCACAAGTCTTTGCAGTCTTTCATCAGAATTTTTAAAAGACGGATCAATCCATGCGAGATTGAATAGTGCCATCAAATCAGAATATTCTTGTTCTGTAAAAATATCCGTACTTTCAATATTTTGCTGATATTTTTTGTATAAATTGTGGTATTGTTCGTTTTGCAAAATCATTGTTTGATAATTTGCATCAAAAAAGTTATTAATAATAAAGATTTTATCTTCGTGGGAGAGTTGTTCAACTGGGGTAACAGTAATTCTTGAGTGGATATCGTGAGCACCGTTTTCATAATCTATAAGAGAATCTAAAAGAACCGGAACATAGTTAAAATTGAGTTTCAGGTTGTCAAATTTTTCAACCCACATCATCATATCAAGATAATCTTTGACAGCATGAAGCCTGACCCAAGGCATAATATAATCGCCTTGCGGCGTAAGTTGATAAACAGGCTGATGCATGTGCCAGTAAAAAGCGATAGATAACTTTTTGGTTTGACTTATCATACTTTTAAGACCACTCTTTCAAGTTATATAGTAGCATAAATTTATTTAATTTTAAATAATATATATAAACATTCTGCCAATATATTTACATAAATAATATTATAAGTAGTTCATTTCTTTTCTTTTGTTTGCGAGGCAAAAGAAAAGAAATGAACCAAAGAAAAGAAAACTTCGCTGATTACAATACCGCCTTACGGCGGCATAAGACTGCTAACGCAGTAATATGTGTTTTTGCCTGTCAGCAAAAATCTCTCAGCACGGCTAAGGATAACGCCGTGCGCTTGAAAGATAATTATCAAAGGCGCCGTAGTTTTAGGCGCCTGATTGATTTTTGTCCGTAAGGACAAAAACGTATGAACTTCTGTTGGGCTGAAAGCCCAACTTACAATATCTTATGCTCGGAGCAATGCCGTCAGGCATTGCAGTGAAATAGCGTATTTTCTCTTTCTTGGTTCATTCTTTCTCTTTTCATCACAAGAAAAGAGAAAGAATGAACATACACATAATATTATTTATGTAAAAGACCGAACATTAAGTTCGGTCTTTTGATTTTTATGTATCAATATTTGTTGCATATACCGCATTTGACTGGATAAAGTCTCGTCTTGGCTCAACCCTGTCACCCATCAATATATCAAACAATTGGTCACACATCATTGCATCTTCAATGTTTACTTTTAACAATGTTCTTGTTGCAGGATCCATTGTTGTTTCCCAAAGTTGTTGCGGCATCATTTCACCTAAACCTTTGAAACGCTGAATCTGCAATCCTCTTTGACCTCTGTCATCAATCGTCTTTTGAAGTTTTTCAAACGAATTAATTTCAATTTTTTCTGCGTCTGTTTCCAAAACCAAACCGTCAGTTTCTTCAATCAAGAAATCTCTTATTAACGGATAAGATTCACGAAGTTTTTTAAACTCGGTACTCTTAATTATATTTTGATTTAAGACAACATGCTCTTCATTATTCAAATGCAATACGAATGAATATTTTGCATTTTCTGCATTATATTTAACCTCAACTTTATAGTTTTCAGCTTCTGCAATATTGTAATTTTTTGCATGGTCTTGTAAATAGTGATTCAAATATTCACAATGCTTGTTCATCACATCCTGGGAATCAAAATCAGTTAACTGAACATCCGAACGAACCAAACCTCTCAAAAATACCGCAGGGAACAAGTTCAAAATCGGGTTGTTATATGACTTGTAGAACTCTGTCATATTTTTAATAAGTTCCAAAAGTTCATCTCCCGTTTTGACATTTTTCTTCGCTTTATCAGACAGGCTGAGGTTTTTGATACCTCTTTCTTTTAACATCTTATCCAAAACATGTTCATTGAATAAATATTCTGAAGATTTTCCCTGAGTAACCTTGAATAAAGGCGGTTGTGCAATATAAACATAACCGTTTTCAATCAAAGGTCTTGCATAACGGAAGAAGAAAGTAAGCATCAAAGTTCTGATGTGAGCACCGTCAACATCCGCATCCGTCATAATAATAATCTTATGATAACGAAGTTTTTCAAGTTCAACTTCATCAGGATTACGGCTGATTTTTATACCGAATGCCTGAACCATTGATTGAATTTCGTTATTTGCGTAGATTCTGTCTAATCTTGCTTTTTCAACATTAAGAATTTTACCTCTCAATGGCAAAATAGCCTGAAACATTCTGTTTCTGCCCTGTTTAGCAGAACCGCCCGCACTATCTCCCTCAACGATAAATATTTCACATTGAGAAGGATCTCTGTTTGAACAGTCTGCAAGTTTACCCGGAAGTGTTGAGTTTTCCAAAACAGTTTTGCGTCTTGTAAGTTCTCTTGCTTTTCTTGCCGCTTCTCTTGCTCTCTGCGCCTGAAGGGTTTTTTCCAAAATGGCTTTACCCATTTTAGGATTAAATTCCAACCATTCCTGCAACTTATCTCTGACTGCATCCTGTACTGCACTTAGCGCCTCAATAGAACCTAATTTTTCTTTTGTTTGCCCTTCAAATTCAGGGTTAGGAATTTTTACGGAAACTATTGCGGTTAAACCTTCTCTGACATCATCTCCTGACAAGTTTTGGTCAGAATCTTTTAATATCTTATTTTTTCTTGCATAATCATTCAACACACGGGTAATAGCGTTTCTGAACCCTGTCATGTGAGTACCGCCCGAATGAGTGTTGATGTTGTTTGCAAAAGATAAAACATTTTCTGTATAAGAGTCTGTATATTGCATTGCAACTTCAACCTGAATATCTCCGACAACTTTTTCAATATAGATTGGTTTATCGTGTAATACGGTTTTGTTTTTATTCAAAAATTCTACATAACTTCCGATACCGCCTTCATAATGGAAAATTTCAGGTTCTTCCATTCCTGCGTGTTTATAGATAATTTTCAAACCTTTGTTAAGGAACGCCATTTCACGAAGTCTTGTCCCGATTACTTCAACATCAATTTCGGTTGTTTCTGTAAAAATTTCAGGGTCAGGCCAAAATGTTGTTTTAGTCCCTGTTTTGTCTGTTGCTTCTCCTTTTTCAACAGGCGCAAGAGGTTCACCTCTCATATATTCCTGACGCCATACAAAGCCCTGACGGGATACTTCTACCATATATTTTTCGGATAATGCGTTTACAACGGAAGCGCCAACGCCATGCAGACCGCCAGATACTTTGTATCCGCCGTCCCCGAATTTACCGCCTGCATGAAGAACAGTATGTACAATTTCTAATGCGGATTTGCCTGTTTCAGGTTTGATATCAACAGGAATACCACGACCGTTATCTTCTACCGTAATACTGTTATCTTTATTAATTGTCACATGAATATCAGTACAATAACCTGCCAATGATTCGTCAATCGAATTATCAACGATTTCATAAATGCAGTGGTGTAACCCTCTTTGTGAAGTTGAACCGATATACATCCCCGGTCTTACACGAACAGCTTCAAGACCTTCCAAAACACGAATATTATCTGCTCCATATTCGCTTGATGTCTGTGTTTCAAAATCGTCATGAACTCCGCCTGACGGATCTACAAACTCTTCGTTTATTTGTTTTCTCAATTCTTCTTTAGCAACATTTTCAGCCGCAGTTTCCATTGCATCTATGGCTGTATCATTAGTCAAATTTTCTGACATGTATTTCTCCCCTAATCTTAAATTCTTTTCTATATCATAGCACAAAAACAAGCGATATAACAAAATCTTTACCATAGGTTAAGTATTTTGTTACACTTTTTACAGGTCAGTCATACAGAAATCTTTTTATATTATTTTTTTCAGCATAACCATCAATTTGTTAAAGGTTGTATATTTTTTGTGTTTTTCTACAATATCAAGCGTAACTCTGTCGTTGTTAATTATATAATCTCTGATGCGCTTTGTATTCGGATAGAGTTTATCAATTCTTGACTTTAAATCCTTTTTTAATTCACTGATAACAGACTGACTTTCTAAATCTCGCATGTTACGGTGTGCATATTCGGGATAATTCATAGGTTTTTTGGTTATGTATTTTCTTTTGGCAAGCAGGCCTATTGTGGGGTTTTCGTTGCAATCTTTTAAATGTGCTTTGTATTCTTCTATATCCGAATCATCAATTCTTAAAGATGTATCAATATGCACTCTTGACCAATAAGCGTTACTTCTTACATTTTCATATTTTGGGAAAGGACCAAGTTCTATTTCCATAATTGCCTCCTTGCTCAATTTTATATTTATAAACACGGGTAAAAATAAAATTTGCTATACGAAAAAGAATTAGCAATACCTATATATTTTTGCGAGTATATTTGAATAATATTTCTTATGCAACTAAATGTTTGATTTATACAATTCAGAACTTAGATATCTGTCACCACAGTCAGGCAAAACTGTCACTATTAGTTTACCCCTATTTTCAGTTCTTTTTGATAATTCTATTGATGCAAAAACATTTGCGCCACCTGAAAATCCCGCTAAAATTCCCTCTTTGGCAGATAAATTACGAGCAGTATCAATCGCATCTTCGTTTTTGACTGGAAAAATTTCGTCAATAAGTTCACCTGCAAAATTCTTAGGTATAAAATTTGCACCTATCCCCTGAATTTTGTGAGGTCCTGCTTTTTCGCCACCCAAAACTTGAGAGGAAAAGGGCTCTACTGCCACACATTTTACATTCGGATTTTTTTCTTTTAACTTTTTTGCAATCCCGCTTATTGTTCCGCCTGTTCCGACTCCGGCAACGACTATATCAACTTTGCCGTCCGTATCTGACCAGATTTCTTCTGCGGTATTAAGATAATGCGCTTTGGGGTTTGACGGATTATCAAATTGGGATGGAATGAAAGAATTTTTTATTTCACTATGGAGTTCAAAAGCCTTATCAACTGCGCCTTGCATACCTTTAGAACCTTCTGTTAATACAAGTTCCGCACCATAACCTTTTAGGATTGCTCTGCGCTCAATTGACATAGTTTCAGGCATAGTCAAAATTATTTTGTATCCTCGGATTGCACTAATCATAGCAAGTCCGATACCTGTATTTCCGCTTGTCGGCTCTATTATTACGGTTTCTTTATTTATTTTTCCGGTTCGTTCGGCATCAATTATCATCTGCAAAGCGGCTCTGTCTTTTATGGAATTTGCAGGATTAAAATATTCAAGTTTTACGGCTATATCAGCGTAGCCGTCGTTTAATTTATTCAGTTTTACCATCGGAGTACGTCCGATAAGTTCAGTTAAATCATTTGCAATTTTCATTTTATACCTCGTATTTATGCTAATATTAAAATATGAAATTATGTGTTTTTCAAGGGACTTTTAATCCTATTCATAATGCACACTTGCGAGTAGCAAAATATGTGTTGAATAAATACGATTTTGATAAACTCCTGTTCATTCCAGCCTACAAGCCACCGCATAAAAATTATGATGATAATATGAGTGTGCACAGACTTAATATGGTAAAACTTGCTATTGAAGATGAACATAATTCTAAAATTGAAGTGTCAGATATTGAATATAAAAGAGAAGGTAAATCTTATACATATCTGACTATTTGCGAACTTTATAAAAAATACGAAATAGAGGGGAAAATAAATTTCATTATCGGAACGGACGCGTTTAAGGATATTGAAAATTGGTATGAGGCAGATAAATTAAAAAAACTTGTTAAATTTACGGTTTTTATCAGAGAAAATAATTTTTCGTCTTTAGAGTATAATTATTTAAAAGACAAAGGTTATGATTTCATTTTTGATGAACTTTCTTTTGAAGATATTTCATCAACGGAATTGAGAGAAAAAATTAAAAACGGACAAAATATTGACGGTTTTATAAATAACAGTGTAAAGGAATATATTGCAAAAAATGGATTATATAAAACTTAGTCGGGAAGAAGCCGACAAATGGCTGAAAGAAAATCTTAACGAAAAAAGATACCAACATTCACTTGGTACGGCGGAATGTGCAAAAGAACTTGCAAAACAATTTGGGCAAAATGAAGAAAAAGCATATATTGCCGGACTTTTACATGACTGCGCAAAGTGTTTTAGCGATGAAAAGTTACTTGAAATTATAGACAAATATCTTGATGATGTCGATTCTGACGAACGCTCAAACAAAAAAACACTTCATGCTCCTGGCAGTTATTACATAGCAAAAACAGTTTTTGGGCTTGAAGATGCAGAAATGCTTTCATCAATCAGATGGCATACTTTGGGCAAAATAAATATGACTGATTTTGAAAAAATTATTTTTCTTGCAGATAAAATTGAACTACGCACAAGAAGTAAGGAATACAGAAATAAAATTACAAAAGATTTATATAGTGAAAATGGATTAAACAAAGCCATTTTGGGATGTTACAAAGAAACTATAAAAAGTCTTGTTGACAGAGATTTAAAAATTTGTCCACTGACTATTGAAATTTATAATAATCTCCAAAAATCAATAAATGTTAATTAACTTAATAAATTTATCAAGGCATGCCATTTTCATGGTACAATCAAAGTCAAAATCGAGGGCTTTTAAATGAAATTAATCGAAATACGAAATAACTTAATTAAACTGTCATACGAAGAAAATGAAAGACCGACTTTAGGTCAGTTTATTGCGCTGACCGGTGTTGAAAAATCTTATGTTGCGCAATATGTAAACCTTAAAGCGGATAATATCAACAATTTTGCAGTTGCAAAACTTATGTTTTCTTTCAATGCAGAAGGAGTAGTCAGCGAATACGACGGTTCTGCCCCAAGTATTAACAGTAATATTGTCGAATTGCCGGCAAATGAACTCCTTGATTTATTACCCGTTGATACTGCATTAAAAATCGGTCAAATTTCAGGTTGTAATGACGAATTGAATGTGGATATTTCTATTTTTGAACATAATTTTACAGTATTTTGTGAAACTGATTATGAAAAATCAACTGTTATTTCTAACTGCGTAAGACAACTGTTCAGAATGAAAGAAAAAAGCGTAATTATTGATTGTGACGACCTATTTGAAGAATACCCGAGAATTACATTAAGCAAAGATTTTAAACTTCCGCTCAATTCGGGATTTATTGATTTTATATTTGAACACGATTTAAAAAAAGTTGATGCGGCTACAAAAGCGATTATACAAGATATATTCTACGCAGTACAACAGTATATCAAAACTCTCGATGATGAATTTTTGCCGATAGAAAGTTTTATAGATGTCGTTACGGCTCAATATAAAGAAACACAAATGCCTGAACTTGCCCTGCTAAAAAACAAACTTTTAAAATACAAAGATGCAGGGATTTTTGCAAACGAACCTGATGAATACAAGCAACTTGAACAAAAACTTAAAGAAAGAAACTGTATTGTAATTAATATAAAAGAAGCAAACGGCGATTTGCAACGAGAAATTATAAATTATGTTCACAAAATAATTGAAACATTTGATAAATATGTATATTATTTTGTACCTCTTACTGACGACAATTCGGATAAAAAACTTGTAAAACGATTGATAAATCATAATCATGTATTTACAACGTTCTTTGCAAGTCATTTATATAAATATGCATCCGAATTAAAATCTCACGCTCAAAACATATTGTTATTTGCTCTTCAAACTATGCAAAACGATTTTGCGGCATACAATACATTTTTAAATAAACTAAATCCGTCAGAAGGAATTATTTACGGAAATCTTACACAGGGAATCCCGCTTATTATAACCCTTGAAGATTTGGAACTTGATTTGACAAAAGATGATGTATTCGGAGACAGACAAAGATTTGTTCCTGCAATAGAAGAAGACCTTTTATCAAATGATGATATTTATGCAATAAATAATTTGCAGGAAGCACCTACTCCTGCTCCCGTTGAGGAACTTCCGACACAAGAAATAATGGAAGAACAGACACAGGAAGATTATTTTGAAAATATCTCCGAAGAAGATATTGAAGATTTTGGTACAGAGGAACAAGAGCAAGAACAAATAGAACAACAGGATATTCACGAAGAGGTTCCACAGGAAGAAATAGTTTCACATGCGCTTGAAAACGAACCTCAAATAGAAAATATTTTAGCCGATAATGAGGATGAAGAACCCGTAACAGAAGCAGAATCAGAAACGGAAACTTTTGAACAGATTGAAGATAATGAAGATGTGATTCAAGAAGTACATTCGCAGGAGAATGAAACGGCTGAAGATGAAGATGAAGATGATTTGTCCTTTATGAATGATTTCCATTCCGAAAGCGAAGAAACAGAACAACAAAACGAAGTTGAAGATTTTCCGCAGGATGATGAGACATCCGAACAATTAACCGAAGATGATTTGGATTTGATAGAAAATTCGGGACAAATTCAATCGGGCGATGAAGTTGCCGACGATTTTCTTGATACTGACGAAGATGAAGAAAATACTCCACCTGTAGTGCCTGTTTATGATACTGAAGACGGAGAAAATGTTGCGGATGAAAACATCGGTTTCAAAGCCGGAGATAAAGTTTCCCACCCAAGATACGGAAACGGCACCGTTGAAAAAATCATCAAATACGGAAACAAAACTCTTTGCTCAATAGACTTTGAAAATGTCGGCAGAAGATTATTAGACCCATCCATTTCTGATTTTGAAAAAATTTAATTTTTAATAGCAAATAATATTATTTTTGTATTTTATACTGAATATGAATTCAGTATCTTTTAGTGGCAGTTTTAAATCAGATATATACATAAAATCAAAACAAAATGATGATTTTGCTGAAAAAAAGGCAAAGATTGTTGAACTTGATAAAAATAATGAAAACGATTTGGAATCACTACATAATGTATCTTTACTCTGGAGTAAAGAAAGTTCAAACTTTGTTCCGTATCTGTTTTCAGACTTTATAAAAGATGACGAATTTAAGCCTGATGTAAATCAAGACCACTGTTTGATATTAACATTACAGGACGATAATTTTGAAAACATTGACCCCAAAAAAGTTTTGGGTGTTTCACTTTTTTCAGAAGAGGATATTGAAAATGAACTTAATTGGCTTCAGGTTCAGCCCAAAAATAATTCCGTTTTCAGTCCGGCTGACAGAACATATAAAGGTGTGGGACGAGCAATTGTGTCATATATAAAAAATCAGTATACAGGCAAACCGATATATGTAAATTCTTCAAATACAGCAATCAATTTTTATAAAAAATTAGGATTTGAAACTTACGATAAAGATTGCCCTTGTTCTTTGCATTGCGAAGTATAGGATAATTATTTCCTTAAATTTGATGCACCTTTAAGATAGACAAATTTGGGTTCAAAATCTTCGTTGCAATTATATACAATAAGAATACGCAAACACATTTTGAGTGAATTTGGAACATCAAGTTCGTGATAACACATCATTGCAACATCATCCCAGCCAAACTCAAGCCTTGGGAATTTTGCAGGGAAATCAGCATTTAAATCATTTGTTGTTGTAAAAATTACATGTGAAATATTTTTTGTACCTTTAATCCCGTTTTGTTCAAACATTTCGCACAAAAGTTCTAAAGTCGCATCTTCAAGTGCTTTTGAGGTGTTTTCTTCAACAGTTATTGCGCCTCTTATACCTTTTGTAATCATTATTTTCTTACTCCGTTATACCAATCCGATGCCTTCATTTCACCTTTACCTTCAGGCTTTACGGTAATTAATCTTACTAAACCGTATCCGCAGCCCATATCGACACCATCTTTTGAATGTGCAACTATTTGTCCCTGAACGCCATTACCATCAATCACTTTTGATTCTATGACTTTAATTATTTTACCGTTATGAATAAAATAAGCACTCGGACTTCTGCAAACTCCTCTCACAAGGTTGTGAATATCTCTGTTTGATTTTGACCAATCTATCAAACATTCTTCTTTTGTAAGTTTTGGAGCCATACAAACCCCGTTTTCGCATTGCTTTTCAGGTTTTAGGGTTCCATTTTTAAGTGCGATTAAAGTTTCTTCAATCATTTTTGGGGATTTTTCTCCGATTTCGTCCCATAGTTGTTCACAATTCATACTGTCAGAAATCGGAATTACAAGTTTTTGGCAAATATCACCGCAATCAAGTCCGAGTTCTGTTATCATTGTGCAAATGCCCGTTTCTTTGTCACCATTAATAATTGCACGCTGAATAGGATTTGCTCCACGATATTTTGGTAATAATGATGCGTGAAGATTTATTGTTTCATATTTCGGTATATCCAAAACTTCCTGTGATAAAATCTGACCAAACGCAAAAGTTACAAAAAAATCAGGTTCAAATTTCTTTAATTCTTCCTGAATTTCAGGCTCTTTTCTTATTGATTTTGGTTGAAACACCGGTATATTATGTTCAAGTGCATACTTTTTTATCGGAGAAGCCTGAAGTTTATTTCCCCTGCCTGCCGGCTTATCAGGCTGGGTAACTACTGCACACACATTGATTTTATCCGAATTATTCAGATAATCAAGTGATTTTAAGCCTATATCCGGAGTTCCAAAGAAAATAATTTTTATCATAACTGAGATTTTAACTCCTCTTCGTCTAACAATTTGTCAGGATCAATAGAGGGAAGATTATTTTTTTGCAAAATTTCTTCAGTTTCAAATCTGTTTAGACAGTGGTCTATAAATAAAATTCCGTCGAGATGGTCGTTTTCATGCTGAATACATCTTGCAAGAAGCGTTCCGTCTTTGGCTTCCATAACAAATTGTTTGCCGTGTTCATTAGTTGCTTTTACCATAATATCTTTGTATCTGACAACATCAGAATAGGCTTCAGGGAAACTCAAACAACCTTCGGTACTTTTTACCGCTCCGGACTTTTTTATAATCTTCGGGTTAATAAATACCATCGGTTCAAGCGGTTCTTCTTTCGTTGAAGCATCTACAACAAAAACTCTCAAATTTACGCCAATTTGCGGAGCGGCAAGTCCGACACCGTTTTGGGCATACATTGTGTCAAATAAATCTCTTATTAAATCGCTTATTTTTTTTGATACTTTATGTACTTCTTTTGACGGTTGTCTTAATGATTCTTCGCCATAGTGCAAAACTCTTTTTATAGCCATAGATTAAAACCTTTCTCAACTTCTTTAACACCATACTACAATAAATTTTTAACCTTTGCAATAAAACAGGAAAAATATAATCGCAAAAAATTCAATAATATGCTATAATAATTTTGACATTTGAGGGGTATAAATTATGAAAAAGCATGTTCTTATTTTATCTTTAATTTTAGGTTTAAGTATTATTCCTGCAAGCGTTTGTTTTGGCGCAGATGTAGATGCGAGCAAGACAATTACGGAAATAGGAATACTTGTCAATGCTCAAAAGTACCAAATAGCAATGACAAAATGCAATGCTGCAATTCAAAAATACCCGAATGAATCTTTCTTGTACTATTGGAGAGGATCTATACATAACTCCATGGGCGAAAAACAGGCGGCAATCGAAGATTTTAACAAAGCCATCGGACTTGATGAAAAAAATGCCAAAGCCTATGTTTTGAGAGGAATTTGCAAGGCAGATTTAGAAGATAAAGAAGGTGCTTTGCAAGATTATAACAAAGCAATAGAACTTGCACCGCAAGACGGCAGCGCATATTCAATGCGTGCAATGGTAAAACTTGATTTGGGTGATATGGACGGTGCAAATGAAGATTTAGATACCTCAAATAAATTAATGAACAGTAAGTAAGGTAAATATGAGAATACAAAGAGTTGATAATACGCAATTTGGTGCATTGATAAGAATAAAAACCCCCGAAGAATTATTAGCACAGGCAAACCAAATGATAACGCACATGCCACCTGAACAAAGAGGTTTAGCTGTGGCAGCATCAAGTTCAGGAATGAGTACTAGCGGTTCAGGTCTTATGACGCTTGGAACGGCGTCAAATACGGCAGCAACAACTTCTGATGTTATTGCTTCTGCACATTTTTTAAAAGCAAGCGGAATTGATTCTTTTGGTATTGCTCCGAGTGCAATAGCAAAATCAGCACCATATATGACTCCTGAAACGATAGCATCTTCACAGGCACATCCTGAAACCGCCGGAACAGTATTTTCAGGTTTGGGTGCTTGGATTCACTCACACTTTAAGTTGTTTGACAACCGACCAAAAAAAATCCCATCCTAATCAGATAATGTTATTTTACTTCTTCAAGTTCTCGTCTTAAATCTTCAACTGAAACCCTGACAATCGGGCTGTTTTCGTCTTTTTGCAACACGCAGTGAGTTATACCTGACTGAACAATAAATCTTTTGCATAAAATACAAATCATATTATGTCCCCAGATATATATTGTTGCATCCTGACATCTGTCTTGTCCTGCCTGAATAATTGCATTTTGCTCAGCATGAATGGAACGACAGGTTTCATACTGCGTACCGGATTTGATATTATGGTCAATTCTGTAACATGAACCACGTTCTGCGCAAGATTCTACCTTTGACGGTGTCCCGTTATATCCTGTTGCTTTAATCTTTTTATCCTGCCCGACAATAACCGCACCAACCTGCGCTCTTATGCAGTTAGAACGGCTTGCGCATGTCTTTGCCAAATCTAAAAAATATTCATCCCATGGTTTTATATTAGTCATTTTCATACCTCTTTTTTATGTAAATCGAGAACAGTGAATAGTTCTTTACAGGATTAATTATTTTAATTGTGCGTAGCATTGAAACCTACAATTCACTATTCACAACTCACTATTCACTCTGATTAATACCTCTTGTTCCTTATTTTGGTAAATATCATTGATATTCCGTATTTATCTGCCTGTTTTAAAATATCTCCGGATATATTGCAATCTCCGGATTCTACAACCAAGCCAATTCTGCCCTGAATAGCGGTATTTAAAACCTGCGAAGTTTCAATCGGACAATCAAGCACCATTACTGCATCTTTTGAATTTTCACATGCCAAATCCATTGCACTTTCGACGGCAACCACCATATTTGAACGTCCCTGCACTATTGCTTTTGCGCATAAATCTTTTGCAATTACAACTGATGCAGATTTTAAATGCTTTGAAACTTTCCAGCCAAAAACAGCATCTTCTGCCTGTTCCTGAGTCGGTTTTGCAACTGATACAACTTTAAAATTTTCTTTTGAAAGTTTGCTTGTATTCTGCTCCTGAACCAAAATTCCAAACGGAGTAACTTTTATATCTTTTGCACAAAATCCCTGCAATTCATGAAGCGGTGTTTTTATTAAAATCATATTGATATCAGTATCTAAAAGATACGAAAATGCATCTTTTGAAAATTTAACAGAGATTACATTTTTTATTTTTAGCGATTTTAAAAGTTTTGCGACTTCAAGAGTTACTTCCTTTGAAAAGCCTGCACTTGAACCTGTAATAGAAACAGGATCCGAATCCATGACTTTTGCAAACGCATCATCAATACTTGAGCCAAGCGCAACTGCGCATATAAAACCTTCTTTTGCAATTACAGCGGAATTGACATCAAAAAATTCGCCCAAAAGTTTTATGTTTTCTGATAAATTTATATAATCAATATACTCTAAATCTTTATTTCTGCTTAAAATTTCATACTCCACACCGTCAGATATTTTTGAAATACCTGCACTCTGATGAGGGTTTGCACCACAAGGCAAAGATTCTATATTACTAATTTCAATTGTTTCCATACATATCCTCTCTACAAAAAAATATTATCACGAATATATTGCCCGTACAAGTTTAAGAAATCATAATTTTGTTGCAAAAATACCATGTCTTTTATATAATTTAAACAAGATTAGAGATATTTTTTTAAGAGGTTATTATGACTGATAGAATAAGTGACAATGTAGGGAAGAAGATAGTTGAAGCACTCAGAATGCAATCTGCTCCTGTTGAAGAAAAACCGGTTGCGGTTGAAGAAAAAGTTGAAGAAACAATTGTAGAACAGGAAGAAATCACAGAACCTCAAATTCATGAGGAAGATTTGCCTGCAGTTGAAGAAAACAATGATGCAAATTCATCAAAGATGACCCTTGATATCAGTTCTATTCTGAATAATAATCCGGCTCCTGATATTGATACAATATTCCAAAATACCTTAAACCAAAATCTCGGGACTATAGATGTAACAGATGTAAAGGCAGATTTTGATTACCCTAACAATGTGGCTATTTTGACTCATTTGATAGCAAAACTTCCTGCCGGTGTAACAAAGCAAACAGGTGCACTTATTATCCGTCAAACAATGGAAGCACTTGGAATTCCGATGAAATCTGTCATCAGAGAAGCACAACAGGTTCAGGAAGCATTGACCTCACGAGCAAGAGAGTGCCAAAAAAATATTATTGAATACAAAAAACAAATTGCAACACTTGAAGTTAAAGGTCAACAATATCAAAAACAAGCCGTTTCTATGAACGACATAATAAACCTGTTTTTAAATACGGGTGTTTAAATTACTTACTGCCGTAAGAGAACAAATCCTGAATTTCACCCTTAATCATTTCATCAACTGATTTTAATTCGGTGTCAATTTCTTGTAATCTTGTTTGAATTTCTTCTTTTTGTAACCCCAAAGATTCTTCAAGAAGTTTGAACTTGTATTGTCTTTCCTGTAAACGTTTGGTAATCAAAGAATCCGATTCATAATCAGTTCCGACCTGCATAAGTTCGTTTGTAGATTTTTGCGCCTGTGAAATTGCCTTGGTAATCAACAATAATTGGAATTGCAGATTGGATCTTTCCATCCTTAATTGGCGTCTTTGAATTGTTGCTACCAGTAATCCCATTTTACACTACCTTTTCTGATCTAAATTGGAACCTTTCAGGAAGTTGTGGTCAGAATTTTCGGCTATTAACTGTTCCATCTTTTGAAGTTGATGTTGATGATAGTTAAGCCTGTACTGAGCCATTTTTAACTTCTTTTTTATTGTCAGAAAATCTTTTATACCTTCCACTATTGATGCAGACATAGCCTTAATCGGATTAGTCCTTATTATATAGTTTTTTGTGTATAACAGAAAGTCTAAAAGTCTTCTGATATATAGTTCTAAAGATTCTTGGAACATTAATAATCCTTACACTTTAGACCTACATGTATTTAAAAACATATTTGACAGATAAATTGCTAATTTTATGATTTTATCCGTTACATTTCTTTACATGAAAGTCCATTGGTATTCACTACTTTATATTATACGGATAAAAACAAAAAAATCTTTAATTAATAAAAATGGATTAAATATAAATAATTTTAAAATATATAAGACGAAATATGCTTGACATCAGCGTACAGTTATAATAATTTAGTAGTAACGTATTGTTTATAATTGACAATTGAATATGGGCATGTGGTACTCTGCCGAACAAAACGATTAAGTATCGTTTTGTGAGAGGTGGTAGACACGCCTCGGTGCATAGGCACCGATTGACAATTGAATATGGGCATGTGGTACTCTGCCGAACAAAAGTTGACTAAATGTCAAGTTTTGTGAGAGGGGTAGACACGCCTCGGTGCATAAGCACCGATTGACAACTAAATATGGGCATGTGGTACTCTGCCGAACAAAAGTTGACTAAATGTCAAGTTTTGTGAGAGGTGGTAGACACGCCTCGGTGCATAGGCACCGATTGACAATTGAATATGGGCATGTGGTGGAATGGTAGACACGCTAGTCTTAGGAACTAGTGCGAAAGCGTGGGAGTTCGAGTCTCTTCATGCCCAGATTAAAAAAAAGAACCGAAAGGCTCTTTTTTTTTAATCTATTCAATCGATTTCATATAAATTTCTTCCGTCAAAACGACAGCCATGGCTGCAATTGCAGGGGCAAAAACCACTCCGATTATGCCCAAGAATTTTGCGGCTAAGAATATAAATAAAAATACCAAAAGCGGATGAATATTTAATAATTTACTAAATACAAACGGTCTTACAAAGTTATTTTCTATAAGTTGCGCCACCCCAAAAACTATTGCCGTGCCTAATAATACCCAAGGTCCAAATTTATATACTGCAACAAGGCAAACAAAAAATGCAATAGTCGGACCAACAACCGGTACTATATCAAATACGGCAGAAATAAAACCTAACAACAGCGCATAATCAACTTTTAAGATTAAAAGACCTATGGTTACAACTATGCCTATCCCTGCCATTGTAGTAATTTGCGCAACAACATATCCGCCTATTTTTAATGATATTGAATCATAAATTTCAGAGGTTCTTTTACGCATCGGAACAGGAAACAACTTTAAAAAAGTACTTTTTATAATATCTTTATCTACCATAAAATAATAAATTATCATTATTGATACAAGTATATAAACAAAGGCAGAGCCAATGTTTTTACCGAAATTAATCGTTTCTGTTAAGACTTTTGATGAGAAATCACCTGCAGATGCAATCATACCGCCTATGTCCATATTTTCTATATGACTTTTATTCAAAAACGGTGTATCCATTATTAATTTTTTGAATAATTCGGCATGCTGCGGAAAAGAATCAGCAAATGCTTTAATTTCATTTGCCGCTATTATAATCAAAGGAACAAATAACAACCCTAAAACAAGCAATGAAGCTAATATTACTAAAGCACTTGCGGTAGCCCTTGACATTTTATTGGAAAGTTTTTGTACCAACGGTTCCATAGAACATGCAATCACAAATGAAGCAAAAAACATTATTGCAATATCGGGAATTTTCGTAATAAAAAACAGCAGTAAAATTGCAATAATACCAAAAAAAACATTTTTTGGTGTCAAATATTTTTGTGAAAAAGCAGCAAACATTTTTATCTCCTTTTTTGTTACTTTACCATAAAATAAGAAATCTTAACAAGCGATAAACATATTTGTTATTATGGTAAAATTTTTTTATGAAACAAGTATTGTTATTTTTTATAAAAATATATCAATGGTTTTCAAAATTCACTCCGCCTGTATGCAGATTTACACCAACCTGCTCAGAATATATGAAGCAGGCAATAATCAAATACGGAGTATTAAAAGGACTTTGGCTCGGAATAAAAAGAATTTGCCGCTGCCATCCCGGAAACCCCGGAGGCTATGACCCTGTACCTTAATTTAAAATTTCAAGCAGTTTTTTGTGAATTTTTACGTTATGAACTCGTATATAATCAATATTTTCATTGATTAAAATACTGTTTAGTGCAAGCGTATATAGATCTTTTTCTTCATTTGCGGAATTTGGCATATCTAAAAGGCTCTTTCTTGAAACCCCAAGCATTACAGGGCAATCAAGTGATTGAAACTCTTTCCATCTGTGCAAAATTTCAAAATTTTGCTCTCTTGTCTTACCAAAACCTATTCCCGCATCTATGATAATATTTTCTTTGAGTATTCCTTTTGATAACGCATAATCGATTTTATTTTTCAAAAATTTAAAAATATCATCTGTCAGATTTTCATATTCAGTATTTTTCTGCATATTTTCAGGTGTTCCTTTACTATGCTGAATAACAACTTTCAACCCGTGTTTTGCAACAACATCAGCCATATTTTTATCAAATTCTAACCCCGATACATCATTTATTACAGAAGCACCCAACCCCGCACAAACATTGGCAACTTCACTGTTTCTTGTATCAATGCTGATGGGTATGTCTATTTTGTTTTTATTAATATAATTTAGTACAGGAATAATTCTTTTTAACTGTTCATCGGCGCTAACTTCTTTCGCTCCCGGTTTTGTTGATTCCGCACCTATATCTATAATATCAGCGCCGTCACTTATGAGTTTATTCAAATGTTTGATAGCATCCTCGGTACTAAAATATTGTCCTCCGTCAGAAAAAGAATCGGGGGTAACATTCAATATGCCCATTATTTTTGTTTTAACGAAATCTTTAATGCAAATTTTTTCTTCTAATCTTTGCCCCAAATCTTTCAGACCAAACGGCTGAAGTTGAAGTTTTTGCGAAATAGTTTTGAGTTGAGATAAATTCCCGCCCAAAATACAATCCGATTTTTCAATTTGACCTGTTATAACAAGTTTATGTGTAGCACAATCTGCTCCGACAGACAGAGAAAGTTGTTTGAGAATATTACCTTGCGCTGAAGTTATACCGAAAATTTTAAAATTCAAATACTCAAATTTTTCTTTTCCTTTGAAGGCATAAGAACTGTCATAACCGATATTCAAAAGTTCGGATTCAAGGTTGTTTGTGCTTAGTTTTTTTACCAAAAAATCGTGCATAAGATAAACTTAGCACGATTTTTTTTATATTTCAAATTTATATTTTATGCCGGCATATCAAGTTTTTCCTTTAAATCAGAAACGGCAATTTTACCGTTTTTGGATGCTTCACCCAAACTTGAAATAAGGACAAATACGGCGGTAACACCACCGAATACACCCGTAAGTTTTTTGGTAATCGGACTTTTAATAATCGGTCCGATAAATTTTGCATTTTCAAAACCTTTTAGCCAATTAAATGCGTGATTACCAAATCTTTTGGTGTCACGAACTAATTTTGCCCAAATTCCTGTCGCAATTTCATTATTCTGAGCAGTCAATTTTGATGTTTTGATAACTCTTTCATACATATTGCGAAGCATTGTGCCTCTTGAAGTTCCGACATGAGCGGTAACCCCTGCAGCACCTACACCTACCGCAACCTCTTGTGTTTCATGACGGCGTTGCGCTCTTTGTTCAGGAGTCAGATTAGAGTGAAAATATCTTGGTCTTACGGCAGTATCCATTATATTTCACCACTTTCCTGTTCAGATTTTTCAACTGCTTTTGCGTAAGCACTTGCAACACCTGAACCGACACCTAAGCCTGTTGCAGTTCTTGCTGTTGCCTTATCAAAAATTTCTTCGCTTTTAAATGGATTTAATTTATTTAAAAATTCTTTAACTGTTTTGATGGATTTTTTAGCAAAATCAACTATTTTTTGACCTTTATCTTTGCCAAACAATTTTCTTACCGCATCTGCAGCAAAATGTTTTAATGCTTTAAAACCCTTGCCTGCGTATTCTTCCATAGGTTTAAACCCTGAAACAGTACTTTGTACCATTTTGTTGCCTGCAAGTTTATTAAATGTATTTTTTCCACAGGTTGCACTTGCTATTGTTGCACAAGCAACCGTAAAACCTGCGATTAAAGCATCAGTGACAACATTTGCGACTTTTAAAAATTTCTTCATTCCGCCAGGCAATCTGTTATCGTCGATTAAACCTTCAATTTCACGTTTTTGTTGTTCAAAAAATTCTCTGTCATCTTCAAAAGACTGTCTGTCATTTCTCTGGAAATTGACTTTTTGAGAATAAGTATTCATTGATACCGGCTGAACTGTCAACATATTATTTCTCCACACTATTTATAAATTACTGTTTGACTTTAGTAAAAACGCAGAAAATAATTTTTGCTACCATGCTTCACAATTTGTTACATTCCTACACATGCATTATTTCACATGATAAGCAGTTTGTAAAGTGTTTTAAAGCAAAATAGTAACAAATAATTAATTAAATTTTGCACCTTGATATGAATTTCTTTTTAAAAACTCTCTATCTATTTTATTCAGACAGTCAAGTTTTGCTCCGAGCCATCTCGGAGCAATCAGAGTTTTGCGAAAACCATTTCCCGCAAGTCTGTGAACAGTTGTTTGTGAAGGTAAAATTTCAAGAAAATCACACACTAAACTTACATATTCATCTTCGCTCATGAAATCAATTTCTTTGTTCTCATACATCTGCGCCAATTTAGTTCCTTTCAGAGCACAAAGCATATGAATTTTTATACCGTCAATTTTCAACCGAGCAAGTCTTTGTGCGGTTTGCAAAATTTCATCACAACTTTCCCACAAGCCAAAAATCACATGAACACAGACATTTATGCCCTTTTCTTTTGTCTTGTCATAAGCCCTTAAAAAACAATCGTAATCGTGTCCTCGGTTTATTTTGAGTAAAGTTTTATCATGGCTTGACTGCAAACCGTATTCAAGCCAAGTATAATAATCTTTTGAAATATCTGAAATTAAACTAAGTTTATCCTCATCAACACAGTCAGGTCTTGTTCCTATTGAAATTCCGACAATATCGGGGTTGTTTAGCGAAGCCTTATAAATTTTTTCAAGTTCATTTACAGGACGATATGTATTTGTATAAGCCTGAAAATAGGACATGAATTTTTCGGCTTTAAACCTTGCAGAAAGTGTTTTTATCCCCTCATTTACTTGATTTTCTATACTCAAAAGATTTGAATGAGCCTGAGAAAAACTCCCCGAATCATCACAAAAAATACAACCTCCTTTGGAAATAGTACCGTCACGGTTTGGACATGAAAACCCGGCATCAATGGTTATTTTATAAACCTTTGCACCAAAACGATTTTTTAAATATGCACTAAATTGGTTGTATCTTTTGTCAGTATTGTTAAACATAATTTTAATGTGAATAGTCGTTACCGGTGCAGACTCACATTTTATAAATCAAAAAACTGTAAAGTACTATTCACAATTCACTATTTACGATTAAATTTATTTACTTTCTTCGTCATAAATCGGATAAACATAGTGTTCGCCGCATTGAGGACAAACAACTTCCTGCTGTTTCCCGTCTTCCACCTGAGCAACTTCAAATAAACATTTGCATCCTGACTGAACGCATCTTATAGCCAATGTAGGTCTGATTAATCTTGCCATATAAATTCCTCCTGTTTGACTAAATTATAGCACACTTTTGGTTTTAAGTCCATAAATTATTTACCTCGCAGTTATATATGCCAAGTAATTTGTACATAAAAAATATTATGAGAATATCTCGCTAAGATATTCTTAATATGTTCACTTTTCTTTTTGATTGCAACGCAAAAAGAAAAGTGAACCGAAAAGAAAAACACGCTGAGGTACAATACCGCCTAACGGCGGCATAAGACTGCTAACGCAGTAATATGTGTTTTTGTCCTGACGGACAAAAATCTCTTAGCGCACCTAAAACTACGGTGCGCATTTAACCCCTCACCCCACCCCTCTCCCCTTGGGAGAGGGTAGTTTTTCAATGCGAAGTATGAGCATTAGAAAAACGGGTGAGGGTAATCCCGACCTTTACGAAGTGAGCAATCATTGTTTGCGACACGGCAACAAGGCGGGATTTGTCTGAACGATAGTGAGTTATCCCGCCTGTATGTGGAGCATAGCCCGAGCAGAGTTTACCCACCTAACCTCCCCCTTTGGGGAGGAACAATGCGAGGGCGTACAAATGATTAGCGAACGGAGTGCAGGTCGGGGAGTTTCTTTGTGCCCCGTTTCTTTGCGGTCAAAGAAATGGGGCAGGGTAGTTTTGATGAAACAAAAACTACCGATAATATTTTTTATGTAAATGACTGCTATGCATAAAAGGAATTAAAATTCCTGCTTATACATCTCATCATCCCAATATTCAAGTTCAATTTTACCAACAACTACAGTGTCACCGTTTTGAATACCTATGCGTTTCAATTCATCAATAATCCCCATTGCGCGCATTGTATTCTGAAGTCTGATTACCTGTTCTGTGTTTCTGGTATTTATAACCTGCGAAATTCTGATAATCTTTCCGCCATCAACTATATAAGTATTTTTATCGGCTTTATAGACTTCCCAATAACTATCATCATTATTTGTGGCTTCCAAATCTTCTTCAACAACATAATCAAAAACAGGTTTTGGAATCGTATCAACCCTGTGTTCAAGTTCGTTTTTCAGTTCGTCTAAATTTTCACCAGTTACTGCAGAAATCGTATAAATATTATCAATTCCCTCTTTTTTAAACTCGTTTTTGAGTTCGCTTAATCTGTCAGGCTCAATCGCATCAATTTTATTTATTGCGACTATCTGGAATAAATCGGCAAGTTTTTGAGAATATTTTTTCAGTTCGTTATTAATTATTTTGTAATTTTCAAGCGGATTTTCTTCTGTCCCGTCAACGATATGAAGTAAAAAACGACACCTTTCAACGTGGCGCAAAAAGTCGTGCCCCAATCCAACCCCATCAGATGCCCCTTCAATTAGTCCGGGAATATCTGCGATAACATAGGCATCATGATCATGTTTTTTTACAACACCGAGGTTAGGAATTATCGTTGTAAACGGGTAGTCTGCAATTTTTGGTTTTGCAGAAGATACTCGGCTTATGAATGTTGATTTGCCTGCATTTGGCATACCTAAAAGTCCGACATCGGCGATTAGTTTTAATTCTAACTGCAAATTTCTTTCAATCCCCGGTTCTCCCGGTTCGCAATACTGCGGAGCACGATTTTGAGGGGTGCAAAAATGAATATTACCTCTGCCGCCCCGACCGCCTTTTGCTACAAGAACTTTCTTTTCATGTTCATCCAAATCGGCAATTATATTCTCTGTCTTTAAATCTTTTACAACCGTTCCGACAGGAACTTTTATGAATAAATCCTTTGCACTTTTGCCATGCATACTCTTTTTAAAACCGTTTTCTCCTGCTTCGGCTTTAAAAACCGTTTTATAAGTAAAATCCATCAAAGTTGACATATTTTCATCGGCAATCAGGTAAACGCTTCCGCCGTTTCCACCGTCGCCGCCTGCAGGTCCGCCTTTGTCAACATATTTTTCTCTGCGCCAAGCAACAATTCCGTTACCGCCCTTGCCCGAAACTATTCTGATTTTTACCTTGTCCATAAATTGCATAGCAAATTCACTTTACTATGAACAAAATGCGCTTTCAAGATAGGTTTATTACTTTATATCTTTAAAAAACTCATTAGAAATCAACTGCGAATATTTTTCGCCCTGATTAATTGACACAAGAATTTTATCGTTACCTTTTTCGTCTTCTACAACGGAAACTATTCCTGAAATTTCACCAATAGGAAGTTTTTTGATTTTTGCCCTGAATTTTGCATAAGGAACTTTCTGCCCGTAGGACGTCATTGTACCTTTTTCTGTTACATGGAATTCTTCAATAGCGGCAGATTGGTATTTTACTTTAGAAATAGCCTTTTTTAGTCTGTCTTCAACATCATTTGCCTTAATATCCTGCGGTGTAAGAATTTTTTTCTTTGCGGTATCAACAACAACCATTTTTTGACCTGAAGCTTTGTGTTCGGCAACAACAGCATTGTAACCCATTACACCTGCGGCCTTTTCTATTTCAAATTCTTTGTCTATTTTCGAAAAATCACCTACTTTTTGTGCTCTTTCCAAAATTACATCATGGGTTGGGTGTAAAAAATTGTTTATTCCGTCATTTATCCATTTTTGCCCGCCAAAGGCTATAAACCCAACGGCAACAACGGTTAGAAATATTGACCTTGTAACATTTTTAAGACAACCCATGTTGAAATCCTCTTATTTTTATATCAATATTATATTATGAGCAAAGGGGAAATCAATCATGTTAATAGTTGGGATGTGAATATTGAGGACACTACCCCTGCTATGCAGCAGTATTTGCAGATTAAAAAAGAGCATCCTGGAATACTACTTTGGTATAGAATGGGTGATTTTTTTGAGACCTTCTTTGAAGATGCCGTTATTATGGCAAAAGAACTTGAACTTACCCTGACAGGAAGAGATTCCGGAGCAAAACTCGGCAGAGTACCTTTAGCAGGAATCCCTGTTAAAGCAGCAGATGCGTACTTGCAAAAACTTGTGCAAAAAAACTACAAAGTGGTAATTTGTGACCAACTTGAAGACCCTAAATTTGTAAAAGCAGGTCAGGTTGTAAAACGAGGTGTTACAAGAGTTTTAACCCCCGGAACACTAACAGAAAGCAACCTGCTAAAACAAAATTCAAACAATTACATCTGCGCAATTTATAAAGACGATAAAAAAGATTTGTTCGGGTTTTCATATACCGATATTTCTACAGGAGAATTTAAAACCACACAAGCACCTTTAAACCTTATTATGGCTGAACTTGCAAGGCTAAATCCGTCTGAAATTGTTGCACCAAGTCTGAAACAAGACATAAAACCTTTTCAGATTGTGGCTGATGAAGTCGTGAATCTGCCTGAAGAAATTACTAAAAAATACAATTGTTCCAAAATTCCGCCATCTGTTTTTGAGGAAAATTTTGCGTCAAATAATCTGAAAACCGTGTTTAAAACAACAAGTTTGGAAAGTTTTGGGTATTCAAAATATAAACTCGGATTTCAGGCAGCAGGGGCTTTGCTTGCATATATCTGGGAAACTTCAAAAGATAATATGCCAAAATTTGACCGTATTGAATCTTATGAATTGTCTGAATATATGATTCTTGATGCTTCGACAAGAAAAAATCTTGAACTTGTGGAAACTTTAAGGGAAAAGAACAAATATGGTTCGCTTTTATGGGCAATAGACAAAACCAAAACAAATATGGGCGCAAGGCTTTTGAAAAATTGGATTTGTCAGCCGCTAAAAAATGTAGATGACATCATGACAAGACAAAATTCAGTTTCCGAACTTGTCAAAAAAAGTGATGTAAGACTGAATTTATCTGAACTGCTTGATAAAATTTATGATATCCAAAGACTCGCAACAAGAATGAGCAACGCTTCTGCAAGTCCGAAAGACTTCATAAGCCTGAAACTATCGCTTTCAATCCTGCCTGAAGTTTTGGATGTTACAAAAGATTTGGATTATGACATATTTGCAAACATCAGAGATTATGCACAAGAAATTTCTGATTATGTTCAAATGATTGAAAATACTATCGTTGACAACCCTCCGATGCTTTTAAAAGAGGGTGGTATAATCAAACCGCAGGTAAGCGGAGAACTTGATTATTTCAGAGATTTATTAACAGGCGGAGAGGAATGGCTAAAAAGTTTTGAAGATAAAGAAAAGGACAGAACAGGAATTAAAAACCTTAAAATCGGTTACAATAAAGTTTTTGGATACTTTATTGAAGTTACAAATTCAAATCTTAATATGATTCCTGACGATTACATCCGAAAACAAACCCTTGTAAATGCAGAAAGATTTATCACGGAAGAACTCAAAAAACATGAAGATGATGTTTTGAGTGCAAAATTCAAATCAACTGAACTTGAATATAAATTGTTTACCGATTTCAGAGAATATTCAAAAGAATATGTTTCAAAAATCCGTGAAATCGCAGACGCTATTGCAACTGCAGATGTTCTGACATCACTTTCAACAGTTGCAGTTGAAAATAATTATTGTTGCCCGGTTATTGATGAGTCAAACGATTTTCTTGTCAAAAACGGCAGACATGCTGTATTAGAAAACATTTTGCCGTTAGGGGAATACGTCCCAAACGATTTGGAAATAAAATCAAATGTTACAACAGGTGATGATACCCAATTTATGATTTTAACAGGTCCTAACATGGCAGGGAAATCAACCTACATGCGCCAAAATGCACTTATTGCGATTTTAGCCCAAATCGGTTCATGGGTTCCAGCAGATAGCGCAAAAATCGGAGTTGTAGATAAAGTATTCACAAGAGTAGGTGCAAGTGATGATTTGACACTCGGACAATCGACATTTATGGTCGAAATGATTGAAACATCATTTATTCTAAACTCCGCAACAGAAAAAAGTTTTATTCTTTTAGACGAAATCGGCAGAGGTACAAGCACTTATGACGGCGTTGCAATCGCATGGTCTGTTGCAGAATTTATTGCAACAAAAATTAAGGCAAGATGTATTTTTGCAACACACTATCACGAATTAAATGTAATGACAAAAAAATATCCGCAAATTAAAAATTACAGAATAACAATATCCGAAAACAACGGTGAAATTGAATTTTTGAGAAAAGTTGTATCAGGCGGTGCAAGCAGAAGTTACGGTATTCAGGTCGCCAAAATGGCAGGATTGCCAAACGAAGTAATAACCCGTTCTCAGGAACTTATGACAAAAATGCAAAAAGATTTTTCAAAAAACCTTGCGTCAGGTAAAAAAATGGTACATAATGAGGACGGAGTTCCTCAATTATCTTTGTTTGGAATGTAAAGAAATCTTAACAAAAGAGCAAAAATTTAGGTTTATATGTTTTAAAAGAAGCATCAAGGAGTGTGTGTATGAATGTAACATTTAATCCGAATGTAAATTTTAAGTCAGAATCAAACTTAATTGCAGAAGCAATGAGAAACATTGCACAGGAAGAAGCGGTAGAAAAGCAACCTCAACCCGCTCCTATTCAAACTATATCAGAACCAAAAACAGATAAGTTTGACAAAGAAATCAATGATGCAGAGTTGAATGAAAAAGCAAATATTTTTGCAGAAAGACTAAAAAGTCGTAAATGGAAAAAGGAATATTTGCCCGAAAATGATATCATAGTAGTTCGTCAAAAAAGAGTAAAAGACGGACTGGAATATATGATTAAAAATGACGGAACAGTTTTGGAAACAGGTCTGCGAGATAAAGCAGTTACAATAATTGAACCGAATAGCGAAAGTGCAAAAACTTTTGCTAAATATAAAAAGAAATTAGATCCAAATGCGCCAAAAACATCTCTTTGGACAAAAGGTAAAGAAGCCGTTGCTGATGTTTGGAAGTTCTTTACGGTATCCGCAACAATGGGGGTAGCAACTGCAAAAGGTTTATGGCAGGGGGCTTTGACCGGTGCAGCAGTACTTGCAACCGCAACATTAGCCAAAGGAGCAGTCGCAGTTATTAAAAATGAAAAAACAGTTTCAGATATAATCAAAAATCCACTCAAAACAGCAGGTAAATCAGGCAAAATTCTTGCTGCTGCAGCTGGCGCACTTGTTCTTACTGCACACTTAATTGCTGGCAGGTTGGAAGCAAACCAAAAATCTGCAGTTATTGAACATAAAGTTGACGTTCCGCATGTTGATTAAACCAATAACAAAATAAATTTTATAAAAAATGTGAATATGAAAATATTCACATTTTTATTTTATTCAGATATTTTACACTGCTCATCGCAGGTCAACCTGTTGCTTCACACCGGCTTGTGCATTTTTCCCGCCTGTGCAATCTTAGATTGCTCCGTTCACTTCACTTGCGTTCCGTTCACAACGGCGGTCTTATCATGTTCCGCAACCTGCTTGCCCTGCTCATCGCAGGTCAACCTGTTGCTTCACACCGGCTTGCGCATGCAAAAAAAAAGAGCCTAATAATTAGACCCTTTGGAATGTAAACTTTTGTCTCATTCCTCGTAATAGTGAAGTGTGAAGTGTGTGCTTAAAGTTCGGTTTTTAAGTCCTCTATTTTAAGCATCCTCGTGTTTACATGTATATAAAGTATTTTTTTTATAGAAAATTGCTATAATTTATATATACTCATTAATAATTCTTAACATTAGGTAACATTATAAATTTACGCTATTTCATTGCACCTGTCTGAAATAGCAGGGTAATTATAAACCACTCATTCATGCATTATATTTTTGGGGTTAGTACTCTAAATTTAATTAAGGTATCTATATAATTGCCATCCGGATTTTTTACAGATGCAGTTACAAAAAAGTGATATTATGAAAACATAATACCACATATTATTTTGAAAATTTTACACTCATCAAAGTTTAAACTTCTACAAACAATCTTCTGCCGACAATATTTTGTTTGCCGTTGTAATACCCAGCAAAATATCCGCCTTTGACAGGTCTGTTTTGAGCATAATACTGATTTGAAAAGTTTTTTCCGTTGTAACTTACAAACGGATTATTTCCGTACGGATTAGATGACTCTCTTACAACCGGTGTTGATACAATTTGCGGTGCCTGAAATACATTCGATAATAAATTTACTAAACCTGCCATATCACTTGCCTTTCTATCCGTATTTTAATAGTGAATTTCTCTTTGTCATTATTATAACATCAAAATACTTAATATTTTAATATAACTTAACAAAAATCGTATGTTTTATGTAGTATAATCAAGACTATGGTTAATGAAAAGATTAGAATTTTAATTGTCGGGGGAGGTGCGGTTGCCACTGCACTTGCAAGATACATTAAAAATTTTGATTATGTCGAAAAAATATATGCAACTTCAGGAAAATCCGATTTCTATGAAACAATTGATATAAGAGAAGATGACCTGACAGGTCTTTTGATGTTTGCGCTGAAAAATGAAATCAGTCTAACAATCCCTATCAGCGAAAAAACTCTTGGCGCAGATATTGTTTCATTTTTTCAGTCTAACGGTCAAAATATTTTTGGTCCTTCAAAAGACAGTTGCGATTTTATGCTCAATAAAATTCAGTGTAAAAAATTTTTATACAAAATTCACGCCCAAACCCCAAAATTTGCAATGTATAACAAAACTTCCGCAATAATTGATTATCTGAAAAACTCAAATTTCCCCGTAATAATTTCTACAGCACAAAATTCAGTTTTGCAGGATGAAAAAATGGTGTGTCCGACTTTGAAATCTGCTTCTGATTTCGTTGAAAAATTGTTTTTAAAAGGGGAAACAGATGTTTTGATTGAGGATTATACATTTGGGCATAATTTTACGGCCTATTATATAACAGACGGTTACAGTGCAATTCCGTTTAATATTGTCGGGAACTACAAATTTTTAGGAAAAGACGGGGGTATTTATACAGACGGAGCAGGTTGCTATTGTCCTGATTACAAGGTAAATTCAACTGTTATGACAAGGATAGATAAAATTGTATCAGATATATTGACAAATCTTGATAACAGCGGTCACTCCTATACAGGTATAATTGGGGTTGAATGTGTCTTAACAGGCGAAAATAACTTTGTTGTAACAGAAATAAAACCGTTTTTGCGAAATCATGATGCAAGAGCAATTTTGAATTTGTGTCAAGATGATTTAATAAAGATTTTTACTTCCTGCATAAACGGTTTTTTCTCTGATGAATATGAAAAGATTAAAACAAATGATTATTCTTCAGTGTCTTTGTGTTTTTATTCAGACATTGAAAATAAGGAAATCGAAGGCTTAGATGACCTTGAAGATGTTGATTTTATCAAAATAAAAGAAAAAGACAGCATTTATTATTCTCAAATCGGAATGAATTTTTCACTGACAAAAACCGCATCAACACTTTCAAGAGCAAAAAAATATCTGTCAGAAGAACTTGAAGAAATAAATTTTGACAGGATGAAATATTTAAAGGAAATTTGTGCTAAAATAGAGCAGTAAAGAAAAGGAGAAAGTTATATGTTGGATTTTTGCAAAAGACAATTAAGCGAATTTAAAGCATTTGCGGTTAGAGGAAATGTAATTGACATGGCAGTAGGTATAATTATCGGTGCTGCATTTGGCAAAATCGTTGATTCTATGGTAAATGATGTTATTATGCCGCCTTTAGGATGGTTGATGGGTAAGGTTGATTTTACAAACCTGTATTTTACTATGCCGACAAAATTGGATGATTTGGGCAATATGCCTCATTATGATTCATTGGCAGCCGCAAAGGCAGCAGGTGCGGTAACCATTAATTACGGGGTTTTTATTAATACATTAATCAGTTTCATTTTAGTTGCATTTGCAGTATTTTTACTAATTAAAGGTATCAACAAATTACAGGCAGCAGCGAAAAAAGAAGAAGCAACAGAATCAGCAGCAACTCAAAAGGCTTGCCCTCATTGTTTCTCTCAAATTGATATTCGAGCAACAAGATGCCCGTATTGTACATCTGAAATTCCTGCAGAAGTAAAATAAATTTAAATTATTTATATGAAAGGCTGAGCGAAAAATCGTTCAGCCTTTTTATTTATCCTCCGATAAAATGGGAAATTATCGCCATCAAAATTGTTGCTGCAATTCCGAACACAAGAGGGAATAATACATCATTACCTTCTGAGGTATGTATTTCTTTTTTATTTTTATCATTTTTACTCATTATTTTCTCCTAAAATCTACATAATTTTTAATCTTTACATAAAACATATTATCGGTAGTCCTTGAGAGATTAAAACTTTCTACCTGTTCATTTCTTTTCTTTTGTTTGCGAGGCAAAAGAAAAGAAATGAACCAAAGAAAAGAAAACTTCGCTGATTACAATACCGCCTTCGGCGGCATAAGACTGCTTACGCAGTAATATGTGTTTTTGCCTATCGGCAAAAATCTCTTAGCGCGCCTAAGGACAACGGCGCGCGCTTGAGAAATTATCATCAAAGGCGCCGTAGTTTTAGTCGCCTGATTGATTTTTGTCCGTAAGGACAAAAACGAATGAACTTCTGTTGGGCTGAAAGCCCAACTTACAATATTTTATGCGCGGAGCGATGCCGTCAGGCATTGCAGTGAAATAGCGTATTTTCTCTTTCTTGGTTCATTCTTTCTCTTTTCATCGCAAGAAAAGAGAAAGAATGAACAAACAGAAATTTTAATCTCTCAAGGACTACCGATAATATGTTTTATGTACTTTTAGGGTGCTCTTGTGTGAATCTCATACTTTAAACAAGAAGATATATTATGAGATTCTGAATAAATGTAATTTGATAATAAAAATTGCTTTTTTATTTCATTTTTGAAATCGGAATTGAAAAATCCGATAAATATTCCGTCAAAATTGTTTGAATTTCTATGCGCAAAAATTTCCTGTGTTTTTGAACCCAAACTTATTAGTGCATTTTCATAATTTTTAAAATCAACACCAATTGTTTTGACGGGTGTAGTCTGCGCTTTAATAATATATTCAATATGTTTGTCTGAATTTTGAATAGGGAAATTTAATTCCTCGGCATTGACACACAAAAGAAATGACTGTATTAATAACAAAAATGCTATAAGAAATCTGCGCATATTTATATTATAACATCTGAAAATTATAATCCGACAATTTCTTCAAGATATTGATTTACTGCTTCTACCCGAACTTTTGGTTTGTCATACAATTTTACAATGTTATTAATATCAGATATCATTTCACCGACATTTAAGTCATTCATTCCCAAAATATCGTTAAATGTCTTTTGCCATGAAACCAAATCAGTATTTTGATAACACATTGGAACTTTGTGTCTTGCCCCTGCAAGTATAATCTTTTTGGTTAATTTTTTTCTCAAACTTACCAATTTTTCATCATAAACAGCATCATTATCCAAATCAACCCTGTTTAGAAAAACATCTAACATATCCGTTATACAGTTTCTTGTTGGCTTTTCGTATTCATTTATTTCATCAAGTACACGAATTGTTTTACCGCAAAGTACAAAATTATTCGGATTTAAAAAATCAAAAAAGTAAGATTTTCTTTTTGTACACATTTTATTTAATAAGGCAAAATCCTTGGCAATTCCGTCAAAACTCCTTTGAGGAAGACTTGCAAATTTAGGCAGGTAAACATCAGCATAATATTTAAAACATTCATCTTTTGTATGTGTTTTGGCAAAATCATCAGGCACACCGGCAGGAATAGATATTCCTTTTGAATAAACATTTTTTAAAATTGCCATATCTTCACCGTTATTGTTGAAAATTTTTGCTATTGCTTCACCAAAATAGTGTTTTAAATGTGCAAATTTTCTGTTTCTTACAACTTCAATTCCGCCAAACTCAGGTTCCAAGCGCTCATTTCCTCTTTTTAATACATAACCATCATCAATTTTATAAACCGTACCGTAAAATCCGGAGCCTATTTTTTTATCTATGCAAACTTTTTTATCATACATATCAGCAAAATCGTCTAAAAGTTTACTTGCACTTTGACTTGTTGTCCTTTGTGCGGCAAGTGCTTTTTCAAGTTTTTTGCTAAATGTTGATTTATAACCTGTAAAAGTTTGGGGGGATAAAGAATATATTTCCATATTTGTTTTAAACCTGCACAAAAAAAAATTTGCCCATGTATAGCCTTGTTGCGTTATAGACTTAAAACTTTCATTAATATATAATTTTCTTAAATTAAACCCTCACCCGCATTTGTATGCCTTATACTTCGGCTACAACTGCTCCCTCTCCCAAAGGTAGAGGGCATGGCGAGGAGAAAAAGAGGACAATATGAAAAAAACTTTACTTATAACTGCAATTTTATTATGTGCAAATATGGCTTGGGGGGCAGGAGCGCAGGTATTTAAACTTGATAACGGACAAACTGCCATCATTCAGGAAGTTCACAACAACCCGATTGTAACCATCGACACATGGATTAAAACAGGTTCAATTGATGAAGATGACTCAAATAGCGGTGTTGCTCATTTTTTAGAACACCTCTTTTTTAAAGGAACAAAAAATCACGCACCCGGCGAGTTTGATAAAATTCTTGAAACAAAAGGAGCCATTACAAACGCTGCGACAAGCAAAGATTTTACCCATTATTACATAACAATTCCGGCAAAAGATTTTGATCTGGCAATGGAACTTCATGCCGATATGCTCACAAATCCTATGATTCCACGCAACGAAATGGAAAAAGAACGCAAAGTTGTATTGGAAGAAATAAACAAAGATTCAACATCCCCGCAAAAAAAATTGTATGAAAGCATTGATAAAATGCTTTACACCACCCATCCTTACAAAAGACGCGTAATAGGCAGAAGTGATGTTATTGAAACAATTACAAGAGAAAAGGTTTTGGAATTTTTCAATGCACACTATTCACCATCAAATATGGTTACTTTGGTTGTAGGAGATATTGATACAAATTATGCCCTAAATAAAATTAAAGAAGTCTTTAACAGCAACAGTAAAAAAACAGAAAAAAATATTTATCCGAAAGAAAAGCAATTAACGGAGCAAAAAAAACAGGTTGAATATACTGATATTCAGACAGGATATCTGCTTATAGGTTTTAGAGGGACATCCATAACAGATAAAGATTCTTATGCAATGGATGTTTTATCTACAATTTTGGGCGAAGGTCGTTCATCTGTTTTAAATCAGATTTTGAAAGAGAAAAAGCGTCTTGCATATTCAGTCGGCGCAGGGAATATGACATATAAAGATGACGGAATATTTTACATAAGTGCAAATTTTGAACCTGACAAATGTAAATCCGTTCAGGATGTAATCTTTGACGAAATAAAAAAAATTCAGGATAAAAGTGTAACTGAAGAACAATTAAGTCTTGCAAAAAATATTATTGAAAGAACCACTTATTATTCCAGAGAATCTGTTTCAAATATTTCAAATGAGATAGGTTATACCGTTGCATTAACGGGTGATATAAAACTTTATGAAAATTATCTGCAAAACATAAAAAATGTTTCGGCAGATGATGTAAAACGTGTAGCAAATAAATATTTAGGTAAAGACAGAAGTGTGGTTTCTATACTTTTACCTGAAGATAAAAAAGATATTCCCGTTGCCAATAAAAAACAAGACGAAAATTATCATGCAAAACTTATAAGCGAAAATTCCCAAACTCAAAAATATGAACTTTCAAACGGTTCAACACTTTTATACACAAAAAACGATTTCAATGACATTATAGCAATAAGCATAAATGCAAAAGGCGGTCAACTTATTGAAAATAAACCCGGAGTTGCATTTGTAACAGGCAACTCACTTATAAAAGGTACAAAAAATTATTCACCTGTTGAACTATCTCAAATTCTTGAAGACAACGGGATAAAAATTGTGCCGTCAATTAGTGCCGACAGTTTTTCGATTTCTGTTTTGACAACAAAAGACCAATATGAAAAAACAATAGAGATGTTAAACGAAATAATTAATAATCCTGCTTTTGACGAAGTTGAAATCGGAAAAATCAAATCAGATAAACTAAACACGATTAAAGCGGCAAAAGATAAACCTCTGATGCTTGCGCTTGAAAAATACAGAGAGTTGATTTTCCAAAACAGCAATTATACGATTTCGTCTAATGTGCTTGAAAAGAGTCTGCCTGATATTACAAGAGAAGATGTAATATCATATTATAATAATATATTTGACACGCAAAATATTATAATTTCAGTCAACGGGAATATTGATAAAGATAAAGTTGCCAAAGATATGAATAAAATTTTTGATAAACCGCATACCGCTAAAAAATTTGAATATAAAAATTTTGACAAACTGATTTCAAAACCGACAACCCCGAGAACAGCAACTCAAAAAGCAGATACAGAAACTGCATGGATAATGCTCGGTTGGCAGACAGACGGAATTGATAACCCTAAAGATTATGCCGTTTTGCAGGTAATAGATTCTCTTTTGGGCGGTGGTATGAGTTCAAGAATGTTTATAGACCTCAGAGAAAAACAGGGACTTGCTTATCAACTCGGTTCAGGATTATCCCAGCATGTTTTGAGAGGAAGTTTTATGTTGTATATAGGTACAAATCCGTCAACATTAGAAAAAGCAAAAGCAGGTTTATTTGAAGAAATAAAAAGACTTAAAACAGAGTATGTCGGGGATAAAGAACTTAAAGACGCAAAAGAAAAACTTATCGGAAACTATGTTATCGGGCTTGAAACAAATTTAGAAAAGGCATCAAGCCTTGGGAAATACGAAACAATGGGCTTAGGTTACGAGTTTAAAGATAAATATATCAATTTGATTAACAGCGTAACAGATACCGATATAATTGAAGTCGCAAATAAATATTTCAATAACGATTATGTATTGTCAACAGTAACAAAATAAACTATTTATTTTTACCTATATCACTCGCTTTTATAGTAATTTCCGATGGTTTACAAATAAACGGATTATTTTGGTATTTAGCCCAAATAACATAAGCCCTGTTGCCTTTAATTTCAGTAACACCATCTTTTACATATTCTAAATCCCCCGTTTTGGGATTCTTTTTTTCGACATAGACATCAAGCGAATATTTTTCGGCTTTTTTTGAACGATTACGCATCGCTTCGTACAAATCATCAAGTTGGATGTCAGTAAATCTGCAATCAAGGTTGTATGCACCAACTTCAGATGTTATTGTCTCTGAATATCTGCAAAAACCGTTTTTCCAGCCTGTTATCTTTCTTGTCGTATTAAAGGTCATATCCTCATATTTGGAAGTTACTGTTTCCTCATAAGCGTCACAATCTTTGATATGTCTTATGAATTTTCTTGAGAACTTTGTGTATTCGGAAGCCATAACAGTACTGCCCAAAATTAAACCTGCCAAAGTTATTACAAATATCTTTTTCATATTTTAATCTCCGTACTTTAACATGATTATAGCAAATGACTGCTTTCAATGCAAAATTTTAAAATATCATCAATTTGTATGATTTCAAATAAAAATAAAATGATAACATAACAATATACTCCTTAGAGACTAAGATACACATATCCCTAATCAACAGCAATGCACCTCATGTACATTGCTTTTTTTTGCGAAAAATCCCACCATTTGTACCATTTTACTTAATATTAATTGAAATTTTAAACATAAAGTTGTATAATGGCAAAGTTATACTACATTTGTTTTAAGAGAGGATTTAATATATGAAACTCCACATGCAGATTCTTATTGCGTTAGGTCTCGGAATTAAGAGAAATTGGCATATATTTTTAGGTATTATTTTGGGTGTAGTTTTAGGAATATTTTTACATTCAAAAGCAGATTACGCATTCAGCGAAATTGTTTTAAACTTACTGACTTTTGTCGGTCAGTTATTTATAAGACTAATTCAGATGGTCGTAATTCCTCTTGTAGTTTCAGCAATAATTATCGGTATAACAAGTGTCGGGGATAACAAGCAACTCGGAAAATTTGGATCGAAAATGATTATATATTACGGTATTTTGACAACAATTGCCGTAACAATCGGCGGGGCTTTAGCACTGATTTTTAAACCCGGAGCAGGAGCAAAACATTATATTGCCGAAAATATTGCTGCGGATGTTCAATCACATGTTGCAGTTGCAATGCAGCAGCAACAAGGCAAAATTCTTGATATGTTTTTAGGATTTATTCCTAATAATCCTATTGAAGCATTTTCAAACGGAAATATGGTTTCAATAATTTTATTTGTAGTATTGTTCGCACTTGCGCTTGCAAAAGTAGGTGATGTAAACAGACCAATCGTATCATTTTTTGAATCGGTCTTTGCAGCAACAATGAAAATTACCGACTGGATTATGCTTTTTGCGGCTCCCGGTATATTTGCACTGACAGCAAGTGCTATTGCAAGTTTCGGTATTGATATTTTCGGACCGATTTCAAAATATTTACTTGTAATACTTGCAGGCTTTGCAATACAAATGTTTATGGTTTACCCGATATTTTTGAGATGTTTTTCAAAAGTGTCTGCTCCGATACTTTTTTCTGCCATAACAGAAGCGGTTATGGTTGCATTTGGTACAGCAAGTTCTTCTGCTACACTACCGCTTACTATGGCATGCTGCGAAAAAAGAGGAATTTCTCACAAGATTTCAAGTTTTGTCCTGCCGCTTGGGGCAACTCTTAACTTTGATGGAACTGCACTATTACAAACTGTTGCGGTTATTTTCCTTACTCAGGCATACGGTATTCACCTGACACCTTACATGGTAATTGCGATTGCACTTTTGGCTATAGTGGCTTCAAGTACATGTGCAGGTATCCCCGGCGGCGGACTAATTACAATCGCTTTGATTCTCAACGGACTTGGATTAACTCCGGAACAACTTGTTGCAGGATTTGCGTTCCTGTTTACAATAGAAAGATTGACCGATATGCTCAGAACTACTCTCAATGTCACTTCTGATGCAGTTGTTGCCGCAACCATTGCTGATAACGAAAACGAAATAAATTATGATTTGTTAAATAATCCTCAGGCATACGAAGAAATAGCATAATGAAAAATTTAATCATAAAAAAATGGATTGAACCGTACAGGCTTTTAGAAACAGTAAAAGAGCATTGTATATTGACTGACTACACTTTTGACGGCTCTAATAAAATTGCCCAAAGAAAAAAAATGTCAAATGATATTCAAGATGATAATTCAAAATTTGCTCTATACATGAAAAATGTTAACAAATTTTATGTTTTTACCCCAAAAAGTGATTACGATTTACTTTCAAATCTTATCGAAGTTTTTGGTTTCACCACTGGAGATTACGAATTCAGCGAGGATTTTGAATATGCTTTGGGACTTATTGATATGGGAAAAGCAGAAGCATCATTCCTTAACATAAATTAAAATAAAAGGCAATTTTTAATCTCAAAAATACTTTATATAAACATAGGGGAAATAGAAAGTAAAAAGGGGATTATATAATTGTTTGGTTTATTCACACCAATAAGTTATAATACTAACTTAAATGCAGTGTTTGGCGGTTATACTGCTTATTACGCATATAATTATTACAATAACAATTATATGCCTTTTACATCTGTGTTTACTCCTACTTGGAATTATTGCGGAGGTTCTGTTATGGCATCACCATATTTTAACAATTATCAGTACAATAATTACTATCCTAACATGTATGCTTATAATTACACATATCCCACAAATTTTGGCGGCGGGCAAGTGCGGACAGATTCTGTAAATACTCCGCCAACTTCTGCACCATCAACAACACAAAGAAATAATAACTCCGGACATACAAATCCGATTCATTCTTCAGCGACAAATACAGGTGCAGTTACAATAACAAAACCAACCTCAACTAAACATTTAGGCGATAAGTTTATTGAAATTGCAAGAAAATACTCAAATTGTTCCGAATTTGACGGTTCACACAGAAAATTCTGCATAAATCCGACATGCAAATATGATGACCCGAATGACCAGGAGTGGTGCACAGATTTTGTCACCTATGTCGTCAATGAAGCATATAGAAATGAAGGGAAAAACGTTCCTGACGGATTTGGTACTCATGATGTCAGAACAATGAAACGGTGGGCTATACGCAACGGATGTTTTATAAATACGGCAAACAAATCACAAAAGGGCAAATTTATTTCAGAAAATATTAAACCCGGAGATATAATGATTATAAATGAGAACAACTACTCTCACACCGGTTTTGTCACAAAAGTCGATTCTGACGGCATTATACATACGATTGAAGGTAACCGTGATGACAGAGTAAAAGAATATCATTACAGTCCTGATTATCCGAATTTGAGCGGATTTATAAGATTAACTTCTTAACAAGCCTTTCGAGTTCTTCAGGCGTTGAATCATTATATATTACAATGTCGGAATATTTGACTTTTCCGTCTTGATTTTGCTGGGATTTCATACGGCTTTTTGCATATTCTTTCGTATAATTTTCCCTCTCCATAAGACGATTTAGTCTTATTTTGTCATCACAATATATAAATATTATTTTGTCAAACATTCCCTCTGTTTTGGTCTCAAACAAAAGCGGTATTGATACAAAAACTCTTTCTTTATCCTGATTTTGTTCAAAAAATTCATTGATTTTTTCTATAATTTGAGGATGTAAAATATTTTCTAATTTCTTTTTTAATGATTTATCAGAAAATACAATTTTGCCCAATTTTTCTCTCGATATTTTGCCATCTGATAAAATATCAAAATCTTTAAAAGTTTCAATAATTTCGTTGTTACCCTCTAACAATTCGTGCGAAATTTTGTCGGTATCAATCACAGTTTCACCGTTTTTTATGAGTATATTTTCGACTGCGGATTTACCGCTTGCGATATTTCCTGTTATGGCATATTTTATCATTTTTTATTCGCTATCCTGTTTAAAAAATTTTTTAACTCTTTAATCTGCTGAGGTTTTATCGGTTTAAATTCACCTCTTTTAAGTCCGTCAAGATTTAATGTTGCATGCTGTATGCGCTTTAGCGATACAACATCAAATCCCAAATGCTCGAACATTTTACGGATTTGTCTGTTCATTCCCTGATACAACAAAATTTCCATTGTTGTATGGCTGTTATCAATTTCAAGCACGCTGACTTCAGCATAAGCCTTTTTGCCATCTTCAATTTCAATACCTTTATACATTGTATCAATATCATTATTGTTAATTTTGCCGTTTATTGTTACTCTGTATAATTTTGGCACTTTAGCACTCGGGTGTGTTAATTCATTAATTAAATCGCCGTCATTTGTCAGAATTAAAAGTCCTGTTGATTCTCTGTCTAATCTGCCGACAGGCTTTAAGTTGTGCAGTTTTTCAGGAAGCAAATCATAAATCGTTTTGCGCCCTTTTTCATCATCAGAAGTTGTAATATAACCTGCCGGTTTATAAAATCTGTAATATTCGTGTTTTACAGGGTGTATAAGTTGCTTATTTACAAAAACTTTGTCTTTTGGCGCAACGCTGTAACCAAGTTCTGTTATGATTTTCCCGTTCACCATAACAACACCTGACTCAATGAGTTCATCCGCCTTACGACGAGAACAAAGACCGCTCGATGCTATGTATTTATTTAAACGAGTTCCTGACATTTGACTTCCTTTTCAAATATGGAATTAAGCGGTTCAGGGATTCTGCGGTAGAGTTTTCCGTCAGAATGGACGGCAACGATAACAACTTCTGCCGTTATGAATACCTGATTAGTTTCTTTGGATTTAATTGTCTGTTTAAAAGTTGCAGTTAATCCGTTAAATTTTGATATTTCCGTTTCAACAATTACAATATCTTCTAATTTAGCACTTGCTTTATATTTGATATTTATACTTGAAACAGGAAGCAAAATATCCATTTTTTCAAGTTCTTTGAGGGTATAACCTTCCTGAGCACAATAATCAACTCTGCCCATTTCCATCCAGCGCAAATATGAACCGTGCCAAACTACACCGTAATTATCGGTATCCGAGAAATATACTTTTTGTTCAAATGTGTGTTTCATAACAAAGAAATTATAACATAAAATCAAATATTCAAAAAATACTTGATAAAAAAAGATGTTTGTGGCAGAATTGACATACAAGTAAACAGAAAAGATTTATGGCAAGGTAGCTCAGCTGGTGAGAGCGCACGGCTCATACCCGTGAGTGCCACAAGTAAAAATTGACAACTAAATAAAAAAATGACATGGCTGGGTAGCTCAGTTGGTGAGAGCGTTCGGCTCATACCCGAAAGGTCGACAGTTCGAATCTGTCCCCAGCTATTTTTTAATTCCATGTCCATTATGTGTCCATTTTTTCTTTTGAATTAAATACTATTTAAATAGATAATTAACTCAAATCTTTGGTTGATATAGCTATCAACTTGTTCTTTAAGTGCATATATCATGGTAAACATAAAAAAAGCCATTCCGTTATGGAATGGCAAAGAAGAGAAAAATAATAAAAAAAGTGAACTAATAATTATTCAATATATCGATTGCAGCCTGTTTTCTCTCTGTAACTGGGTGTGCATACCTCATTGTCGTTGAAATTAGAGAATGTCCTAATATATCTCTTACAACAAGTAAATCTATACCTTTTTCAACCATACGGGTAGCTACGGTGTGTCTTAAATCATGAAATCTAAAGTTTGATATTTTGGCTTTATCAAGTACATTCTTCCAAGACTTCTTTACATCTATGTAAGGTTTATTTGTCTTAGGATTGATAAAAACATATATAGATTTACGGGGAATATTCTTTAATACATTATCTAAAGTTGATGATATTGGAATAGTTCTCATTTTACCAGATTTAGTTTCCAATAACTCAATATAACCATTCTTAATATTAGCCCATTTAAGATTGAAAATTTCACCCCGCCTCATGCCTGTCTGTAATGCCATAGTTACAATAGGTCTGAGATATGGGGCAACTTTATCAATACTTTCAAATAATCTTTTTTCTTCCTCAATGGTTAAGTACCTTATGGTATGATTATCTTCTCTCAATGTTCCTGCTTTTCTTACGGGATTTTCTGTGAGTTCACCATTATCTATTGCTAAATTAAACATTTTACTCATCTATATGTGTTTTAATGTTAATATTTTCTTATGAATAACTGTAAAAGCTTTAAGCCATCAATAGATAATAATTCTAGAATTCTTATTCTTGGTTCAATGCCAGGAGTAAAATCACTGGAAGAACAACAGTATTATGCACATCCGCAGAACAGGTTTTGGAAAGTTATGAGCACTATTTGTAATGAACAACAATTGCCGAAATTTGATTATAAAACAAGATTAAAAATACTTCTAAATAGCAATATTGCTCTTTGGGACACAATAAAGTCCTGCAAAAGAGAAGGGAGTCTGGATTCTGATATACAAAATGAAAAACCAAACGATATAAGAAAACTTTTGAAAACATATCCAAATATTGAGACCATATGCTTAAACGGAAATAAATCATATACCGCATTTAAAAAATATTTTCCGGATTTATTAGAAAAATACACTTGCCTCAAAATGCCATCAACAAGCCCCGCTAATGCCAGATATAGTTTAGATACTCTTATGAGAGAATGGACTAAAATTGTAGCAAAATAATAAGATACTTAGTTCCAAAATAAATTAATTTAATATGCTTTTGGAACTGTACTTCCATGTATTTTAAAACCAGATTGTGTTGAAATGATACAAAAGAGCTTAATTATTACTTTATGCACTTGAAAAGTGCTTGAAACAGAGTTAAATTGTGTATGACAACTGAATAAAATATTTAATTAACCTATTGAGTGTCACGGATTTTGATACAAAGTATCGCGGTTTTGACATGAAAAGTAGGATAAATTAAATAAATAGTACCTATAATTAAATAATAGCAATAATTACGGCTGTAGATTATCAGTGTTGTTGTAGATTATCAGAGTGTAGATTATCAGAGAGTTTTGAATTTTATATCACTAATTTTTGAAGTTTTTCCGACTTTTTGTTTAACAGTTTGAGACATTCTCATTTTGTGTCTGAGAATTATCATTTTAAGTGATTGTTTACAGTGTCTATGTACAGCGATTCTATAAAATTTTATGGAAAGATACCGAACTTTTTCGTCCTAATAACCGGACATTTCGGACTTTTCAAAACCCCAACTCTCAGACTCGGGGAAGCGGGTACAACTCAAACACAAAGCCAATCATAGCGATTAAGAAAAGCTGTACCAAGACTTGCAGTTTGATCTATTATCACAGTTAGTATGACTCTTTTATGTGGGGAAGACGAGAAACGAACCCGAAACTCTCGATTATAAATTTTTGGAATTTGCAACTTTCAAAAAATATTTTTTACATTAACACTTTAACTCTATTTTAATCACATTTCAAGTCCCTGAACATCTTCTTAATATCTTTTAATAATAATTATGCAAAAGGCAGTTTGTCATACACTCATTATGTTAGAGGCAAATTTTTGAAAATTTTGAGAGCTGAAAACTATTGATTTTTCGTTTAAAATCTGCATAATTATTACGAAGAAATATTACAGAACTATAAATTATCCGATAAAAATTTTGTATTTTCTTTAGAAATCATATCTGCAAGTTCTTCTTCTGTCGGCAATACCGTTTTATATTTGCTTGCAAATATTTGCTGACTTTCCTGAAGAACGGAATATTTAACCATAGTTTCAGATTTATCTGTACACATAATTATACCAATAGTCGGGTTGTCATCCGCTCCACGTTTTAATTCATCAAACATTCTGACATACATATCCATTTGCCCAATGTCTGCGTGTGATAGTTTTGTCGTTTTTAAGTCAATAACAACAAAGCACTTAAGTAAATAGTTATAAAATACCAAATCAGCATAAAAATGGTCAGTTTCTGTGCTAATTCTAAATTGACGAGCAACAAAACAAAAACCTTTTCCAAGTTCAAGCAGGAATTTTTGTAAATTACTAATTAAGGCTGATTCTAAAGCACTTTCTTTGCCTTCAATATTTTCCGGTAAATCAAGAAACTCCAAAACATACGGATCTTTTATAAATTCTTTTGTATCAATTACAGCCGGCAGACATTTTTCTTCATTACTTGAATTTTCTTGTGTAGATAAAATCCTGTGATAATATCCGCTTTTGATGTTTCTTTCAAGTTGCCTTGAAGTCCAGTTTTGTTCTGCGGATTCTTTAAAATAATAATCACGTTCTTTTTTATCGTCAATTCTGATAATTGTTCTAATATTTGTCCATGATAAATTCGCTACGCACTGCGTATCGAATTCAGGATAAGTCAGATAAAATTGACGCATATTCTTCAAATTGGCTTCAGAAAAGCCTTTGCCGAAAGTATCGGTTAAATATTTTGACAAATTCTCAATAAGTTTTGTCCCGTATTCAGCTCTTGAAGCTCCGCCTTGTTCTTCTTCTACAATGCGTTGACCGATTTTCCAATAAGTTTCAACCATAATGGAGTTAACTGTGTGATATGCTTTAGCACGTGCAATATTAAGTAACTCTGCTATATCATTATATATTTTAGAAACTTCATTTGCCATGAATACCTCCGAATACCTTTATTTTAGCATAAATACGCTTACATACTAATAAGTAAAGTTTTGTAAAATAAAGGTATAATCTACCTTTACAGATTTTAGAAAATTTGCTATCTTTGTAGTAATATTAACCAGACATGAGGAAATTTTTATGAACATTTACCAACAACTAACAAGTAATCCTATTACAAACAAAGATAAAATCTCATTTATAGAAAAATGTATGGAGTTTGTATTAAAACATAAGAATGAGGATAAAGAAAAATATTCTGATGCACTGTACTGTTATAAAAAACTTATGAACGATTTGATGTTTCCGGGCAAAAAAAATCCAATGCCATCTAAAAAACAGAGAAAAAATGCTATTGAAGTTACAGTAGAAGTTGAAGAATACATGGAAATAAATGAAAATATAAAACAACGGGATAAAGCGATAGCCGAAATATTAAAACATAAATTGGATGAACAATAAATATATATTAGTAAACACTCCAAATAAGAAGAAAGGAAAATAAAATGTATTACAATTACCCTTTATTTCAACAATTACAACTATTTAAAGACATGTATGATTACACCGACGCTTGCAGAACAATCCACCATCCGTTTAAATCAGATTTTGAAAGATTCCACGCCTGCCTGACAATCGGTCAGTTTTGGAATAAGTATTTATTAAGAATTTAAATATTTGTCAAATTTATTTTTTTATTGTTAATATAAATATTTATATTTTCAACTTCAATTATAATATTTAATTCATTCCGTACAAAGGGAACAATAATATTAGTGTTTTTTGTTTTATATATTTCATGATTACCATTCAGTACGAATTCGAAAGTAATAAAATTGTCATGTGATTTCCAAATTCTAAATTGTGTGAAAGCTGAAGAACTAACTGAATTAAGTATAATAGTTCCACATGGTATATCTCCCCAAGCATAATTTGGTGTAAAATCGATATTTAATGTAATATTTGATTTTATACAACTTTTATCAATATCTGGAAGGATATTATCACAATTCAATGTACACGGATATTTAAAATCAAAATTAATATTTTTTTCAGCATTAATATTGGGCATTATAAAATACTGTATTTGCTCAATTTCTTGATTTAAATAATTTATGGTATTACAAGAAAAATCTGAAATTACTAATGTATTAATATTAGATGTGTCATTTTCTAATATTTTTTTTATATTATCATAATGGCTATTGATATATTGCTCAAAATCCAACCCTTCATTTATTGGTAACTGTAAATGTAAAATATTAAATTCATTTTTGTATAATTGCTTACTTGCTTTTTTAATTTCCTTTTTTATAGTATTATCAAACTCCGTATTACTATCTATTTGATATTTTACAGATCCAATATTATAAAAAACTCTTTCTATTGTTATTTCAACATGTAATGTATCAATAACAAACCTGCCATATTGTTTGTTTCTTATAATTTGTCTTATTTTACATAAAATAGCATTATTGTCTTTTTTATTAAAACCAATTTTTGTTTTAATTAATATTTTAGCTAAAAATTTATATTTTTTACAAAAAGTTTTTGTTTGGTCAGAAATATTACTTAGCACTTTTATAAGGTCTAATTTTACATTTTGAAGTGCCTTACACTCTACATATATTTTATTACTATTACTATCTATTAAACATAAATCTGGAGATTTTTTTTCATTAATTGAATCATCAATTATTTGTACGGAATAGTTACGCATGTATATTGCCGCTATTTCTGCTTCGAAAACAGCTGAATAGAAATCAGATTTATTCAATATTTTTTTTATGATTCTATTATTATTTTCAAGAGATTTTATTTTTTCTAAATTATCTAATATATTAAACAAATACCTGACTGGTTTTGAATAATATAATATATCATGACTAGCCGTATATAAAATATCTAAATTATACTGATGCCAAAAATAAAAAAATGGGTGTTTAGGATATAGACTCTTATCAAATCGTTTTTTTAACATTTGCATAGAATAATTTTCAGCTTGTGATATAAATTTTTCACCTAAGATTTCTATAAATTTTTTTTTATAATCCTTTAAAGTTTCTTTAGATATTTCTTTCAATTTTACTCCGTATCCCTTAGTCTGTATTCGATTTCATAGTTTTTGATGTAGTTGGTTTCTTCGTCTGTTAAGCCATAGAGTTTGCAGACAATATCATCAATTTGTCTTATATAATCAAATGATTTAACTATTTTGTATTCTTTGAATGTTGCAACATTATATGATTTTGCCTCATGTGTAATTGCGTTTTTGTCTATATCTTCTAAATATTGCTCATAAATATTCTCTAATTCTTGAATGTCATTATCTGTAAGTTTAGGTATTGGGAAATTCTTGATTTCATAATCTTTCAAATCTAAACCATTAGAATATACTTGAACATAATACCAAAATAAAGTACTACTTAATATACATCCAATTGCAGAAGTATATTTTTCATCTATCCCGATACCTCTCTCTTTATTTGAACCAGTTGAATGATTTGTTATTATTTTAAAATATCTTCCACCTGTTGTTCTGTAATAAATGGGTTTACCATTATCATTACAGTAATTTTCAAGTTTTTTATTCTTAAATATTTTTTCTAAAATGCTTAAGTCAATTTTTTCCCCAATTTTTGCATATCTGCCGTATAAATTAAAATCTTTAGAATTAATAAATTCCAATGATTTCATCATTTCATTTGGATTATCAGTTTTTCTTTTTCGTTGTAATTTTGTATTTTCTATGCTATTGCATATAAATTTTGCTTTATTGGGGTTATATTTTATTGTGTTATATAATTCAATAATTGATACTCTTAAGCAAGCACTATCAAAAATCTGAGTTGGTCTTTCTTGATAAGAAGAAATTTTAATTTTTTCACTTGTTTGTTCCATTATATTCTGTATAGGCACACATTCATCACTTGATGTTATTGACATTGGAACAATATAGAACAAATTTGAGTGTTCTTTCAAAAGTTGCAAACCGCGTTCAATAAATACTACATAAGTATTTGTAGAACCTTTTTGCTTACCTTTAATCGATTTTGAACAATTATAATTATTTTTATAAAATGCTTTTTCTTGATTTTCTAACTTTACACCATAAGGAGGGTTTCCAATAATCAAGTCAAACCCATTAAACACGCCGTTTTCATCAAGCAGTTCCGGGAATTCTATCATCCATTCCATAGAATTTTGATATACACCTTTGTTGTTATTTTGTTCAAACAAGCTTAATTGGCGTGTTGGAAATATTTTGTTTTTGATAGTCTTAATTTGTTCTTTTAAGTCTGATTTTGAAATTTTGCTTTCGGTATTTTTGTATTCTGCTACAAGATTTTTGTATTCTTTTATGCTTTTGGCTTCGGCTGTTCTGCCGTCAAGTGATTCTAATGCACAATGTCCTACTTTTACCTCATACGCACTTACAAGCGAGTTACCACATTTTATATTTATATCAATATTCGGTAATATCTGCATTTCGTCAGTATTACCGATATAATATGTATTTTTGAGTAATTCTATCCATAAACGCAAACAACATATTTGTACAGAGTTTGGGTTAATATCAACACCGAACAAACAGTTTTCAATAATCTTTCGTTTTTCATCAAATATTGCTTTTTGAACTGTTAAAGAATTTTGGTTATTGCGTTTGTATTCAAATTGCGTTTCTCCGTCTTGCTCATATATAACAAGTGAATCATTTTGTATTTCTACTTTGTTGCGAACAGACAACAAGCCTAATTCACTTTTCAGGGCAACAATATAATTCAAAACTGATACTAAAAAGTGTCCTGACCCAACAGCAGGGTCGCATATTTTTAGACTATCTATAATTTCGTTATAAAAATCTCTGCGTTCTTTAATATGTACATCATAAGAAATTAAAGATTTTAAGTCTTCAATAGTGTTACAAGGTGCTTTTTCTTCTCCAAAAGCCTTATTGAATTTCTGCAAAACAATGTTATTTATTGAAGTTTCTGCCATGTATTCGGTTATATATGCAGGTGTAAAGAATGAACCGTCTTTATAGCCGTTCAATTTTTCAAATATCAAACCTAATACAGAAGAATTGATAATGTCTTTTTTATCATCATTTTCAGTTATGTTTGAACTAAAACTGTATGCTTCAAGAAAATCAAGCAAATATTTCAGTAATGTCGGATTCTGCGGATAATTTTTGACTTTTGATAAAATACTGCCTTTGCATAAAGGTAAAGTTATTTCGCTATCAAGGTTTGAAATGTTGCCATATTTAGATTCAAGTTCTGACCTTTCAAAAAGTGAACTGTTTAAATATGGTATTTCGTGTTCATCTCTTTGGTCTAACGGCTTTCCTAAAACATTGAAAAATAATCTGTTTAACTTGGCAAATGTTGGAATTTTGTCAAAATTCAAAAAAGCATAAGTTTTGTTATTGTCATTAAAAGAAATTAACTGACTTTCAAACAATTTCAAGAATAACAAACGATTTAACCATACAATAATTAAATTTATAACATCATCAAATCTGTTACAGTTCAAATCATAAGCAATTCTATCCCTCAATGTACCTTTTGTATCAGAAGCCACGATTTTCTTTTGATTTTTACCTTCTTCTTTTAAGCCTAAAATATACAATAATTCATTATAGAATTTAGAATTTAATTCGTTAGAATCCTTTGGTGAATATTCTCTTAACAAGAAATCCGGATGTAATGCTTTGTACAAATATTTAAGCTGTCTTAAATCGTTATCGTTTAATGAATTGTTTAAAATCTTTGATTTATATTGGATTAAATCAAATTCAGCATAATCAAATGAAATACATTTATCTTTGATTTTTGCTCCAATTTGGTCGTAAAGAGTTTTGGTATCTGTATAAGCAACTTGATTATTTCTGAATTGCAAACAAATACGCTCTAAATCCTTATTGCAGAATTGTTTAGGATTGAAGAAAAATAAATGTTCTGTATCTGTAATAACGACATTTTTAATATTATAACTAATTTCTTTACTGTCTTGATTGTAAAAATACCAAATAGCCTCTTGCAAAGCCTTTTTATTTACATCTTCGCTGTCTGCTTGCAACATTTCAGTTTTATTATTAGGAGATTTAAATTCAAAAATAACCTGTGTTTTACCATCCTTTTTAACAGATAAATCAACACGATTTTCATTGAGCAAAGTAGTATAATTTTTTAGTAAATGCTTGTTAAAAACACCTTTTAACAATTCTTCATTAGTTTTATCCACAGTTTCTAATTCTGTAAAAAAATCACGCAAATTTTTTAGAAAAGAATTAAAATCTTTTTCGTCAATATTTTTGCTTTTATATGCTTTATTATAAGACCCTAGAAAATTATAAAACCTCGACTTCGCCACACTCAATTCTCCTATGATTTGTGTTGATTATATCATGAACATGGAAGCTTATTTAATTGTGTTTTATTGTAAAATCTTTTATAGCGTTTTCGCTTTTGTGACTTCTTTCATGTATTGTGTTTCCTGATATTAGGAGGGATTATGGAAGAAGTTGGATATAATATTACAGAAAAAGAATTTAAGCAAATTAGCAAGTGGGCAGAGAATATTTATAACATAGCAGTCGTTATTGATTATTTTGTTGCAAATCAACCTGAAATAGAAGAATGTTACAACCTCGCACCTGTAATTAAAAATTTAAGAGATAATGCAGATTTATTAAATGCATTTTTTATTGATAATGAAAAATGATTTTTTTATTTTCACATCGCCGTAAAATATCAAACTAACCGTAAACTATCAAACTGCCGAAAAGTATTGAAAATAAAGTGAAAGTGCGAGCAGTTAAAATGCAGATAAAGTGCAAAAAAGATTAGTTTGATATTTTTTAAATCAACCTGCTTCCGACCGCCAAAAGCCCTACAACGAGCGGTCTTTGCAAAAAATTATCAAACTAACCATCTCTGTCAAACTGATTGTTTTACTACAAAAGCAAAAACCAATTTCAAAAGTGTCCAAAAAAACATACCGATAATTATAAATTTGAAAAAGATTTTTCTTATATAACTTACAAAGATTTTTAACTTCCGAGTTGTATGTCAAACTTGCGATACTTTATGTCAAACTCCCTGATACAAAACATCCTCAATTTTTCACAAAAAAAAGTCCGACTAAGCGGACTTTTTTTTTGTGTAAATGGCGGGAACGACGAGGCTCGAACTCGCGACCTCATGCGTGACAGGCATGCGCTCTAACCAAACTGAGCTACGCTCCCATCTGCTTTGTATTATAATTATAATTGCTAAATTTTTAATTGCAAGAGTTTTTATTAAAATAAAAAGCCCTGATAAAAATCAAGGCTCTGTAATATAAAATGAATTGTAAAAATTTATTTTAATCCGTGTATAATGGTGCAAGTTTTGCTGATTGCTGAGGAATTACACCTTCCTCAATTGACATATATACTCTGTAATCTATATCACTGAAGCAATTATCAATGCTTTCAATTTCTTTTAATTTGCTATCATCAATATTGCCAGAATCAATCATATCTGCGATAAATTCAAATCTGTCAACATGTTCTCTGAATCTGTCTGTTGCATAATCTTTTGCCTGCCACGTTGTAATCAAGAAAGGCCAATCTGAACTTTGTAATAACAGATTTTCTCTTGCCAATTGATTTAAGGCTCTGTGTAACAACTTATCTTCAGGAATTGTCTGGTATCTGTCAGCAATCTCCGTTATACGTTTTTCACAAGAGTGAATGATAGGCCACATCCATTCAGTCAGATGGTTGTTCCAAACATAGAAGTGACCACCCTGCCCCCATGAAGATTCAGGAATCTGAATAGCCTCAACAGGAGGATGAGCCTGCAAATATTCGCCTGCAGTCATTCTTTCTATCTGCGGTAAGAAATTATTTAACTTTCTGATTACCTGTTTTATAAATTCAATACCTTCAAACCACCAGTGACCATACAATTCAGTATCAAATGAAACCATAATCAAGCCCTCTTTACCGCCATGAGATTGTTTATAATCATTCAATAAATGGTAAAGCATCGTTGTATAGTGATCAGAATTTGAATTAACCTGATTTAGCGCAAGCACAGGGTCATAAAGCATTTTATCACCCAAATCGGTAGTCGGAGAGGTAATTCTCCAATAATTCATACCCGATTTATCATCCTTTTTATGGAATTCTCTATAACAACCGTCCCCGGGGTAACCGTCTGCAGCAGACCATACTTGATAACCCGCTCTGTCATTTCTGCCCATAACTGCGACCTGTGCATCAGGTAACCAATATGCGCTGTATGTATCATATCCTGTCGGTTCTCTTTCAGGTAACGGAATATATTCAATGTTTCCGTAAATACCTACAACTCGTCTGCATCCGATTGAATTGCCGCCTTCAATTACATGAGATTCCGTAAAGAAATACTCAATATCATTGTTTTGCAAAGTGACTTCAATAGCAGGTCTCCAATGTTTTTGTCCGTCTTTACCGACATATTCATACCCCTGACGATATGCACATTCAGGCAACCAAGCCCCTTTTGCCTTTTTACCAAAAAGCCTTTTTGTAGTATCTGATCCTACTTTGAATTGTGCATTCAAATTGTTATCGGTTGCCAAAAGCGGTGAAAATCCGTGAGTTGCACCAGATGTTGTGATTTCTATACATCCCAAATCTTGTAATTTTTTGAATGTTGAAATCAAATCTTTATTATATTTATTTACAAAAGAATCTTTAATATTTGTATACCAATCAAAATAGTATTTAGCAAGATATTTCAAATGCTGTGAGTGAGGAACTTTTTCATCAGGATATCTTTCCAAATCTTTTGAAACACTCTTTATTTTTTCATCCAAATACTCAACAAAACCGTTTTGTAAATATTCATCATTTAACTGTTCTGCTAAAATCGGAGTAATACCGACAGTCAATTTAGCCTTAATTCCTTCATCATAATACAATTCTGAAATTGCATTGACCAAAGGAACATAAGTTTCTGCCATACATTCGTAGAGATTTTCTTCACCGAAAGGCCACATACCTGCTTTACGGTAGTATGGTAAATGTGAGTGTAACATAAATACAAATTGACCTGTTGCCATCTATTGCCTCCAATCTTTTGAATTATATTCAGTATAATCCAATTATGTACACAATATATATAGCACAAATCGATAAAAAATATAATACTTTTTAACTAATACTATTGAATAATTTTACAAATAGTAATATTCAACATCGATAATATTATAATCCAAGCATCATTTTGTTTAATGATGCACTGTAATTCATGCTTGCAAAAACCGCATTTCTATTTTGTTTTACATTCTGATAGGCTTGCTGTAAAGATGCAAATTCGGATTTATATTCCTCATATTTCCCTGAATTAATTTTATCAGAAATATCTTTTATAATTTGTTCCAACGGAGTTGAGCCGGAAATAACTATCCCCATTTTTGATGCTAAAGTTTTTGCATTTGATATAATTTCCTGTTCACCTTGGCAAACATTTACAGGTAAAGGAATCTTTGCGCTTTTACGAATTTTTATTGCATTTTGAATTAAAGCCTGAGCCTGTGCTTCAGATGTTACTGTTCTTGGGTCTATTCCAAGTGCAATAAGTTTGCGTCTTGTTTCTTCGGATATACCGCCTCCGCCAAAACCACCTCCGTAGTAGCCTATTTGTCCGATAGAATTTATTGACATAGATACACAAGCCTTTCTAAAGAAAATTTAATGATATTTTTCTTTTAGTCAATAATAGTTGACGGTTTTTTTTATATAAAACTTGAATATTTCATTGTAAACAAATGTAACAAAAAACTTTAGTTGTGAAATCCGGCATTTTTAAAATACTTTACATGTGTAAGAGAGAATAAAAAAGATACGAGGTGAGAGCCATGTCAGTTGCAAATTTACAAGAAAAATTATTATTTTTTACTCAGCAAAAGAGCAGAATAAATAATCAATTATCAAATATTCAAATGCAGCAATTATCTGCCACAAGAACATCATCAACATCACAAATGGCATATAACGAAAAGTTGCAGAATTTGTATTATGATCCTGAAATCGGTTATGGAACTGATGAATATGCGGAAGTGCTTGTAGAGTTACAAAACGATCACGAATTTGAAATGGCAAGTTTAACTGCTTGGGAATCTGAACTTGAAGCACAGAAAGAGTCTTTTGAAACCCAACTAAATGAGGTTCAGAACTACGAAAACTCATGGCAAAAATTACTTGCTAATAATATCAAAGTTGAATTTACATACGGAGGCTCAGGCGGAGGCGGTAAATAAGCATTATAACTAAATATACAATTCTTAAAAAGCACCGATTTAAACGGTGCTTTTTTGCAAAAAAAACTGCCGTTAATGTTTTCGGCAGTTTGCGACTTTTATTTTTAAGTCTAATGATGGATAAATTATTTTATAAGTCCTTAAATCAATATTATTGACTGATTACATTGTTCAATATTAATATAAATTTGTCAATATTTATATTGAAATTTCCCTATAATCCAAGTTTATAATTTATCATTAAGAAATAGGAGGACTCGTGAACAATCCAATCCTTAATGAAATAAAGAATCTTGTTGCGGATAGAGATATTACGCTGACTTATCTTGCCCAAAAATTAGAAAAGAAATTAGGGCGAAAATACTCGCTTGCATCGTTATCTCAAAAATTGCGTAACGGAACAATTCCATATAGTGAAGTAAGACATATTGCAGAGATTTTGGAATATAAGATTATTTTTTATGATTTGAGAAAGAGAACAACAAAATAATTCCTGTTATAAAAAGTTTTATATATTTTTAACAATCCGTTTATAGTTATTAATTTTCGGTTTTTCAAAAACATTTTCCGCTTCTGTTTCTTCAAAGCCGTACATTTTTAATAATGCACTAATGTTTGCTTCTTCTTCATCAAAATCCCCCACGATAAGAGTTGATGAACTGTCCATATTTTTTGACAAAGTTCTTGCAAGTTCATGTCGCTGAACATTTGATAAATATGGCCAAAAATTTCTCGCAAAAAGTATTGTATTTTTAAAATCCGTTCGTTTAGAATCCTCAAGTATATCACTCTGTTGAAAGTTTACAAGTGTTTTTAACATGTCATTTACTTTTACGGTATTTGTATATTTTAATAAGGGATCTTTAATTATTTTATTAGGTAAATAATCAAAATATGTGTAAAAATTGCCGTTCATATAATTGTTTGCAAGCATATATTCAGATTTAGTAATCTGATAAACTCCTTTTTTTGCAAGTTTTAAATGTTCCGCATCAAAATCTCTTGCACTCACAGGCAAAAATTTTGATGCTTTTTCTCCAAGTCTTGAAACCAAAACTCCCAAAAATGAGTAAACTTCTTCCCCGTTTGAACAGGCATGCATTATTACATTAACTTTTGGAACATTTTTATACTTTTTATCCAAAAAATCAACCACTTCAGGGAAATACAAATCATCACGGCATATACGAGTATCTCCTCTGTATTTTAGGTTACCTTCATCATCTTTTATATTATTAAAAAAAATACCAAACGATGGATTATAAAATTTTACCGGTGATATTGCAAACATATAAACCTTAAAACAAGTAAATAAAAATTTTTGCTAAAAAAAGAGTCCGATTTTTACAATCGGACTCTTTTTGATTATATTTAGAAACTATGCCTTAGCGCCTGCTTTAGCAATAATTTCGTCTTCAACATTCTTAGGAACCTGTTCATATTTTTGGAATTCCATAGAGAATGTACCTCTGCCTTGAGTATTTGAACGTAAGTCAGTTGCATAACCGAACATATTAGCCAAAGGTACTACGGCACGAACAATTACATTACCTGTATTACCCTGAGGTTCCTGACCTTCGATTCTTCCTCTACGACGAGAAATATCACCAATGATTGTACCTGTAAATTCATCAGGAATTTCAATTTCAACTTTCATCATAGGTTCAAGAATACAAGGTTGTGCTTTTTTACAACCTTCTTTAATTGCCATAGAACCGGCAATTTTGAACGCCATTTCAGAAGAGTCGACTTCGTGGTAACTTCCGTCATAAAGTTCTACTTTAACATCTATCATAGGATAGCCTGCCAAGATACCGCCTTCAAGTGCTTCTTCCATACCTTTTCTTGCAGGTTCAATGTATTCTTTAGGAATAGCACCACCGACAATTTTGTTTTCAAATACAAATCCGGCATTTTCTTCAGCAGGAGAAATTCTGACTTTACAATGTCCGTATTGACCTTTACCGCCTGACTGACGAATGAATTTAGAATCCTGATCGGCAGTTCCTCTGATGGTTTCTCTGTATGCAACCTGAGGTTTTCCGATATTTGCTTCGACTTTGAATTCTCTTAACATACGGTCAACGATGATATCAAGGTGAAGTTCTCCCATACCTGAAATGATTGTTTGACCTGTTTCTTCATCAGATTTAACTCTGAAAGAAGGATCTTCTTCAGCCAATTTTTGAAGTGCAATACCCATTTTATCCTGATCGGCTTTTGTTTTCGGTTCAATTGCAACAGAAATAACCGGTTCAGGGAAAGTCATTCTTTCCAAGATAATCGGATTCTTTTCATCACACAAAGTATCACCTGTAGTAGTTTCTTTCAAACCGACTGCCGCACAGATATCACCTGCGTAAACTCCGTTTTCTTCAAGTCTTTGGTCTGCATACATACGAACTAAACGTGAAATACGTTCTTTCTTACCTGTTGTTGAGTTCAAAACATAAGAACCTGATGTGATTTTACCTGAATATACTCTCAAGAATGTTAAACGACCAACAAACGGGTCTGTCATAACTTTGAATGACAAAGCACTAAACGGTTCATCATCAGATGAATGACGAACTGTTTTTGTACCGTCTTCCAATTCACCTTCGATAGCCTTAACATCAACAGGTGACGGCATATAATCAACAACATTGTTCAATAACAACTGAACACCTTTGTTTTTAAATGCTGTACCGCAAGTAACAGGAACAATTTTGTTGTTACATACTGCTTTTCTTAAACCTGCTTTCAATTCTTCAATAGTAATTGAATCAGGATCTTCAAAGAATTTTTCCATCAAAGCATCATCTTCAGAACAAATCGCTTCGACCATTGCATCATGGTATTCTTTTGCTTTTGCCTGTAAGTCTGCAGGAATTTCTTCTTCTTTAATATCAGTACCCAAATCGTTTGTATAGATTTCGGCTTTCATAGTCATAAGGTCAACTAAACCTGTAAATTTATCTTCAGCACCGATTGGCAACTGAATAGGAACAGCATTAGCACCTAATCTTGTTTTGATTTGTTCTGCTACACGATAGAAGTCTGCACCTGTTCTGTCCATTTTATTGACAAATACCATACGAGGAACTTCGTATCTGTTAGCCTGACGCCATACTGTTTCAGATTGAGATTG
>JAFUXT010000016.1 GCA_017470815.1 bacterium | reverse complement strand
TCGGCAAAAATCTCTTAGCGCGCCTAAGGACAACGGCGCGCGCTTGATGAGTTTTTATCAAAGGCGCCGTAGTTTTAGGCGCCTGATTGATTTTTGTCCGTAAGGACAAAAACGAATGAACATTTTATACTTATATCTTATGCGCGGAGCAATGCCGTCAGGCATTGCAGTGAAATAGCGTATTTTCTCTTTCTTGGTTCATTCTTTCTCTTTTCATCGCAAGAAAAGAGAAAGAATGAACAAGCAGAAATTTTTAATCTCTCAACATATTCCTATAACAAATATTATGTAAAAAGAATCCTGTCAAAAGGAGTAATGACAGGATTAGGTTTTGTTATGCGTTTTATGTAGAGCGCATATTTAAAAGAGACATCTGTCTGACATTATTACCCGTTTTTTTTGACAGTCAAATTTATTTGGCTGAAAAAAAATTTTTGTCATATAATTTCAATTATGAAGAAGGGATTTTTAATTTCATTATTAATAGCAAGTTTAATTATACCTGCAACAAATTGCTACGGATTTTCGTTCAATAAAGAACAGTCATCTCAAGAGCAGACACAGGATAATACGCATAGTCAGCAGGCAAGAGTGTTTTATGCCCAAAATGACATTGATAAAGCACTTGAAATGTTGGAGCAAATCCCCGAGGAACAAAGGAGTGCGGAAGATTGGCTTTTAATGGGCAATATTATGCAGGATAAAGAAAATATTGAACAGGCACTATATATGTTCAACAAATCCGCACAAAAAAATCCGAAATTTTATAAACCGCACTACAACATGGGCTACATTTATTTAACAAAAAATCAACCCAACATGGCGCTTACGGAATTTAAACTTGCAGTAAAATACAAACCTGATTTTTCATACGGATACTACAATATCGGTTGTGCATATTTACAACTGAAAAAATATTCACAGGCAAGATATAATTTTTTCCGTTCGGTTGATTTAAGAGCAAACGAACCAAATGTATATTATAATCTCGCTTACACATACAAAATGCAGGGAAAAGAAAAACAAGCGCAGACTTATCTTGATATGTATAACAAAATGATGGAAGAACATGAATTTTAAGGGCATAATTTTTGATTTTAACGGAACACTCTATTGGGACAGCGCAATGCATAAGCAAGCATGGCGAGAATTTTCAAAAATTTTGAGGGGAACGGAATTTAGCGATGAAGAGATGATTCTGCACATGTTTGGCAGAACAAATGAAGAAATCATAGAATATGCAATCGGCAGAAAACCTGAACCTGAAATGGTTGAAAAATACGGACAGGAAAAAGAGGCTTTGTACCGTCAAAGAGCATTAAAAGACAAAGAAAATTTTCATTTGGCAAAAGGTGCAGTAGAGTTTTTGGATTTTTTAAAAGAAAACGAAATACCAAGAACTATTGCAACAATGTCTGATAAAATAAATGTTGATTTTTACTTTGAGCATTTTGAACTCGCAAAATGGTTTGATATTGATAAAGTTGTATATGCAGACGGAGTAGTGCCGAGCAAACCTGCTCCGGATATTTACCAAATTGCATCAAAGAATTTGGGGGTAGAACCAAAAGATTGTATAGTTGTTGAAGATGCAATATCAGGAATTAAGTCTGCCAACAGAGCAGGAATCGGCAAAATTATTGCAATATGCTCTGAAGAACCTTATGAATTTTATACCTCAATGCCTGAGGTCAGTGACATTATAAGGGATTTTGACGAATTTGACAGGCATTTATTTTGCACTAAAAATCTTGCAAAATAAAATTTAGATGTTAGTATATGTATATCAAATCAAATGGACTTGTAGCTCAGTTGGTAGAGCAGTTGACTCTTAATCAATTTTTAACCGCTGAAACCCAGTAATATCTTAATTCCATTTTTGAAATTTGTAAAAAAGTGGACACAAAATGGACACAGATTTATAATGAATTTATTCCCAAAATAAGTAGTGCTTTCTACCTATAAGAGAGAGGAGAAATCCTCTCTTTTTTAGTGCTAAAACAATAAAAAAGTCCCGACAAGTTAATGCCGAGACTTATAGGGTTTTAAAATAGAGTATTGGAATGTTATAGTATTTTCGAGTAATACCATCTAACCTTAGAACGTATAAAATTCCCTATACATTCTTTAGGTTGTTCTGGGTAAGGGGGTAAGTAAATTATATCTATCTTCCCATAACTTGATGTATTTGGATGTTTCTGTCCAAACTCATAATGAGTCATTACTGTTTCTGGTGTTATGTTTATATAAAACTTCTTGCAAAGACCTGCTACGAATCTAAACAGGCTTTCGGTCATAAAGACCGACTACACAGATTTTAAGATTGTTTCTGAAGTCTGAAGCCGACCCACGCAGAAGTCCCAGCACCCGTGCACCCAAACGCGTTAGCAACGCCATTGCCGTCCACATTGCACGCACGGGAAGACGAGCCACTCGCTACGGAAGACAACCACACGTTGACTCTACCCATTTCTTGTTTTGCGTTATTATTAGCAAATATCGGATATTGAATAGAACCGTAAGCACTTCTATTAACACCGTTGCCGTCTTTCTGTTGTGAGTTACATGGGAAGCCGTAAACTTCAACTTCACGAGGTACCCAAATTTTACCAACGTCATCAACATCACCTGCGGTTGATTCGGTTAAATCACCACTTCCACTGTATCTACTATCAGCAAACATTCTTTTCATTGCAATATTGTCTTGTAAATATTGCGGTAATGATTGCAATACACCGCCTGAACTTGCGTCAAAACCTAATTCATTACCTGACCTGTCATTGTGCCTGTTATCAACACCATTCAAGCAAGCATAAAGTTTTGATTGTCGCCACGGATATATGATTGCAGATGAACCATTGTTGAAATCTCTTGTCTGCCACGGTATATTGACACCAATTGTGCTTGATACAGAAAGGAAGTCAATATGTGTAGGACAACCTGACGGATAGCCATAATTTTTATATGTGTTAATTCCGGCAATGTGCATTTTATGCGTTTTTGTAGGTAAGTTGTAAGAAGTTGTGCCGTCAGATATTGTTCTGCCTGTTTGGTCTGCAAGGATATAATCCCACGGATATAAGTCAGCAACTTTGCCCCTGTTGATACGTTCTTCTTGTATCCACTTCCACGCATTACCGCTATAATCAGCAACTTCTTCTGCAAATTTTGTTGCAAGGTTTACACCTCTGTAAGTGTTGTTTAGAATAGCAAGTGCTGCTTCATGTTCATCATCTAAAAATTGTGGTAGTTTATAACCTTGTGTTACACCGTCACCAACAACCATTCTTCTAATGTCTGTTAAATAAACAGGTTCACCTTCTCTTAAAACGGCACCTGTTGATTTGAGGTTTGCAAATGTACCTCTTTTCATTTTAAAACCGTAAATTGTCATTTTTTTACTCCTTTCACTAAACAATTTGTATTACGTTTTTATTCTGCGTTTGGTATCATATTTCCGCAGTCAATACCGTTTTCTTGAAGGTTTGTAATAAACGCAAGTGCAAAGTTCAGTTTCTCTCTTAAATCTTCCACTGTTGCCTTCAGATATGGTATAAGGTTTGTATCTCTTAAATTTTCTTTTGTTACACAGGTTTCTGACATTGTTAAGCAATCAATAACAGAACCTTCACTGTCTGATAATACTCCGCAATCAATAACTTCATCTTCTGTATTGCCGATATTACCGCATTCAATATAATTGAATATGTCTGTTAATTCCTGAAGTTTATCAATATCGTTTTCATTTTGTGCAATTTTATCTTCATCAATGTCAAGTGCTTCTGTCAGAGTTTCAATGTCGTCTTCACATTCAGTTATTCTGTCTTCGTGTTCTTCAATTGCACCGTCATTCAAATCAAGATGAAGATTTATTGCTTCAATATCATTTTCGTTTTGTGTAATACGTATTTCCGCACTTGCAAGTTCTTGTTCTGTTTTGTCTGCTTGTTGTTGCAACAACGGTAAATTCAGAATATTTATAATGTCTTCACGTGCAAGCAATAAATTATCCATTGTGCCACAATCAAACAACGTGTCTTCTGTGTCTGAAAGAGTTCCGCAATCATAAACCGCGTCTTCAGTATCTCCAATATTTCCGCAATCAATAAAGTTTAATATTTCTGTTGCTTCTCTTAAATCTTCAGCTTCAGCAAGTGCCGTTTGACATTCTGTTGCCTTATCGGTTGCAATTTCTGCTTGTTCCGTTGCCGTTTGTGCCTGATTCGGTGCGTCAAGAATTGCCGTCATATTATCGGCACAAGTATTTACATCTTCAATACTGTCTGCAACATCATTAACATCAAGAATATTTTCTGCAACGATATTAATATTTGTTTCATTTGCGTTTACTGCATTGATGTTTGTTTTGTTATTATCAACTTCAACAACGTTGTTTTTAATTCCTGCAACAGAAACAACAGAATCATCTATGTCAGCAACTTTTGAAACGTCTTCTTTAATATCTGCAACATCATTAACATCAAGAATATTTTCTGCAACGTCATTCACGTCAAGAATGTTATTTGCAACAGTATGCCAGTATCCAAACTACTATGCGTTATGTGCATACTGAAACTCGAAGAAAGAAATTCGCAATTGAAATTTTGGCTTCTTATTAAAAAATGGACACGGGAGGGATTTTGTCTCCAAATTTTTTCAAAAGTGGACAAAAAGTGGACAAAATCATCCCACGACCTAAAACTTGCAATTTTTTCTTGAGGTGCTAACATAGACTACGCAAATCAAATGGACTTGTAGCTCAGTTGGTAGAGCAGTTGACTCTTAATCAATTGGTCGTGGGTTCGAGTCCCACCGGGTCCATTTTTTTGTATATTGACAAATAAATAGATTTTGAGGGACGAGAACCCAACAATGCGAAATAAAAGAGTTATGTTTTAGTTTATATAAGGGGTAATTTATGGGTTTTATGAATGACAAAAAGGCTAAAAAGATTATAAGAAAAGCCTTAAAAGCGTTGGATAAAAAGAATTTTGTATTTATTATGCACGGCGGAAGTTTTCCTGCTGTTGAGGGCGAAAATACAGGTTTCGGGACAATAAATTCTAACGGAGGGAAAAAGTTTATTGAATATGCACAAGATTTATTTGATGCTATTCAGATGGGACCTGCAGGAAAGACAAAATCTTCGGATGCTTCACCTTATACGGGAACTATTTTTTCTAATAACCCGTTATTTATTGATTTAAAAGAACTTACAACAAAAAAATGGGGCAAAATTCTTTCGGAAAATAGTTTTAAAGAAATTGTAGAAAATAACCCGAATAAAAACAAAAATAAGACAAGTTATTCATATATTACAAACAAACAGGAAGAAGCACTATCCGAAGCATACGATAATTTTATAAAACTAAATGACAAAAAATTAAATAAAGAATTTGAATCATATAAAATTCAAAATAAAAATTGGCTCGATAATGATAGTTTGTATGAAGCACTTGCTATCGAGCATGATTGTGACTATTGGCACAATTGGAAATCCGAAACGGATAAAAATTTATTAAACCCAAAATCTAATGAAGAAAAAATAGAATTTTCAAAAAGAATTGACGAAATTACAAAAAAATATTCAAAAGAAATTGACAGGTATAAATTTATTCAGTTTGTTTTAAATAAGCAAAACGAAGAAACAAGAAAGTTTGCAAAAGACAGAGATATAAAAATGATTGCAGACAGGCAGGTTGCATTCTCTGACAGAGATGAATGGGCTTACCAGTCTCTATTTTTAGAAGGTTGGTGTTTGGGTTGCCCCCCTGATTATTTTTCAAAAGACGGTCAGGCTTGGGGATTTCCGGTTGTAAACCCTGATAAACTTTATAATGCAGATGGAACATTGGGCGAAGCAGGGATTTTGATGAAGAATCTTTATAAAAAGATGTTCAGAGAAAACCCGGGCGGAGTAAGAATCGACCACATTGTAGGCTTAATTGATCCATGGGTATATAAAAAAGGTTCAAAACCAATGCCTGAAATGGGTGCTGGGAGATTATTTTCATCTCCGGAACACGAATTTTTGAAAAAATTTGCTATTCCGTCAGTTGAAGATTTAGACATGGAATACACCGCAGATAATGAAAAGAGAGTAAAAAATCTAACAGATGAACAAATAAAAAAATACGGCAGACTAATAGAAAAAATCGTTATTGCTGCGGCAAAAGAAGAAGGTTTAACAAAAGATTCAATCGTATGTGAAGATTTGGGGACTTTGACAAACCCTGTTGCAGCAGTAATGAAAGAATATGACCTTTTAGGTATGCGATTAACTCAGTTTACTGTTCCGACAGAACCACTTGACCCGTACAGATGCAAAAACATTACACCTCACTGCTGGGCAATGGTTGGAACACACGACAATAAACCTGTAAGCGAATGGGCAAAATCTTTGGTTAATACCCACAAAGGTTATTTGCATGTAAAGAATTTGGTTGAAGATTTGTATCAAGACGAACAAAATCCTGACGAAATTATTGTAAGAATGACCAAGGATAAGGATTTCTTAAAAGAAACAAAACTTGTAGAACTTTTTGCCTGCAAGGCAGAAAACATACAAATTTTCTTTACTGACTTTTTTGATATGTCTGAAACATACAATACTCCGGGAACATCAGGGGATAAAAACTGGAGTTTAAGGTTGCCTGATAATTTTGAACAAATGAGCGTAATAAACTTGCCACAGATTTTGAAAAAGGCTATAATTTCAAGAGGCAAGGATTTTGCGGATAAGAACAAAAAAATTATCGAGGAACTTGATGAAATTAAATAAAATTTTGAAGTTGGCAGTCGCTTTAACAATTGCGGCAGGGACATTCATTCCTGCTTATGCGGATTTGGCAAGTGAAGCAAAACTTCAGTATAATAAAGGTATAGAATACTATCAGGTCGGTTCTTATGAACAGGCTGCGGAATGCTTTAAAAAGGCAACCGAACTTGACCCGAATTATATTGATGCCTATTTTAATTTGGGTTCTTTAATGGAATATTTAAAGCAAGATGATCAGGCACTTAATGCATTCAAACAAATTATTTTAAGAAAGCCTGATGATTATGAGGCAGTTTACAAAGCAGCAGAATTAAGTAAAAAACTTGGCAACATTGATAAAGCAAAAATGTATCTTACTTTGATTCCGACAGATTCATTGATAGGTTCAAGAGCAAAAGAACTGGCAGACACTTTAGAAATGGACATACCAACTGCACAGGCAGAGCAAAATAAACCGGAGTCATTTGCAGATGCAAACCCTATGAATAATTCCAACGGGGTTTATAATGATATTTCAAGCCCTACCGGAATTGCAACAGACTCGGTCGGCAATCTTTATGTAGCAGGTTTTTCAGACAATACTATTTATAAAATAACCCCTGACAATCAAAAAATGGTTTATATAAAAAGCCCGAAAATTGACGGTCCAATAGGTTTGGAAAGAGACAATCAGGGAAATTTATACATCGCAAATTACAATAAAAACAATGTGCTGAAAGTTGATTCAGGCGGAGAAGTTTCAGAAATTATTACAAACATTCAAAGTCCATACTGCATGCACATAACAGGAGATTTGCTTTTTGTTTCGGCACAAGGCAGCAATCAGGTTATAAGGTACAAATTAAACAATTAAGGAGTAAAAATGCCCTGTCCGCATTGCAAAGAAAAAATTAATATCTGTACCTCATGTGCATACAGCCAGGAAGATGAATTCGTAAGATGTCCTCAATGCAACAAAATCGTCGAATATTGCGCACACTGCGGAACTAAACTATATGTAGTCCCGAATAAAGAAAACGAAAGAGAATTTGATAAGGCATTTTCAAGAGTGTTCGGGTACAATGTAAATTTTGACACAAAAATATGCCCGAAATGCGGTCAGGAAATCGGAGATGTCCCTTTTTGCCCGTTTTGCGGAAATGATTTAACAGATTTTGGGCAGGGAAAAATTATTGATAACGATTATGAAGTTGTTGATAACATTTATAACTACCTTGATGACCCGCAATATCAATATAACCCTGATATTGTAACAGAATTTTTTACAAACCCGTTAAGAATAATTTTGAAAATCCTGTTCGGGATGCATATAGAAAAGCCCGAAAGAGCATATATTGACGAAAGTCCAAAAGAAAAAAACAGAACAAACACAACAGATGACAATATTACCAAAACGCCGGAGAAAGAACAAACAAGAGATTTCAACACGCTTGATAAAAAATCATCAGGGGGAGCATTATGGTTTACCCTTGTACTGCTTATAATTGCGTTCTATATTTTATACAAAACATTTTTTGCAGGTTAGAAATTGACCTTTTGCATTGATTTTTCGGCATTTATTAAATCAAATACATAATCATAATATGCACTTTTGCCTTTAAAGCGTTCTAATTTGTTTTCAAGTTCATCAGGAGTAATAAATCCTTTATAAAGTGCAATTTCTTCAAGACAGGAAATCAATTGACCTTTATTTGCTTCCATTGCACGAACAAAATTTGCCGCTTCAAGCATAGAATCCTGAGTCCCTGTATCAAGCCAAGTAAAACCTCTGCCTAAAATTTCAACATTAAGTTTACCGTTTTCAAGATAAACCTTATTCAAATCCGTAATTTCAAGTTCTCCTCTTGCAGACGGAGTAAGCGTTCTCACATACTGACAAACATGTTTATCATAGAAATACAAACCTGTAACAGCATAATTTGATTTTGGTTTAGACGGTTTTTCCTCTAACGATAACGCCTTACCATTTCTGTCGAATTCAACAACTCCAAACCTTTCAGGGTCTTTTACTCTGTAACCGAATACAGTCGCACCATCTTTGTTTTCCAGCACCTGTTTTAAGAAGGTAGAAAAACCAAAACCATGGTAAATATTATCACCTAAAATCAATGCAACATCATCTCCGGCAATAAAATCTTCAGCAATTAAAAATGCATCAGCTATCCCTCTTTGAACATACTGAATTTTATACTGAATATTTAATCCAAACTGCGAACCGTCACCAAGCAATTTTTGGAAATTATCACTATCAGCCTCATTTGTAATAATGAGAATATCTCTGATTCCTGCCAACATTAAAGTTGACAAAGGATAATAAATCATAGGTTTATCATAAACCGGTAATAAAATTTTTGATATCGGCTGAGAAGCCGGATATAACCTTGTACCTGCACCTGCGGCTAATATAATACCTTTCATTTTTAATACCTCCGTAAATATATGCTTCGTTTCTATATTATAATCAAAACATCAAAAATAAATAATACCATGTTACAATTTTATAAATAATAAACCTTAAACTTGCATTATTCTGAAAAAAGTGTAAAATAAGACTTGAATAGTCGGTCTTAAAAAGACCTGAAGTACACAAATCAGGAGAAAAACAATGTACGAAGATGAAAAGTTAGTCTGCGAGGACTGTGGTCAGGAGTTTGTATTTAGTGCGGGAGAACAAGAGTTTTACGCAGAAAAGGGGCTTGTAAACAAACCGAAAAGATGCCCTGAATGTCGTAAAGCAAGAAGAAAACAACACCGCAAATCAAGAAAAATGTTTGATGCTGTTTGCTCAAAATGTGGAGTACAAACTCAGGTTCCGTTTAAACCTGTTCCGGGCAGAGAAGTTTACTGCAAAGACTGTTTTAAAGAAATTGGCGAAACCGCACCTGCAGCAGAATCAGCAGAATCAGCAGAATAGAATAAAATGTAAACAAAAAGCCCTCTTAATTGAGGGCTTTTTAATGCTTAAATCATTACGCAATTATTCAGATATTCAATTGTACTAACCTTTTCATCATAAAGATATTTGACAAAATTCAGATGTGCACAGTCTTTTGCAGTTATTAAAAGATTAATTTCAAAGCCATCAGTACAAAACGGTTCATAATCATATACAACATAACTGTTATACTTGCTTTTCCACTCTTTGCGTTCAATTTTACAATTGTTTTCATCAATTATATCTTCAAACCAAGGCAATAAATTTTTGTCAATATTTTTCATTTCCAGGCGATTAAACACGCACTCATTTAAACTGTTCCCGATAAACATAATAAAATTCTCCATACACAAAATCTCTATAAAAAAATTATAACCGCTGATACATTTAAAATAATTGCCGTAAGGATTAAATTTAACTGCCCGAATTATTTATATAAAAAGTATATACTTAATATATCTTAACATATAGCAAAATATTAGCAATTTTTATGACAGCAAGAACTTTATATTAATAGATAATAACAAATTCAAGGAGAGACACTTGGGCTACGCAGAGAATATGAGAACATTAAGCGGAATAAATTGCGGTTTGCAGTCGCTTGTAAGTTACATTGATGCCCGAAACAATGGTGCAACTCCACAGGTTGCAACAACACAATTTGCAGGGAATATTTTTAACGGACTTGCAAGAAATGAAGTTGCCTATGAAATGCAAAGATTTGGCAATCCTGTCGGGAATACAATAAACTTGTATGCAGGATACGGCAATCCTGTTTCTAATACTATAGGGACATTAGGACTGATGAGTGCCTGCACCCCTTGGATGTTTTTCAATAGTCCGTGTTGTTACAGTTATTCAATGAACTACGGCTACGGAATGATGCCTTACGGCATGGGCTGGGGAATGGGCGGTTTTTGCTGCTAAATATCAGTATTATCAGAGAGAATTGAGTATATTACGGCCACAAAAGTCCAGAATATAAACTGAAGTTGAGGTCTGAAATAAATCGTATCTACGAGACCGTGAAAAAGTGCAGAACATATTGAAATTACACACGCACAAACAAAAATTACATTTACGATATTTTTTGATGTTAAAACATATTTCACTGCGTCGTAAATAAGTTTCCCTAAAAATGCAACAAACGAAATGAGGGCAAAAATTCCGCTTTCTACAGCCGTTTCAAGATAAATATTATAAGCACTCAAAGCATCAAAGCCTGTTTTCATATATAAACCGTAAATTTCTCTGAAATTTTTATTTCCGACACCTATTCCCAAAAGCCAATTATCCTTAAACATTTCTAATGACGAATGATAGACATTAAATCTGAAAGAATTAGATGAATCATTTCTCATTGCAAAAATAGACAAAAATCGTAATCTCAATGAATTTACAAATGTCAAAGCAAAAATCATCAATAATGTTGCACCGCTTATTATTGAAATATAGATTTTTTTATAAGTATTCCAGAAAAATTTTGCACTCAACAAAAATACAAGTCCAAAAACAAGTATCATTGATAAATATGCGCCTCTGCAACCTGTTTGCAGTATTGAATAACAAACGCATAAACAAGACAAAGCAGAAAATAACAGAAGTTTATATGATTTTTTATACAAAAAATAAAATACACTGCCTATTACAACAGGCAAACCACATACCAAATATCCGCCGTAAAGATTAGGATTTAATGGCTTTAATGTACCATAAACCCTTGAAATTACATCTTCAGGATTAAGATTTGATGTATCCTGCCAAGTTGAAATTTGTTCAAGATGCAAAGTGCTTTGGAATATTCCGATTAAGGCCTCAAAAGTAATACACCCCGCTATTGTACCCAAAATTAAAGGGATATGATTTTTATTATCCTTTAAATACCTGCTTACGGAAAAATAAAAACCAATATAAACAAAAGTCTTGAAAAATCCTTTTAAACTCAAAGAAAAAAGAGTTGAACCAAAAAGACTGACAATAACAATCATAAAATATATCAACAAAAACAGTTCAAATGCTTTTAGTTCAAATTTTTGTCCTTTGCAAAAAATAAATTTTATAAAGGTTAAAAACATTACTATCAATGCAATAAACCCGATATAATCGGAATTCATAAACATTGAAGATATAAAGGTAAGCAATATAAACGGCAAAATAATTTTATCAATATTTTGCAAAATTAAACTGTTGTTATAAAAATAATTTAATTTATCTTGTAAAAATTTCAAAATACTATTGAACATCATCTGTTGTATTCATATCTCTGTTTACTTTTTCATCATCAACGGCATCTATAACTTTCAAATCAGACACCGAACCGGTAAATTTGTAATCCGCACCCTCTAAAGTGATAGGTAAACCCATTTTAATTTTGTTTCCGCCGACTACAGCACCGTCTTTAGTAATTTTTGCAGTATCAGTCAAGGTCACAACAACATCATACAAATCCGGTTGGGCAACATCTGTCACAGTCAAAACCTTTTGTCCTGTCGGAGTCGGAATTACAATCTTTCTTCTGTCTGCGTTTACATCAACAACATCAAGATTTGAATAAGGAACATTTCTTATGCTGATAAAAGTTTTTTCACCTTTTTTAATCGGAATTTGTTCTCCTGAGAAAGTAACCCCTCTCATAAATACCTTAAAAACAATCTTTGATGTTGCTTCAATTTGTTTATCGGCAGTCTGCCTGAATCCTTTATAAGTGTAAAATCCAACGCATAACGCAACCAAACAAAAAGCAATTATTATAAAATCAACAAGTCTGATTTTTTTCATAATTTCTTTAAATTTTTCCATATAATTCTCCTTATATACTACAATTTTTCAACGGCATTAAGTAAATCCTGAATTGTCGTTGTTGCACAGCCAAACTGTCTTACAACAATACTTGCAGCGACATTACCGATTAGTGCCGAATATACAGGGTCGATTCCGGATGCCAAAGCAAGAGAATAAACCGCCGTAACCGTATCACCGGCACCTGTAACATCAAACACTTCAGATTTATTAAATACCGGAATTTTTTGATATTTCTTATTAGGCTCGGTTACAAACATACCATCAGCTCCGCAGGTTATTAAGATTGATTTTGCATTTGTCTGCTCAAGCAACAAATCACCTGCCCGTTTCAAATCATCTTCACTATGTATTTCAAACCCGACTGATTTTTCAGTATCAGGTAAATTCGGGGTCATGGACGTTACATTTTTATATGAACCCAAATCCCTTTGAGCATCAACAACAACGACTTTGCCAAGTCTGTTTGCAAGTTCTGTCGTATAACTTATAATTTTACCCGTAAGCGTTCCGATATGATAATTTGACAGTATAACAGCATCATATTCAGGCAAAAGTTTTTCAATTTTTGCAAGAATTTTATTTTCGGTTTCTTCCGAAATAAAACCTTTTGATTGTCTGTCAATTCTTACTATCTGCTGAGTAATAGATGTTGTAATAGAACCTGAAATTCTTGTTTTTACAATAGTTTTACGGTCTTTATCAATTACGATTCCGTCACAATTTATTTTGGCATCTTTGAAAGTATCAAATAAAAAACCTCGGTGATAATCATCCCCTGCAACACCGACAACTCCAACATTACCGTCGTTCAATGTTGCAACGTTGTGTGCGGCATTTGAGGCTCCGCCTAATATATGCTTTGTTTTTGTATGCTGTAATATTAAAACAGGTGCTTCTCTTGAAATTCTTTCCGCATCACCATATATCATTTCATCTAATGCCAAATCGCCGACCACAAGAACCTTTGCATCCGCAAGTTTTTTAATAGACGAAACAAGTTTATCTTTATCAAAATTCATAATCTATCCTTCTTACCTTTAAAATTATAACACAAACCTAAATTATATTTATTAAAGTTTTTTACAAATTATACCGATAAAAAATGTAGTGGTACAATGTAGAGAACATTTATGAGAATTTCGGCAATCAGTCTCAACGGTGTAAACGGGTATAATATAGTCCCTGCTGTCCAATCAAGGAGCAAAAGGGACAGTATTACGCTTGACAATTACAGAAATATTAGCGATTTATCTCTGATGCCGACATATCAAATTCCGTTTACCTCTATCCAAAATTCATCAAAACTGCGAGCCTTATTTAAGTACAATTTACCCTGCATTTACAGCGGTGTACCAATGATTGATCCTAAACAAGTATCTAAACTTATTAAAAGCGGTGTTTTTGAAAAGCCGTCAAAAGAATCAGTAGAAATACTTTCAAGATACAAAGACAGTTATTCAGGTATGGAAGAACGAATAATGGGGATAATTTCTGCCCGTTCTAAAGTTCATCCTGATATGAATTTAAAACAACTGTTATGTGAAATTGAGCCTGTTTACAGACGGGATTTGCGTAAAAAACAAAGCGGAGTTTTTCGTAATTTACAGGCAACTTTTAACGAACTGCCAGAAGAATACCGCCTAAAATTTTCACTTTTAATGAAAGAAACAGGTAAAAGGCTAAACGAACGACCTGTCCTGATTCCGTTCTCCTCTTACGAATTTAAGTATAAACTTGCAAAAATTAAAGACAATATTGTAAACGAAAACGACTTAAAAGCAAAAAAAGTTATGAATAAACTTATGAAAGAATCAAAGCGTCTTTCAAATACCACAAACCCTGCGACAATAGACAAACAAATTAAAGTAATGGGAATGTTAGACTGGATTCTTAAAAAATCCGTACTGAAAAATAATGCCGAATTAAAAGAACTTATCGGAACATCAAAAGCCCGACTGACAAACAAAGAAATTATTGCACCGTTTTCAAGAAAATCTTTTATATACGATTTGGGCAGAATAATAGACGATTTACCCGATAAGGAAATGCACGAAAAAATTATGCAGGAAGCGTTTAAACTCCCGACATCAAACGAAGATTTTTCGGCATATATGGTAAAAATTTCAGGGGAAAATTCCGATAAAATTGCGTCAAGAATCCTTTGGCCATATTTGGCATCTGTTGAGCATATTTTCCCTAAATCGGAAGGCGGACCTGATGTTATGGCAAACTTTGCAGGGGCAACAACAAGAGAAAATTCCATAAGAAAAAGCATTGATTTTACGGAACAAATGAAACTCCGTCCGAATACTCCATACTACTGCCAAAAATATGTAAATAAACTAATTGACCTGTATCACGAAGGTGTTTTTGAAAAAAACAGAATTAATCCAAAATACATCGAAGAATTTAAAGACACAATTTATAAGGTTTCAAAAGGACAAATTGATTTAGATATTTCAAAATTTTATGAAAAGCCTGAATTTTAAACAAACACACCATAAATTATTTCACCTTTGAATTCAGTAAGTCTGACTTTTTGCAAGGTATTATATAAATCCTCCCGTTCTGATATAACTTGTACCGTCAGATAATTTCTTGTAACCCCTTTTAAATTGGCATTATGTTTGTCGCGATGTTTTTCAATAAGAACTTCGTGAGTTTTACCGAGATTTTTATTTACAAAATCATTATATTTTCTGCGTGAAATTTCTTTCACAATATTTGCTCTTTTTTCTTTGACAACATCATCAACCTGATTGGGCATATTTTCACCGATAGTACCTTTGCGAACCGAATACGGGAACGTATGAATTTGCGACAAGCCGGATTTTTCAAGATTCTGCCTTGTTATTTCAAAATCTTCATCACTTTCACCGGCAAATCCGACAATAATATCACTGCCTAAAAACGGCAAATCAAACATATCATTTATCTGTTCAATTTGTTTTAAATAAAAATCCGTCTTATAAAATCTGTTCATAGAGCGCAGAGTATTATCATTTGCACTTTGCAAAGACAAATGAAAATGCGGGCAGAATTTATCAGATTTTTGCAAAAATTCAAGCAGTTCATCATCTATTTCATTGGGATTCAGAGAGCCCAAGCGATAACGATTTATATTTGTTTTAGTTTCTATATCTTTTAATAAATCAATCAAACTCAAACCGAAATCTTTTCCCCACTGACCAATGTGAATTCCGGTCAATACTACCTCTTTAAATCCGGCATCTGCAAAGTTATTAATTTGATTAATTATAAAATCACTTGACGCACTTCTGCTTTTGCCCCTTGCCTTCCAAATTATACAATATGCACATCTTGAATCACATCCGTCCTGAATTTTCAGACTCGCTCTTGTTTTTGAAGTATCTGCAAGTAAAACTTCATTAAATTTATCAATAGTCATCACATCAGAAACACAATATTTTTCCTCATTGTCAAGATATTTATAAAGATGCAGTTTGTCATCATTTCCTATGACGTAATCAATAAAATCTTTTTTTAAAAGTCCATCTTTTTCAATTTGAGCAATACAACCTGTCAAAACAGTTTTAATCTGAGGATTTTTATGCTTGGCATTTCGTAAATGATAAAATGCCTCATTATCACTTTTGTGTGTGACAGAACATGAATTGAGAATAAAATAATCAGCATTGTTAAGATTATTAACTTCCTCAAATCCGTTATTTATGAGATTTTCTTTAATTATTGCCGTTTCAAACTGATTTGATTTACAACCCATTGTAGATATAAAAAATCTGCTCATAGACAAATAGTAAGAAAAACAGGATTAATTGTAAATATTTATAAATATTTTTATATAAATTAGCAAAAAAATAATTCACATGACTTTGGAATTATAGTATAATATTGTTGCGAAAGGTATAGGTGTTATATGCAGGTAAATTCTGTTTCATTAAGTCAGAATGCTAATAATACGGCATTTAAGGCGAGTGCGGAGGAACAACTTTTTGCAAAGTTGAAAGACAGAGATTTAAGAGATATAGCATGGAAGAAAGCCTCAAATGATGTCAATGACAGAAAACACCGAGCAATAGACAATGCCTTATTTGTAACATTACCTTTAGCAGGCGGGCTTTCAGCCGCTGCGGCGAAATTATCACCGGAAGCCATTGCAAAATTCGGCAAACATAATGTACGAGCCTTAAAATTTGCACGTTTTGGCTTAGTCAGTGCAAGTTGGGCTGCAGGACTTGCGGCTTTGGGTGTATTATGGGATACAAAAGATTACCTTGCAAAAAGAATTGATGTTATCAAAAATAATCCTGTAATTTCTTCTATTGCAACATTTGCTGCAGGTTTTGGAGTTCTTGCAGGTGTTGACAAACTCGGAACAAAAGCCATCGTTAAGGCTATGAAAGTTGCAGATAATGAAAAACTTCTTTCAGGACTAAAAAAAGTAAGAAACGGACTCAATGACAGTAAAATTTTGAATAAAGCATCTGAATTGGCTGCAAAATTTCCGTCACCGATTAAAGACATTGCAAGAGGTGCTGCTGAACTTGCACCATTACTTGTTATCGGGACACAAATTGCTCACATGTTCGGACATCAGAGAGTAAAATCACAGGTTGCTTACAAAAATTATGACGATTTAAAACAGGCGCAACAAAACATCAAAGAAAATATGGCTGACGAGCAAATAGACAATCCAGTTCAAAAGAAAACAATTGAACAATTACATGACGAATATGAACAAATGCTTAACACAAAACCGGTTATGGATGCACGAACAAAAGAACCAATTACGTTTGAACAATTTGTAAAACTTGCAACTACTTATGTAAAATAAAAAATTTCAGAAAAAAAAAGTACGCTCGGACAGAGCGTATTTTTTTGATATAATTACATTATGAGAGCGGTTGTATTAGGGAAAGGCTTAATGCTTGCAAATATTATACTTGGCGTTATTGATGCCGGAGTAGAACTTGCAGGAGTTTTTCGCTATGATTACACGGCAAAATCAAGACTAAAAATCATGCTTGATGATTTTTTTACCCCTGCGCCTGAGGTTACACTCATCAAAAAACTAAAACTAAACCAAATAAGACTAAAATCAGCAAATTGCGAAGCATTTCAAAAACTTATGGTTTCTCTAAACGTAGATTTAATCATAATAGGAACATGGAAAGAACTAATTTTACCAAAGACTTACAATATACCTAAAATTGCGACAGTAAATGTGCATCCGTCACTATTGCCCAAATACAGAGGACCAAACCCTTATATACAAACCATTTTGCATGGCGAAGAATATTCAGGAGTGACTATCCACCTTGTAAATGATGAGTACGATGCAGGGGCAATCTTAAAACAGGAAAAGATAAGGATTTATGAAGGTGACACATCTCGGGAACTGAGAGAAAGAACAGTATCAAAAGCAAGAGAACTTGTTGCGGAATTTTTAAACGATCTTAATGAAAAAATTTTAACCCCTGTTAATCAAAACGAAAACTACGCAACATATTTCCCTAATATTTCGGGAGAAGAAATGATGCTTGATTTTACAATTCAGAGTTCTGATGAAATTTCACGCACAATAAGAGCGCTGCATCCGTTTTTGCCAAGTTACATAACATACAAAGAAGTATTTTTTACGGTTGACCCGTATAATTTTAGAATATGCAAAACAGAAGTAAATTACCCTGCAAATACAATTATTGCCAAAAATTCTCAAACAAATTCTCTGACTATTGTTTGTGCAGACCACAGGGCTATACAATTTAACAACCTGAAACTTTACCGTCAAAAAGGAATAAAACAATACATTAGTAAGTATGTAGATGTTATAAAATAATATCAGCCCTTAAAATAATCACAAATCAACTTGTCATCATGACGTGAAACCAAATGCTTAATTCGACATGCAATAGAATTATTTTTTAAATCGTCAAGTTGTTTTTTTAAGATTGCCTTTTCAATTAACACTTTATTGTATAAATCTGAACAAATATCACTTTTATCAATATGTTGTTTTAATTTCGACAGTTGTAATTCTTTATCATGAATAGATGCAATTAGTTGTTTTTTCACTTTTATACAGACCTTTCTACTTACACATGAAGAATATACTGTTTCGACAAATTTAAAATCAACTTTTTAGGTGATTTTGAACTAAACTTTTAATAAATCATACTCATAACCGAGTTTTAAGGCTTCAATATTTTTCGGAATAAGGTTTGCTCTGCGAGCAGGAATTACATTATGCAAAGCCTTTTCCAAAGTTTCAAGTGAAACAAGTTTGCTTACTCTTGATAATGTTCCCAATGCCAAAATATTTGACATTTTGATATTTCCGAGTTTTTCCTGTGCAAGTTTGGTAATAGGAACAAAGACATAATTTATATCTTCTCTTGTCTTTTTAATCATAGCAAGTGAAGAATTAACAATAATAGAACCGCCCTTTTTAACCCAGGAAATGTATTTATCAAATGATGCCTGATTTAAAACAATAATAAAATCTGCACTTGATTTCTGAACGGCACTTACTTCTTCATCGGACATTACAACAGTACAATTAACCGTACCGCCACGCATTTCCGCTCCGTATGACGGATACCAAGTCACATTTTTATCATCAATCATAAAACCATTTGCAAGTACTTCACCTGCCAAAAGAACTCCTTGTCCGCCAAATCCTGCAATTATAAAGTCTTTTTCCATAATTATTTCACCTTAATTTTCAGTTGTAATATCTTTGTAAATTCCCGGTTTAAAAATCTGCATCATTTCATCTCTGACACGTTCATGCGCCTTTTCAGGAGACATTCTCCAATTCGTAGGACAAGATGAAAGGATTTCTACAAATCCAAAACCTAAACCTTTCATTTGAACTTCAAATGCTTTTTTTATAGCCTGTTTTGCTTTACGAATATTAGGAACACTATCAAGCGAAACTCTTGCACTGAAAGCAGTTCCGTCACAAAGAGCAATATGCTCTGCTATTTTTATAGGATAACCGTAATATTCAAGATTTCTGCCCGTAGGAGAAGTAGTCGTAACTTGTCCTAAAAGAGTAGTTGGACCTAATTGACCGCCTGTCATGCCGTAAGTTGTATTATTTATACAGATTGCCGAAATTTTTTCGCCTCTTAAAGCGGCATGCATACTTTCTGCAAGACCAATAGAGGCAAAATCACCATCTCCCTGATAAGTAAATACAAACTTGTCAGGGCATGCCCTTTTGATACCGGTTGCTTCTGCCAACGCTCTGCCATGAGGCGCTTCAAGAGAATCTACATTTAAAAAATCATAAATAGTAACCGAACAACCGATAGAGCAAGCAGCGATTGTGTTTTCGGTTAAGCCAAGTTCCGACAGGCATTCTCCGACAAGACGAACTGCAACACCATGGTCACATCCCGGACAAAATGTGTACTTTGCATCTTTTTTAAATGAATCAGGTATTTTAAAAACTTGTGTTGCCATTATATTAACTCCTCTATCTGCTTAACTATTTCTTCAGGTGACGGCGGAGTGCCAACACCTTTGTGAATAAGTTCAACAGGAACTTTGCCGTTTACTGCAAGTCTTACATCCTGAACCATTTGCCCCATATTGACTTCGACGCTTATAAACATTTTCACTTTTTGTGATAATTCCTGCAAGCGTTTTGATGGGAACGGGAACAGGGTAATCGGTCTTAAAACACCGACTTTCATTCCGTTTTGTCTGCATATTTTAGCAGCCGTTTTGACATTTCTTGCAGTAGAACCGAAACTGACAAGAACAATATCAGCATCTTCCGTCCCGATTTCTTCCCATTCTGTTTCGTTTTCTTCAATTGTCCTGTATTTTTCAAATAATTTTTCAAGGAATACACACTGATTATCTGCTAAAGGAGCATAAGAACGAATTATTCTTGCATCTCTGCCTTTTGCCCCCGACAATTTCCATTGTGAATTATCGATTTCAGGATACGGATATTCTTTAAATTCAACCGGCTCCATCATTTGTCCCAATAAACCATCGGCTAAAAGGACTGTCGGATTGCGGTACTTCTGAGCAAGATAAAATGCTTTGTAAGTCAAGTCAGCACATTCCTGAACCGTTGACGGAGCAAGGACAATGAGTTTGTAATCCCCGTTTCCGCCCCCTCTTGTAGCCTGAAAATAATCGCCCTGTGAAGGATAAATATTACCTAACCCCGGGCCGCCACGCATAACACTAACCAAAACTACTGGAAGTTGGTCTGAAGTTGCATAAGATAAACCTTCCTGCATAAGTGAAACCGCACATGAAGAAGACGAAGTCATGGCTTTTACACCAGTTGAACACGCGCCGATTGTCATATTTATTGCGGCAAGTTCACTTTCAGCGGAAACATAGGCTCTGCCAAGTTCCTGCATCTTACCGCTCATAAACTCTCCGATTTCACTCTGCGGAGTAATAGGATAACCGAAATAGCACTGACAACCTGCCAAAACAGCAGCATTTGCTATTGCATAATTACCCTTCATCAAAACTTTTTTATCTGTAATTGTTGCCGTCATTAAACTAACCTTTCAAAAACAACTTATCCTCTGTAAACCTCAGTGATAGCCAAATCAGGACATCTTGTAGCACACATTGCACAACCCAAACATTCACCGTTAGGGTCCTGAAATTCTACCACTCTGTTTCCTAAATTATTTGTATCATCACTGATTTTAATTAAATTTTTAGGACACTCTTTCATACACAAATAACAAGCCTTACACTTTGATTTGTCAATTACAATGTTACTCATGTCATCCCCTCTTAAAACTCTATACATGTTCTATACTAACACTAACTAAATATTTTATCGCCACATTTATTTTTTCTGCTTAACATTTGTAATAAATAAGAGTAAATTATTTTACTAATAGGTTATAAGTTGATAAAATTAGCATGTAGGGATAGTTATACATAATGTTAAGGGATTTAAAATGGCTCAGGATATAGAAAGAATAATAAGTTTACTCAACGATATGCAAAAGAGTAATGATACAAATGCGGACAGTTTTGACCGCCTGCTCACAAGCATTAATTCAAAACTTAATATGACAAATTTGGATACTAATGCCGATTTGTTTAAAGCATATATCAATGAACTTGCCCTATCGGTTGATGAAAAATACACTCAAACCCTTAACAAATTTGAAGACATAGAAAAAGCACTCAAAGCAGTTTACAATTCTCAGGATGACCATGTAAAAAATGATGATATGAAAGAACTGTTTGATGTATTTTCTAAGAATGTAAATAATTTCTATACGGAAGCAAGACAAGAAAAAGCAATATTAGCGGGAATTGAAACTAAACTCAATGATATTGCAACAAACAAAACAGATAAAGAAGATATTTTAAGAACAATATCCCTGTTAAGAAACGACCTTGGCAATGTTAATCATTCCTACAAGAATACAATAGATGATATAAATACAACATTAAAAACTGTTTTGGCAAGCATTAAAGGGCTTGATCCTTTAAAATCCGGTGAAACAGCCAAAGCGCAAATTGACATTATATACAATGCAACTAACAATATAATAAATCTTCTAAACGAAATTGAATCAAAAGAAGATAACCTTGAAAAAATACTAAACAATGTTGCCACAAATGAAGATTTGAAAATAACAAAGGGTATAATTGATTCAATATTTGAAAAAACAAATGTGATAGAAGAAAGACTTAACTCAAATGTTCAAAAAGACGATTTAGACAAATTTCAACATACTCTTGAAAATATAAATAAGAAAACAGCCCAAAATATAAACAAAGAAGAATTTGAGTTAGTTCAAAAACAAACAGAAAACATTCTGACTCAAACAGATGAAATTAAGCAGACTTTGAGCAAAGTTGCACAAAACATAGAAAAATGTCCTGACGCTTCAGAACTTGAAAGGAGTTTATCGGAACTATTTGTGCAGGTTGATAATCTTACAGGTATAATAAATTCAAATAATGACATCAATCATACAGATATTAATACAGAATTGAACTCTTTTAAAGAAGAACTTGATGTAATCCAAAATATTGTAACAGACCTGAATGAAGCACTAACCACAAGAATACTAAATGATATTGACTCTGTTACAAACTCTCAAAACGAACTTAAAAACATAGTGTCGGAGATTTTGGGGAATATACCTACACAAGATAAGATTGAAAGCATCTTACAAAATGGACAGGTACTTGAAGAAATCAACAAAAAAACAAATGAAATTTCAAAACAACTTGAAGTTCTGCCCAAAATTCAAGAAGATGTTGAAGATATAACCCTAAAACTTCCTAATATTGATGTAAGTAACGAGATTGCCAATATATACAGTAAGACAAATTCGATTGAAAATTGGCTTATCGCTTCAAATATTAAAGAAAATTCTGAAAAAATTGCAACTCAAATTGAAAATACTTCAACTTCTGATGAAATCGCACAAGTACAGTACACCACAAACGAAATCATTTCGGTACTTGAAAAACTTACGCAGAGTTACGATTCAGAACAAATTAATGAATCAATTGAAGGAATCGGAGCAAAACTTAATGAAGTTATTTCTGCAATAGAAGGAAATATCTCTGATTCGGAAGATTCGGCAATTTATGAAAAGTTGACAGACATTGAGCGTTCGATATCAGAAATAAGCACAAAAGACGATTACTCAAATGATGATGAATTTAATCAACTTCACGATAAATTTGCGCAGTTACAAGATGCTATTGAGGATTTAAAACTTGATATTCAAAAACAGGTTTCAGATAATCAAAAAAACATTGAGGATAATATTACTTCAGTCAGCGAATTTATAAAAAACAATACTCTTGCAAACAATGAATATATCAAAGAAGAACTGAATACAATAAAATCATTGATAGAAGCGAATTCTTCCGATTTTGACAATATATCTGAAACTGAAAATCAGGATTTGATATATGTCAAAGAATATTTAAATGACATAAAAGATTTACTTCAGGATACCCCTAAAAGCGGGTTATATTCTAAAATTATTTCACTTGAAGATTCACTTGTAAATAATCAGACTTTTAATGAATCCGCCTTTTCACAAATTATAGACAAAATTAACGGAATTAAATTTGATAAACCTGCGACAGAAGACAGTGCACAAATTGAACAGGCAATGTCGGAAATAAATTCCTTAAAAGAGCAAATTGAAACATTAACGGCAAGTTTTGATAATAAAGATATTGATTTGGATTTAGATAATCCCGAAGAACTTTATGTCTCAAAAATTGAAGATTTTATTTCAGACAAACTAAAAGAAATCAGCACTAATGTTTCAGAAATAGCCAACACTTCAGACAAAAAGATTACTGAAGGTTTTGCATACCAAACAGAACTTCTTGAGCAAAAAACAGTTCAACTGCAAAAATTAATATCAGAGATAGAATTAAACAATAATATAGACAACCCTGCATTAAATGAGAAACTTTCTGATGCAAACGAAACTCTTGGCGATTTTAGACAAGAATTACAACTTGTTTCTACGGATATTACAGAAAATATCTCAAAACAGACTAAGGATATTTTAAAAGAACTTGAGCCAATAAAAGAAATTCTTGAAAACATGTATAACAATTCAAACCCTGCGACTTTGAAAAACGAAGTAGAGGAACTCAACAATTCATTGCTTTCTGCTCCGGAACTTGCAGATTTGAGCGCAGATATTGAAGATTTATACGGAAGATTAACGGAGAAATTTACAGAAAACGAAAACAACCTTAAAGATTTCATTCTGACAGATACAGATTCGATAATTATTAAACTTGATAATTTGAGAGATTATGTTGAAAAATCGCTTGATGCAATTGTTCCTCCGGATGCAGGCTCAATGAAAGAACTTCAGGACTTTGCTGCGGACATAAAAGATTTTAAAGAATCACAAGTAAATCTGATAATTAAAAGCGTTGATGAAATTAAGCATGAAATTAAAGCACAAAGCGACGAAATTAAGTCAATGCTTACAATTGCAAACAATAATGACCAAATTCTTGAAGCAATAGAAGAACTTAAAAAGACTTTTAAAGCAAAATCCTCAAAGAAGAAATCGAAACCTGACAATGAAGATGCAGAGGTACTTGCAAGTGTTGATTTTAGTCAGGACAGCCTTGATGAACTAAAAAATGAATTTACAAAATATTCAAAACAAATTGATATTCTCTCTGATAATAACAAACAGATTACAGGGGTACTTGAAAGTATAAGCCAAAAACTCGAAAATATTTCACTTCCTCCAATTTCTAATTCAAATGCAGCAAATACAACTGAAGGAGAAGAACTTGAAGATGACGATTTTGAAGTCAGCGAAGATGATATTTTCGGAGAAGACAAATTCGATTTTGTTCAGGCTTTTGACATTCTTCAAAATGATATCCGAAATTTAAAAGATACCGTTGAAGAAGTTAAAAAGAGTTCAAATGACAAAGAAACATCTAAAATTCCGTCTATAAATAATAGCGGAGTTGTAATGAGTATAAATTCAAAAGTTGATGAAGTACTCAAAACCTTAAATAATAATTGGTTAAGTGACATAGAAAAATACATAAAAACAGGTAATATTGCTGTTAATTCAAAACTTGATTCAATAGAATCAAAACTTGATGTATTTGTATCAGATACAACAAACACTGATATTTTGAACGAAGTATCAGACACTTTGGCAGATGTAAATGATTCCGTATCCGAAATCGCCCCAAAAATTGAGGATATGGGAACAAAAATTGAAGATATTACACCTAAAATAGAAGCATTAGGACCTGCAATAGAAGAAAAATTAACAGAGAACGATAAAAAATTATCCTCTATGCTTGAAGAACTAAACGACAAAATCACTCAAATCGGAGATAATGATAATAGCATAGAAGAATTAAACAGCATAAAAACTCTCATAGGAGAGCAAAAAACATACATAGAGGAATTAGAGCCAAACGAGAAACTTGAAGCATTCAAAAAATGCTTAGATGAAATATCTTTTGAAGTCAACGCCTTGGCTGCTGATTCAAATGCTGACAGCGAAAAACTAAGCAAAACCATCAAAGAAATGAAAGAATCTTTGATGAGTGCGGTTGTAACAATATTTGATCAGGTTTCATTTGTTGAAGAAACAGAAGATATTAAAGATTTTGTTGAAGAAAGAACAGACGAAATTAATAAAAATATTGCACAAATTACAAAACAACTTCATCAGATTACATCTTCAGATGAAAGTAATGATTATACATATTCGATGCAGGATATTGAAACTGATTTGGCGAAATTAAGACTTGCACTGCAGGATAGCCAACAGGTAGATTTAACGGAAATCACCGACAAATTACATTCCATCACATCCTCTGTTGATTCTTTGACTCAGGATGAAATGAAAGAATTAAAATCCGAAATTTCTAACCTGAAAGAGCAAACAGAATTTCTTATAGCAACTTCAGACAAATCATACAATGCGCTCAATTCCGGTTTTGAAGGATTTGGCGAAAAAATCAGCGATAATATTTCGGTTAAGGTTGACGGGCTATCAAAAATGCTCGAAAACTCAGCACAATCAGATAGTGTCGTAAGGCAGGCTCTTATATACATAGGCGAATGGATAGATTCCGCAACAACAAGCATAAACAAGATTTCTACAAATTCTGATGAAATAAGCAGAATTAACGAAGTTCTTAACGGTATAGAAGATTTAAAAACATCCGTTCATACTCAAGTAAACAACACTATTGAGGAAAAATTTGAAATCCGAAACAATCAAATTGAATCAATTGAAGAAAAATTTGAGGTTTTGGGTTCACAAATTAAATCTTTAGAAAAACAGTTTAACAAAGTAGAAAACCTTGAAAATCAACTAATGCAGCAACAAGAACGAATTGACAGACTTGAAATGAGTATTGACAAACTGTTATCTATCGTAGAAAATCTTGATGACCCGGGAATAACGAGAAAAATGGACAAAATAGAAAAACAACTCTCTAAACTCGGTACAAATGTAGAAAAATTGGCATCGTATGTTGACTAAACTTGAAAAAGAACTCAATAAAGTTTTACCCCGACAAAATGTTATGACAAGCATAGAAGAACGATATGCATATTCTTTTGATGCCTCGGAAACTCAAAATGCGGGTTCAAAGATTGCAGATGCCGTTGTTTTTGCTGAAAGTACGGAAGAAGTTTTGGAAGTAGTAAAAATTGCCAATAAACTAAATGTTCCGATAATATGCAGAGGTGCAGGAACAAATACCGTAGGCAGCTGCATACCAATTAATGGCGGAATCGTTTTGAATTTTTCAAAGATGAATAAAATTCTTGAACTTAACACTCAAAATATGACAATTCGTGTTCAACCCGGGGTTACGGTAGGAGAAATTCAACAAATTGCACAAAAAAACAATTTATTTTATCCACCTGACCCGTCAAATTTGAAAGTATCAACAATTGGCGGAAGTATTGCCCAAAATTCAGCAGGAGCAAGATGCTTTAAATACGGTTCAACAAAAAATTATGTTCTTGATTTAAAAGTGGTAACTGCAAATGGTGAAGTTATTTCAACGGGTTCAAATACAGTAAAAAATGCTGTCGGATACGATTTAAACAGTCTGTTTACAGGAAGCGAAGGGACTTTGGGTATAGTAGTTGAAGCGACATTAAAACTTATCCCAAAACCGCAGGAAACACAGGTTTTGATGGCGTATTTTGAAAAAATAGACAATGCCGTTGAATGTGTAAATAAAATTATTGACCAAAAGATTTACCCTTCAACAATCGATTTTATGGACAAAAATGCACTTTTAACAGTTGAGCAATTTTATCATACCGGACTTTTAACAGATAAAGAGTGTGCATTGCTGATTGAAATTGACGGAGATTACGAAAGCATATTGAAAACAAAATATAACATTTGCCAAATTTTAAATCTTAATAATGCTGTTAATATTCAGTACTCAAAAAATGAACAGGAAGCCCAAAATATATGGAGTGCAAGACGTTCATCTATGAGTGCGTGCGCAAAACTAAAGCCAAATGTCACAACTGATGATATTATTGTTCCGAGAAATAATCTTGCAAAACTTGTAAAAGGTGTTCAGGAAATTTGTGACAGACATAATTTGACATCCTGCCTTGTCGGGCACGTTGGGGATGGAAGTATTCACCCTCAGATTCCAATTGATTTTTCAGACAAAAATGAATACAGACACTATAAACAGGCAAAAAGTGAAATGTACGAACTTGCAGTTTCTTTAGGAGGAACAATTTCGGGCGAACACGGTATAGGATTAGAAAAAAAAGCGTTCATTTCTCATGTTGTAGAATCAAGCGCACTAAATTATATGCGCCAAATAAAGAAAATTTTTGACCCGAATAATATCTTAAATCCTTATAAAATATTTTAATTATCTCAGGCGCAAAAATGCTTCAATCTTTGCCTTAACGGAATTTGTCGCATAATCGTCTATATCAATATAAAGTCCGTTATATTTATTTGCAAGATACTTTGCAAGTTGAGTTTTTGAACAAAATGCCTGCGCATAAAAAACAGTCGGGACGTCAGGTTCAACATACATTTCTAATTCAATGTCTGCCGGAACTTTTGCTTCTACACATCTTGTCCAACCATAAACATGCGTTTCGTCAGGAAATAAATTTAACACGTCAAGGTCATTTGGCGGTACACCCCAAAAACCGAATTTGGGCTTACATTGAACTATATTATCAATTGGCTTTTCCTCAACAATATTAGCCGTAATTGCAGTAACTTTGTCATATAAAGGCATATTGGAAGTTGAAATCACAACAGGTTTACGGTATTCAAAAGTTTCAAATTTGGTTTCCTCAACATCAAATCCCATATCTCTCAATAACTGTGCTGCAAACCAACCACTATCGCATTTATCTTTCCCAATCGGTGCGACTATTTTTATGATTTCATCTCTGAAATAAAGCGAATTATTTATAATCTGCTTGATAATTTTACAATAACTCTCAGGCAAAATATTTGACTCTGGGACTTTTGGCGAAAAATCAAAATCCAGATCAAACCAAGTTGCCTGAGGATACTCAGACTTTACTCTTTCTATAACTTTCGGATGAGGATACCCCCAAAAACCTATCTTGTTTTTCATAGGTTTATAATAACATAAATATTATTTTAAATTTTCTTTTGATACAACAATTCCGCAATATTTACAGGCAAAAAATTCTTCACTTGAATCTAAAGGCATAAAAACATGCTCACATTCATCCTGATTTTCAAGTAAATCTTCACCATCTGACGGAATATAATCCGTTCTGACAGACGGCTTATAAGTTTTACCTTTTATAAATTTAGTAATCCACTCAAAAATATACATTATAAATTAAAACTTTCAGGTAACAACTGCGCAAGAGTAAATATCTTTAAATCATTACCGTTTTGCAAAATAATATCAACATCATTATCATTATCACAAAACTCATGTATAACCTGTCTGCAAGCACCGCAAGGCGCGCAATTATCCTGAACGGGAGAAAAAATTGCAACGGCTTTAATTTTTCTTTTACCTTCAGCGATTGCTGAACCTATGGCATTTCTTTCCGCACAAATTGTCATACCAAAACTTGAATTTTCAAAATTGCATCCTGTATAAATTGCTCCATCATCAGTCATTACGCAAGCGCCAACAGGGAATTTGGAATACGGGCAATATGCTTTTTCCGATACTTCTATTGCTTTTTGCATCAATTCTTCATAAGTCATAATTATCACCTTTATAAAAAATTATATAACTTTCAATAAAAATTTAATCCCATGAATGTATGAATGAATTAATTTATCTTAAAATTTCTAAAGTTTTTAACAATTTCTGCCGACTATAAAAAAGTAAATTTACAACCAAGGGTGTACTATGGATGTATCAAGAATAGAAGCGTATAATCCAAACAAAATCAATTGGCGAAACATGACAGCCAAAGAAATACTTAAATACGAAAAACAGGGAGTAGAAGTCCCTGATGTATATGTACAGTGGGCGCATAATTTCTTGCAAAATATACAAAAATACGATAATGATGAAGTTACTTATGAAAATGCCAAAGCAATAACAAGACATCAAAGCAACGAAGCAAAAACAAACGAAAACTCAAGAAGCGGAGCAAATACAAAAGTAAAAGATTTGGATAAACCTAAAGAAACAGAAGACCAAACCTCGGAAGAAGATGCCGCTTTAGCAGTAGAAAATGCGAATATTTCTACGGATTCAGGAGACTCTGAAAGTATTTCAACCGATAACGGAACAGAAGCGATACAACTTACGGCAGCACAATCAAAGCGAAAAGATTTTCAGGATAAAGGCGTAGGGTTGAGAGAGCAGGCTATATCCTTTTCCCAAGACAGCCAAACATACGGAAGTCAGGCATCATCGGAAATAAGTACAATAGAAAGCATTGAAAACAGTTCAAATAATGAAATTGCAGAACTTGAAGGTGCAATGAAAGAACTCATAGCAGAAGCCGATGCCAAACAACAGGAACTTCGTCAAAACGTAGATAAAATAAATAACGAAAAAAGCGACGGTTCAACATTTGCCCAAATTGAAAAATTACAAAAAGAACTTGAACAACTCGGGATGTCAGGTCAAAACGAAATAGCGCAAAGCGAAGGAACATTAAGAGGTTACAGTTCCGATATAAATGCCGGACAGGCAATAATGCTCAATGCAGGTGATTTTGGGACAGAAACCGTTGATGTAGGTAATGAATTATTATCGACAACCGGCGGAGCGTGGTGGTTTAATATTGACAGAATGATAGGTCAAAAAGCCGTTAATGCAGGTAATAGTGCGATAAGAAAAGCACAAGAAGGAGAAAATGCCGTAATTTCAGCACAAGATACAAACAATGCAAACATAGGAAAAGTCCCGGAACTAAAAACAAGCATAACTGATAAAACAGGTGTTGATGCACAAAATGCAAAAAGTCAGGGTAATGCTTCAGAACAAGACCCGATAACAGGCAAAGAAAAAGAAGCGGATAAAGATGTCAAAACAGCCTCAAATGACGGTACGGATACAACAGATAAATTGCACATAAGCATTGACGAACTTGTTAAGCGTAAAGTTCGCAGGGGAGAATATATCAAGGATGCCTAATCTATTTTAGAGAATCAATCGCTTGTTTAATATCACTTGCCCCATAAATATAACTGCCTGCGACAAGAGAATTTGCACCAAAACCTTTGCAAATTTTACCTGTTTGAGCGTTAATTCCGCCATCGACCTGAATAATCAAATCTTCAGGGGCATTTTGTCTTATAAATTTAATTTTTTCGGCACAATCACTCATAAACGACTGACCGCCAAACCCCGGTTCAACCGTCATAACAAGGACCATATCAACAATATCAAGGGAAGGCAACAGCACATCCGGTCTTGTTTTCGGCTTGATGGAAATACCGGCTTTTATACCAAAAGACTTGATTTTTGTAATTAAATTAACAATATCATTTTCTTTTACCGCTTCGTAATGAAAAGTCAAAATATCCGCACCCGATTTTGCAAACGGCTCAACATACTTATCGGGATTTTCAATCATCAAATGAACATCCAGCGGTAAATTTGTGATTTTTTTAAGCGATTTTACAACAGGAACACCGATTGTAATATTCGGTACAAAATGTCCGTCCATAACATCAACATGCACCCAATCCGCACCGCAATCTTCAACTTTTTTTATATCTCGTTCAAGATTTGCAAAATCAGCAGATAAAATAGAAGGTGATATAATAATTTTATTGTTCATCTATATAATCCCCAACTTTTCACAAGCACTATAAGCCGCTTTCTGTTCGGCGTCTTTTTTGGATAAACCTTTTTCAGATGCCAAAACTTCTCCGTTATAAGAAACTTCAACTTCAAAAATTCTTTTATGCGCAGGGCCTGATTCGTTTACAACTTTATAAACAGGGCGGTTTTTATCTAAACTTTGAGTGTACTCCTGCAAAATCTCTTTTGAATTATATTTTGCAAAATTATCTTTTACATCTTTTATGTACGGAGTTAAAGTTTTTTCAATATATTTTCTGACCTGCTTATACTTTCCGTCAAGATAATATGCTCCCAATATTGCCTCAAAAGCGCAGGCACAAATAGAATTCAAATTTCTTGCGCCCTGTTTTTCGTCATGTTTACTTAAAATTATTAGTTCTGATAAACCATTTCCTTTTGCTATTTGAGCAAGTGTATTATCCGAAACCACAATAGAGCGAATTTTTGACATTTCGCCTTCGGTACTTTGCGGATACATATTATATAAAACATCGGAAACAGTTAGTTTTAAAACCGCATCTCCCAAAAATTCCAATCGTTCATAAGATTCTGTATAATCTAAATTCAAATCCTGAGTATATGACTGATGAGTCAAGGCTTTTTTAAATAAATCAGAATCAACAATCTTTATTCCAAAAATTTTTTCAAGCGATTTCATTAGAATATACCTTTAACAAAATCCCATACAGTAGTCATCCATTCAGTTTTAAATACGAAATATTTAAAGAAATAATAAGCCATAGGAATAGTAAAAGCAAAACTATCCGTTCTGTCCAAAAATCCGCCATGCCCGGGGAGAGTATCTCCTGAATCTTTTACCCCTGCATCGCGTTTCAATAACGATTCACATAAATCACCGATTTGAGCAAAAGTTGTGCATAACAAACCTGCAACCAAAGACCAGAACCAGCCTATTCCCAAATATAGCCCGAATATTTCTGCAAATATAACAGAGCCTAAAACTCCGCCTAATGCTCCTTCAATAGTCTTATTTGGGCTTACAGTCGGCGCAAGTTTACGTTTTCCCCATCTTGATCCGACATAATAACACCCGACATCTGTTGCAATAACTGATGCTATCATCAGGACAACAAAACCTAAACCACTTTCATATTCTCCGTTATGAAGGTTTCTGAAAAATATAAGATGCAAAGGAAACCAACCGCAATAAACCATTCCGAAAAGAGTTGTAGCAACATTTGCAATATACGGCTGTCTACCTACAAACAATACCCACATAAATGATGCCATAGCGCAAATTGTGAGAGTTGCTGCGACTAAATCAAACCTTTCAAAATAAACAATTGCAGCCAAAACCGCTTCGGTTATATAAATAACTTTTAAACTCGGATAAAACCCTTTGTGATTAAGAATTTTTACATATTCTCTTGATACAAAAGCAAGAACAACCGCCAACAAGCCCAACAGGGCAAGTCCGCCTGCCATTATACACAACATGACAATTGTGCCCATTATAAAGCCTGTCAACATTCTTACTGCATTTTTGTTTAACCCGAGATCAATTTTCATTATACGGTCATAACCTCTTTTTCTTTATCTACTACCGCTTTATCTATATTATCAGTATATTTATCGGTAATTTTCTGTATTTTATCCTGATTATCTTTTACCGCATCTTCAGGAAGATTTTCGTCTTTTTCAATTTTCTTTAATTTATCAACCATATCACGACGAATATTTCTGATTGCAACTTTAGCATCTTCGCCTAATTTTTTCACATCTTTTGCAATTTCACGGCGTCTGTCTTCTGTTAAAGGCGGGAAAGGTAAACGAATACAAGTTCCGTCAGAATTTGGAGTAATACCGATTTCAGCCTTAATTATACCTTTTTCAATTTCTTTCATAATTGTCTTGTCATAAGGAGTGATGACAAGAGTTGTCCCGTCCTGGACAGTAACCTGTGACATTTGTCTTAAAGGTGTAGGAGCCCCGTAGTATTCAACAATAACTTTATCTAAAATCGCAGGATTTGCACGTCCTGAACGGACAGATGCAAATTCTTTATGCAACTGTGCAACGGCTTTTTCCATTTTTTCTTCGCCGAATAAATACATTTCATCTAATGCTTCTGACATTTTTTACCTCTTTCTAATTTATATAAGTTCCTAATTTTTCACCATTTAGAATGTCTTTTATTCCGTTTTCCTTTTTAAAATCAAATACAATAATCGGAATATTATTTTGTTTACACAAATCACAAGCAGATGTATCCATAACCTTCAAGCCGTTAATTATGATATCATCATAGTGCATTTGGTCAATCTTTTTAGCATTCGGATCAACATTAGGATCCGCAGTGTAAACACCGTCAACACCGTTTTTGGCCATTAACATTGCTTGTGCATTGATTTCGGATGCTCTTAAAGCAGAAGCCGTATCGGTTGTAAAGAACGGATTTCCTGTGCCAGCGACAAATATAACAACTCGGCCTTTTTCCAAATGTCTGATTGCTCTGTGACGAATATATGGTTCAGCGATTTGCTTCATTGTTATTGCACTTTGAACACGGCAGTCAACACCTATTTGATTTAATGCGCTTTGTAAAGTAATTCCGTTCATAACAGTAGCAAGCATCCCGACATAATCGCCTGTTGCACGGTCTAAGCCGATTTTAGTACTGTTTTTCATTCCTCGAAAAATATTTCCGCCACCGACAACAACCGCGACCTGTGCACCCATATCTACTGCTTTTTTAATCTCTTTAGCCATCATTGTAACGGGTTCCGGTGCAATACCAAACTGCTGGTCACCTAACAATGCTTCACCGCTAATCTTTAACAAAATTCGTTTATATTTCATTAACCAACATCCCTCTCATTTCAAGTGTGATTTTAACTTAAACACGGAATATTGTAAAGTAAATATTAATAAATATTGTTTTTAATTTGAACTATGAAAAGCGGGAGAGGGTGTGATACAAAACCCTCTTTTAAACCCGCCATTTTTTTATTTTGTCATTGCGAGAAAATCTTTGATTATCGTGGCAATCCCATTAGTTCAAGGTCGTACAATGGTTGATTTGATGAGATTACTACGCAAACTGCGTTTGCTCGTAATGACATGTTATTGTGTCAGGCAATTGCCTGACATACACCCTTTATTTTGTCATTGCGAGAAAATCTTTGATTTTCGTGGCAATCCCATTATTTCAAGGTCGTTCAGTTGTTGATTTGATGAGATTACTACGCAAACTGCGTTTGCTCGTAATGACAAATATTTCAGGCAATTGCCTGACATACTACTATTGTTTTTCCAAATCACCGACACAAACAGCCAGCCCCAAAGGACTTGACCAAGAAGAAACTGATTTTGCCGAGAGATAAGTATTGTATGAACCTTTATTACCTGTGTTGCGATAATATGGACTGCCATCATGCGACCCTGAAAACATATATCCATTAGTATACCCTTCGGGGAATTGGCTAAAATCAGGTGTACCGGTGCATTCTTTTGTGTTGTCATCACAAGTCGGATATATTTTCTTTGCAAATTCATACAAGTCATCATCTGTAGGTAAGTTTTGTACTCCTCCGCATTTTTCAGCCGCTGCAGCCCAATAATCATTATCATAAAGGCATACTGTAATTCCAAGTGCTTCTTTTTTGGCTTCACAATCCGCTTTACTCATCGGAGTTGTGATTACTTGCGGTTCCCATTTGTCAAACTGACGGCGTTTTGCTAACTTTTCTTCTTCTGTTAATTCATACTCTTCTTTCCCGTTTCCACCAAGGAAAGCGGCAAGAGAAGCGTTTGTTGCAGGTTCGACCGCGCCATCATGAAATACTACTGGAAAAATATCCCCCATTGAGCCGTTTGTCACTCTGCAAGTTTTATTTGCAACGATTATTGTCGGAACTTCTGCACATTGTACTTCTTTATTCGGAGGTGTCGTGCCGTTTACATCTATAAACCCGATACAATTTGCTAATTTATCTGACAACATCGCAGTGGTTATTACATTCCCAACCCCAACACCGCAACCTTTTGCATTTGGATTAAACGCAACAATTGCACCATCTGCAAACGAAAAGAACAAAAAGTTTTCAACAGAAAAACTTTTCATATCTGCATTATAAGGACTAAATAAATTTGCACCTTTGACGTTGCCGTATTTTCCTAAATATGTATGACCTGCAAGAGTGTTATTAAACAGTCCGCAAAAATTGTACTGACCGCCTGCAAGAGTATTGCTTTTACAGGTGGCATCATCATTTATCTGTGTCAACAATGAATAATCTAAATCATACTGTGCCTGCGCACCGATTGCCGCCTGATTTAGAGTAGATAAAGATTTTTTAAACTGTGTTGTAAATTTTTTAGAGTTAGAATTTTGCATCAAAAGAGGAATAGTAATCGCCGCTACAACTCCGATGATGCCAATAGTAATCATTATTTCTGCCAATGTAAAAGCGATTTTTTTCATGCCTATTGCCCTCATAATTTAAACTGATTGTCATTGTACCATATTTAAATATCTTTTTCAATATTAATAGATATTTAAAAAGGGTGCATAATAAATTTTATAGGGAATATCATTAGCAAAGAGGAGTTTTTATTAATGAATACACAAAAACTTTTTGGACTAAGAGTTAAAGAATTGAGAAAAAAATGCAATATGACTCAAGAGCAACTTGCGGAAAAATTAGGTGTATTCCAAAAACAAATCGGGAATATTGAAACAGGAACAACATTTACCACAATGGCAAATCTTGAAAAACTTGCAAAAGCACTAAAGGTTGATATCAGCGATTTATTCACATTCAAGCATCATCAAACAAAAGAAGAACTGATATCGGAAATAAACATATTAATCAATCAGGCAACAAAAGAACAAGTACAAACCATTTACAAAATATCAAAAAATATAATAAAATAAGACAATCAAAGTGTTATTATAATTCTTATGCTTCGCTGTATTCCTGAATTGAAATCGAATCTATATTTTTAAGAGTTTGAAACGCTTTATACAAATCTTTGATAGGTTTTCTGTCCATAACATTAATAACACAGGTCAATTTTGTGGAATTTGCATCTGCATTTAGTTGCCTGCGATTTATTTCCGAAATATCCTGATATTTTTCGATAATAAAATCTTGAACTGTTTGAACATAATCATTGGAGCATACAATTCCGACTTTTACCATTCTTGTTTTCTTTGTACTTGACGGCAGCACATTTTTTTCAAAAATTCTAACCATAACAAGAGTCATAATAGCCATAGCCGTACCGGCAAATGCGATATCAAACATGCCGGCTCCGCAAGCCATACCGATACTTGCCGCAATCCATAAGGTTGATGCGGTCGTTAAGCCCAAAACAATAGGACCGTTTCTCAAAACCGTTCCTGCACCGATAAAACCGATACCGGTTACCACCTGCGCTGCAACCCTTGCAGTATCTCGAACACCCGTTGCCTGAGATATTACTACATTATCCCCTTGCGCAAATGTCGGGAAGCCATATATTGAAATCAAAGTAAAAATACACGCACCCAAAGCGACCATAATATGCGTTCTCAATCCTGCATATTTGTTTGTCAGTTCTCTTTCCAAACCGATACAAAACCCGAATGCTGCAGCAGCAACAATACTCAAACCGCAATTCAAATTCAATATATGGTCAAAATTTAATATCATTTTTATCCCTCTTAATTACCTTACCTTACTTTTAGGATCAAGTACATCTCTAATGGTATCACCTATCAGGTTAAATGCCAAAACTGATACAAAAATTAAAAATCCCGGAGTCAAAAGCCAAGGTCTGTACAAGATATTTGTAAACTCTTGTGCTTCTTTAAGCATATTACCCCAACTTGCATCAGGCTGCTGAATACCCAATCCCAAAAAACTCAAACCCGATTCTGATAAAATATATGACGGTACGGATAATGTCATTGCAACAATTACAAAACTTGTAGTCTGAGGCAAAATGTGTTTGGTTATTATCCTTAATTTTGAAGCCCCGATACTTTTAGCCGCCAAAACATAATCTTCGTTTTTTATAGATAAAACCATTCCTCTGACTACTCTTGCAAACCCTGCCCAGCCTATTAGTGCCAAAATCAGGACTATAAGCATAAACCTTTGCGAACTCGTCATTCCTGAAGGCAAAATAGATGCAAGAATAATTAAAAGGTAAAAACTCGGAATAGACATAACGCCTTCTGCAAAGCGCATCATTATCATATCTGTTTTACCGCCAAGATAACCTGAAATTCCACCGTATAAAAGACCTATCGGAAACAGTACAAATAATGCCAAAAAACCGATGGTCATAGAAATTCTGCCCCCGAATAAAAGCCTTGAGAATACATCTCTGCCGTTTATATCCGTACCGAGTAAGAATATTCTGCCATCACTATCTGTTGAAAAGAAATGCCTTTTCATAGGAATTAAGCCTAAAAATTTATAAGGCTGACCTTGTGCAAATAATTTTATGTAATGTTTTTTGCTTCTGTCTAATCTGTATTTTATCTGCAAAGTATCTGAATCAAATTCTCGTACATAATTATAGGTATATGGTTTTGAAAATTTACCGTTTACATCTATTGTGAAAACTTTTGACGGCGGGACATAAGCCATTGTTCTGTCAGAAAAATCTTTTGTATATGGCGCGATAAAATCAGCAAAAAACAATGCAAAGTAGATTACACTCAAAACAAGGAGTGCAATTCTTGCAAATTTATCTTTCCATAGTGCTTTTAATAAATCTCTAATCATGACTTACTCCTTATCCTCGGATCCGTAATGATTAGCAGAATATCCGCAATTAAATTACCTGCAACAAGCATTATTGCACCCATCATCAAAGATGCCATAACAAGGTTGATATCAGATTTTAGAACCGCCTCCAAAATAAGTCTTCCCAACCCCGGATACTGAAAAACATATTCCGTCAAAGCCGCCCCTGATAACAACCCTGCAAATTCAAAACCCAAAAGCGTAATCATGGGATTAACCGCATTTCTTAATGCGTGCTTATAAATTACCGCATTTTCACTTAACCCTTTTGCTCTTGCAAATTTTACATAATCACTATCTAATACATCAAGCATATTCGCTCTCATTTGTCTTTGCAAACCTGCAAGTGAAATAGTAAATAAAACAATTACAGGTAAAATCAAGTGATGCGTAATATCCAAAAATTTTCCGCCAAAACTCATATCGGCAAAATTTGGGCTTGTCAAACCTCCAATAGGAAACCAACCCGTTTTAACAGCAAACATCAATAGTAACACCGCAAAGAAAAATGACGGAATCGCCATACCAATACTTGTTAAAACTGTTAAAATTCTGTCTAAATTCGTTTTCCACCGAACTGAAGCAATTATACCAAGAGGAACACCAACAAGCCAAGTTAAAAGAATTACAATGGTTGTTAAAAGCAAAGTATTAGGTATTCTTTCGCCAAGTTTTTGCGATACTTTTTCACCTGTTGAAGTGACACCCAAATCACCTTTAACAAAAGATATTGCCCATTTGCCGTACTGAACAATAATAGGTTTATCAAGCCCTAATCTTGCCCTTTCTTTTTCAACCGTTTCAGGAGAAACTGACGGATTAAGTTTTAATTCTGCCAACGGGTCAACCGGCGATAATCGGATGATGAAAAAACTTATCATTGATACTATTATCAACAACGGTATTGTCTGAAGTATTCGTTTCAGTATGTACTTTATTGTATCCATTATTTCTTACTCTGCCTTAGTGCCTTACTGCCTTTATCAACATAAATTTCCTCTATATTATGTGTCAATCCGCCCAAACTTGACGGATAGATATTTTTGAATTTATCTCTTATTGCGACTATTCTTATCGGCGAATAAATATAAATCATAGGTTTTTGAGTGTAAACAATATCCTGATACTTATCATAATATACTTTTCTGTCCTCAAATTTTGTTGCAAGCGCACCTTTATTAAACATCTCATCTAATTCTTTTTCCCACGGCAAAATTCCGACCTTACCTTCCGCAGGGGTACGCATGTTAAACATGTGAAGCCGTCCATCAGACAGCCAGACATTTTTCCCGCCGTTTGGCTCTAACGGAGAGCCTGTCAAACCCATTATGACCATATCCCAGTCAAAAGTTGAAACAAGTTTATTTACAAGCGAATTAAACTCTATCGGTTTGAAATTAACTTTCATACCCAAATCTTCCAAATCCTGTTTGACCATTACACCTATCGCTTCCCGCTCGGTGTTGCCGGCATTTGTATAAAGATTAAATTCAACTCTGTTACCGTCTTTGTCAAAGAGTCTGCCTTTTTTATCCGTTTTAAATCTGGATTTTTTGAGCAAAATTTTAGCGTTATTAATATCTTTATCATAAGGTTTTAATTTTTTATTGAGATAAATTGAATTAAGCGTTTCGGGGGTAAAAAGAGGCACTCCCATACCGTTTGCGATATTTAGAACCATATTTTTTCGGTCAACAGCATAATCTATTGCCCTGCGAAAGTTCAAATCATTGAACCATTTTTGCTTGACCGGCTCAACATAATATTTCCCTTTTTCATTTTTTCTTGTATTCAGATTCATTGAAATATACATTGTTCCCGTATCAGGTCCCAAATTATAAAGTTTGAAATCAGAATGAGGTTCTAATGATTTATACCTTGCAACTTTTGAACCCTGCAAAGAAATAACATCAAGTTCTTTTGCTTCAAATTTTAAAACTTCGTTATTCAAATCTCCGACAATTAAATACACAAGTTTATCAAGGTACGGCAATTTTTCATTTTTGGTATTTATTTCGTAATAGTTCGGATTTCTTTCAAATACCACCCTTTGCGCAGGGACATACTCTTTTAATTTGAACGCTCCTGATACAACAAAATCTTTAGGCTTTGCATTAGTAGAAAGGAATGAATCAAAATATGCGCTTCCCTTTTGGACTGCATTATAAAATACATGTTTAGGGGCAATTGAAGTTGATAACATTCTCAAAAAAGGAGCATAAGGTTCAGGGGTAACAAAAACCACGATATCCTCGCCATATTTTCTTACGGTAGGAAGTTTACCGTTTATTACAAGTGAATCTCTTGTAGAAGTATCTCCTAAACCGGCAAAAATTATATTCTGCCAAGTGAATACAACATCATCTGCCGTGATAGGCTTCCCGTCTGACCATTTAATCCCATGCCTTAAATATATTGTATAAACTTTACCGTCAGGTGAAATTGTGTAACCTTTTGCAAGTTTTGGAGAAACTTCACCAGTTATAGGATTAGTAGTAAAAAGCCCGTCATACATGACTCCTGATAAAATTGCAGATGTATTGTCTTTACAATTAAACGGATTAAATGTTTTTGGACCTTCACCTATAGTTGAAGCAACAAGAGTACCGCCAAAAGATCCGACAGGCACCTGAGATTGGAGATAATCAATCCCGTTTAGTGTTACATTTTTAGGCATAGTATAAGCAGATGCCAAATTAGTCTGATGCTTAACATTATTATTTATGATTTTTGGCGGGACATCGCGAACGATACACGCTTTGCATAAAAGCGCAATCAAAACCAAAACCAATATAACCCTAAACACTCTCCCTGTCATGCTTTTATAATAACATAAATTATCATTTTTGCATCAGTTATGTGTATATTATTGTATTGTTACGAAATATAATAAAAAACTTTATCAAGTTTGCAATAAATGAGTTGTATGTAGTACAATTTTTATAAGCACTCTTATTTGGGGCATGCTTATTTTTTGGGAAATGTATTAATATTATTATAATTTACAGACTATGGAGGTTAATGTGTCAGACACTTGTTTAGAAGAAAAACTCGACCTTACCGAAAATGCGATTAAGGTCTTGGAAAGACGTTATTTGAAGAGAGATAAGGATGGCAATTGTATTGAAACTCCTGCGGATATGTTCCACAGAGTTGCAGATACCATTGCATCAGGAGATTTAAAATTCGGCAAATCGGAAGAAGAAGTAAAAAAACTTGCCGACAGATTTTATCGTGCAATTACAAACCGCTACTTTATGCCAAACTCTCCGACATTGATGAATGCAGGCAGAGAATTGGGACAATTGGCAGCATGCTTTGTATTGCCGGTTGAAGACAGCCTTGAAGGTATTTTTGAAACAGTTAAAAACACAGCACTCATTCACAAATCAGGCGGAGGCACAGGTTTTTCATTCTCAAGATTAAGACCTAAAAACAGTGTAGTTCGTTCTACGATGGGTGTATCATCAGGTCCGGTTTCATTTATGAGCGTATTTAATGCAGCAACGGAAGCCGTAAAACAAGGCGGAACAAGACGCGGTGCAAATATGGGCATCTTAAGAGTTGACCACCCTGATATTTTAGATTTCATTGATTGCAAATCAGACAATAACCAGTTGAACAACTTTAATATTTCTGTTGCAATCACAGACAAATTTATGGATGCTTACCTTGCGAACCAAGATTATGATTTGGTTAATCCGCAAAATAATCAGGTTGTCGGCAGATTAAGCGCTAAGGCAGTATTTGATAAGATTGTTGACGGTGCTTGGAGAAACGGGGAACCGGGCATTATATTTATTGATAAAATGAATTATGACAACCCGACTCCGCAAATCGGCGCTATCGAATCAACAAACCCTTGCGGTGAAGTTCCGTTGCTTCCTTATGAAGCATGCAACCTCGGTTCAATAAACTTAGGCAGAATGATGAAAGAAACATCCAACGGATGGGTTGTTGATTGGGATTTACTTGAAGAAACAACAAGAACTGCTATGAGATTTTTGGATAATGTAATTGCGGTAAATAATTATCCGCTTCCACAAATTTCTGAAATGGTTCAAAATAACAGAAAAATCGGTCTTGGCGTCATGGGCTGGGCAGATATGCTTATGAAATCAGGTATTTCATATTCAAGCGAAGAAGGAACAAGACTTGCAGGACAGGTTATGGAATTTATTGATTATGTTTCTAAAACAGAATCAATTGAAATGTCTAAAGAAAGAGGAAGATTTAACAACTTCACAGGCAGTATCTATGATCAGGATAATTACCTTTACAACAAATACAAAGGCAAATCTGCAGGCAAAATTTCTGATGAACAATGGGCAGAACTTGATAAACAAATTAAACAATACGGTTTGAGAAACGCAACAACAACATGTATTGCTCCGACAGGAACCATTTCCATGATTGCCGGTGCATCAGGCGGGGTTGAACCGTTATTTGGTTTGGTATTCTCAAGACTTATCATGGATAAGACTGAAATGCTTGAAGTTAACCCGATATTTAAAGACTATATGATTTCACACGGTTTATACAGCGATGAATTGATGTCAAAAATTGCGGTTGACGGTTCAATTGCTCATGTTGACGGTGTAAGTGATGATGTCAAAAAGATTTTCTATACTGCGCATGATGTTACACCGTATTGGCATGTTAAAATGCAGGCTGCATTCCAACTTCACACGGATAACGCAGTATCAAAAACAGTAAACTTTGTTGAATCTGCAACAAGAGAAGACATTAAAGAAGCATATATTTTGGCATACAAAAATAATCTGAAAGGAATTACGGTTTACAGAAATAACTCACGTCAATTCCAACCGATGAATTTGGATGCTAAAAAGAAAGACAGTATTGAAATCAAGCCTGTCGTTGAAGATAAGACTGAGAGCGTTGAAGAATACAACCCGACAGGGGAAATTAAAGAAGTTAAATGTCCTGAATGCGGAACAAAAATTCAGATGGCAGAAGGATGCTTTATTTGCCCAAGTTGCGGATATTCAGGTTGCGCATAATTTTATGCCATAGTAGTATTTAAATTCGTAAAACCGCTGATTTATTTCAGCGGTTTTTATTGGCAAAATTTTTTTTTAGATGTTTTATTCATTACAAAGGAGACACAATGCTAATAAATTTTGCCCCACATAATACGAATTTACAAAATAATAAATATACTTTTACAGGGAAATTACCTGTCCCAAATAAAGTTATTGACCCGAAATTTGATTATTATTACGTCAGAACACTGATAGATGAGGGAAATTCATTAAAACAAATTGCAGATTACTATAAAGAATCTGTACGAACAATAAGAAATGTTTTAGAACATTTTAATTTAAAAACTTTACAATCCATATTAATAGATTCCATCAAAGATAAGGAATTGTTAGAAGCCCTAAATTCTGGCAAAAGCCAAAAGGAAATAGCTGAACAGTTTTTTATTGATGATCCGGGAGCCCTTACTCCAAGAATTAAAAAACTCGGGAAATCAAAAGTAACTCAAGCAAAAGTTGATTCAATCCCAAATAAAGAAATAATAAATTTGATAGATTCGGGAATGAGTATAGAAGCAATTGCACAGCACTATAATGTATCATACCAATACATAAGAAATAAAATGCAACAACTTGGGATTAAAACATTAAAACAAATGAAATCGGAAAAAGAAATTCCATTGGATATAGTGAAAATGCATTTAGGAAACGGATGGACTATAGATAGGATTGCTAAGGTCATAGGGGTAACACCTCAAAGATTATCTGCCTGTATGAAAGAAAATGGTATAAAATCACAACAGCAAATATTGAATGAACAAGTTATTGATAAAAAAGATATCCTATTATGGTTAGATAAAGTTAAAACCATAAAAGAACTTGCGGAAAAATTAGGAGTAAAAAAAGAAAAAATCAGTTACGCATTATCAAAATATCAACTTCAAATACCAAAACTTGTTTTACCTGAAGTAAAAGATTTAGAAAGAGCAATTAAATTAAATCCACGAGCAAGTGCAGATGAAATTGCAGAAATGCTTGGAGTTGAAGGTATTGCAGTCGACAGAGTTGCAAGAAAAAACAAACTAAAAGTATGGTATTACTTAGATAATAATGAAAGAGGATACTATAAAATGTTTGATATTAGTGATATGCAATCAAAAGGTGATAGCCCCGTACAAATAGGAGAAGTTTACGGTTTATCAGCACAAGGTGCCAAAGAAATGATGATAAATATCAGTAAAAATTATCCAAACGAAGGAAAAGATTTTATAGATATTAAAAATTTAGAATTTAAAAAATCCCCAACAAAAGATGAAATGTTATCAAAAGCAGAAGAACTATTAACCAAGAAACTTTCTAAGAAAGATATAAAAGATATAAAAGAAACAGCATCATATTTAATTAGTTCCAAAATAAGAAAAGAATACAAGATTTCAGATACTTCTTATCATAATCTTGTTTTTAAATACCAAATAGAAGATGCGTTGAAAGAAATAGAAAAAAAATTAAAAAATATTTACGATACATAGACAAAGAATAAAGAGCCAAATCATCATGATTTGGCTCCTTGCATATAATAAAAAGTTAATGCTTAGTCATCTTTTAAGAATGATTCATAGTTTCTTGCCAACAGGTGAGAACGAACCTGATTGATTAAATCAAGCGCAACACCAACCATGATGATTAACGATGTAGCACCGATACCCTGAAGGGTTTCAATCTTGGTAATGTAACTGCCAAATGACGGAACTAAAGCAATTATACCAAGTCCTATTGCGCCTATAAATATAACTTTTGATAAGATTTTATCAAGTGCCTCTGCTGTCGGTTTCCCGGGCTTGATACCCGGAATTGATGAACCATATTTTTTAAGATTATCCGCAATATCTTTTGGCTGCATGTTCGGCATAATTGAAGCATAAAAGAAAGTCAATGCAATAATTAAACCTACATATATAAGATAATACGGAATTCCGTCAGGACTCAAAAAATGATTTAAACTAATAATAAGATGTTTTAACTGAACAGATTTTATGCTTGCCTGCCCGACCATTGCAAGAATAGTTGACGGGAATAACAAAATTGCGATTGCAAAGATGATAGGCATAACCCCGCCCGGATTAAGTTTAAACGGAATAAAAGAATTCATACCGCCATAAACCTTATTCCCAATCTGACGTTTAGGATTTACAATAATTACCTTTCTCACTGCTTCCTGCATAATAACAATTAAAATCGTTGCACAGAAAAAGATTGTAAGCAAAAGTAACAAAGCAAGTTGCATACTCGGGCTTGCCTTTACAAGTTGATAAGTTCTTTGGGCATAAACAGGAATACCTGATAAAATACCGCAAAAGATTATCAATGAACCGCCGTTACCAATACCTTTTTCGGTTATCAGTTCTGAAATCCACATAACAAGCACCGCTCCGGCACTAAGTATGCAGACTGAATTGATATAGAATAATACATGGTTTACATTCGGAATTACCGCTCCCGGCAAATGATGCAAGAAGAGCATAAATATAAACCCTTGGAATATAGCAAGCACAACTGTAAATACTCTCGTATATTGAGATAATTTCCGTCTGCCTTCTTCACCCTCTTCTTTTTGCAGTTTTTCCAATGCAGGAATAACTACAGAAACAAGCTGAACGATAATTGAAGATGTAATGAACGGTCCGATACCCAAAGCCAAAATGGATACTTTACCTAATGCACCGCCGGAGAACAAATCCAAAAAACCAATAATATTGTTTCCTGAAGCAATTGTTGAAAATACCTGATTATTAATCCCGTACAAAGGAATCTGAACACCGAATCTCCAAACTGCTATCATCAACAAAGTGAAAAGGATTTTTTGTTTTAATCCCGACGCATTCCACATCGACATCAAGTCTTCTGTAGAAGGTGCTTTAATTTCATTAGCCATTATACTATTTCAACCTTTCCGCCTGCGGCTTCAATTTTTTCTTTTGCTGACGGTGTAAAATATGCAGCCTTTACAGTAACAGCATTTTTAATTTCACCGTTGCCCAAAACTCTCAAACCAACACAGTCTGATTTGATTGTCATTCTTTCTTTTAATGTTTCCAATGAAACTTCTTTAAGACCTAACGCATCAAGTCTGCCAACATTGATTTGCGCATAATTAACTTTTGAATAAACCTGAAAACCTTTTAATTTCGGTAATCTTCTGTATGCAGGCATCTGACCGCCCTCAAAACCTCTTTTTGAAGCGTTGCCTGATCTTTGACCTTCACCGTTGTGACCTCTGCTTGAAGTTTTACCACAACCTGATGAACGACCACGACCTACACGAACGGATTTTTTTGTTGCACCCTGTGCCGGTCTTAAATCTTCTAATGTTATATTAGCCATTTTTTCCTTCTTTCTTTAAATGTTAGGCAAGTACGCCCAACCCACATTGTAATTTACATTATAATCTTTAAGCAGGCAACTATTTAACAATCTCAACCAAATGAGATACTTTATTTACCATACCTAAAATTGTAGGAGTTGAAGCATGTTCAACAACCTGATCTTTTTTTGTTAAGCCCAAACCTGCAACAACACGTCTTTGCTTTTCGTTTGAACCGATTAAACTTTTAACAAGTTTAATTTGAATTTTTTCTGCTGTTTTTTTATTTGCCATTTTTTTATTCCTTTATAATTTACTAATTTAAAAATTCTGCCATTGAAAGACCACGTTTTTTAGCCATTTCGCCAAATGTAGTTAAAGATTTCAAAGCCTCAAATGTTGCATAAGCCGCATTCAAAGGAGCCTTTGAACCTAATGATTTAGCCAAAATATTTTCAATGCCTGCAAGTTCCAATACTGAACGAACCGCACCACCTGCAATAATACCTGTACCTTGAGAAGCAGGTCTTAACATAACGCATCCTGCACCTGATTTTGCCTGAACAGGGTGCGGAATTGTTGTTTTAAAAATAGGAACGTTGATAACATTTTTTCTTCCGTCAGCAATTGCTTTCTGAATAGCAATAATGACTTCTGAAGCCTTTGCACATCCGATACCGACCTGACCTTTTTTATTACCGACAATAACAATAGCTCTGAATGATAATTTTTTACCGCCCTTGACAACCTTTGTTACACGGCTTATTTGAACTACATTTTCAGTCCATTCTGATTGCGGTTTTTCTTCAGCAACTGTTTCGATTTTTTGTTTTTTACCGCGTCCGCGTCTTGATTTAGCAGGTTTTTCTTCTGCTACTGCTTCGGTTACTTCTGCAGTTTCTTCTGCTGCCGGAGTTTCCTGTGCAACTTCAGTTGATGTTTCTTCAACAACTTCAGCCTTTAATTCTTCATTGTTTTCCATTGATTTTACCTTTCTTAAATGTTAAAAATGCTATTTAAAGGGCTAACCTTTATGAAATAAATACGCCAAACACAAGCCAACAAAGGCTCCTTGGAAATCGTATTCAATTTATAACTTCTGACATAGTTAAAGTAACATGAAAAATATATAGTGTCAAGTGATTACTATATTTCAAACAAACTGTGAAGACGTGCTCTTATATCATCTTCATCAAGTTCATCTGTTAATTTGTTCAAATCCATAGCCATTTGATAATAATTGGCGGCATCATTTATAAATCCCATTTTTTGACTTGCTCTTCCTGCATTAAAATAAGCGAGAGTATAGTTTGGATTAAGATTAATCGCCGTTTCAAAATATTCTAAAGATTCCTGCGCATCTTCAAGTCCGTCCAAATACAAAATACCCAAATTATTTTGCGAATACTCGTTATCAGGGTTAATTTCAATCGCTTTGTGATATGCTACTAATGCTTCTTCAAGATAATCTTTTTCCCACAAGGCTACACCAAGTTTTGAATAACCTCTTTCTTCCTCAGGATTTAAAGTAACAGCATCACAATACGAATGAATTGCCTTATCCAAATCATAGTCCGCCATATAAATGTCCCCTAACGCAATATATAAATCATAATTGTTAGGGTCCAAAATTATTCCCGCCTGATAAGTGGAAACAGCCGCTTCAACATTTCCCTTTTCGCCTGCATAAATTGCACCAAGCGCCTGACACACAATAGATGTCCATTCAGGATCAGGGTTTAACGAGATTGCCTTTTGATAGTGCGCAATAGCATCATCATAGAGTTCTGCCTTTGCATAAGCATAACCTAAAGAATTGTTGTAAAACGGATTTTCCGAATCATTTTCTACCGCAAGTTTAAACGCACTTATTGAATTTAATTTGTCCTCTTTATTCATATATAGATGACCGAGTTCATAATATATTTGCGCCTTATCAATATCAAATTCCAAAAGTCTTTCGTAACAGTCAATCGCTTCATCAGTGTTTTCAGGGTAATAAGCCTGCAAAATTCCTGCAAGTTTTACTAAAACATCACGATTTAGCGGATTTTCTTCCAAAACTTTCCTGTAACATTCTGTCGTTAATTCCAAATCGTTACTTTTGAGAGCCAAATCCCCCATTTTTGAATAGAAATACTCGCGTTTTACAGTCTTTTCAACGGCATTTTTATAAACACTATTTGCCCTGTCATACATCTTGAAGTGTTCCAAGAACTTGCCGACAGTTGAATAAGAAAACACACTCATATCGCTTGATATGTTATTGTAAAACATCTTTAAGGCGGTTCTGTCCCATGCAAGCATAACGCTTCCTGATAAAAAGTAATATAAAAATCTTACATAGTCATTAAATTTGCCGTTTTGAGAATTTATTTTTTCAAGAATTGATTGCGACATAATCATCCTTGAACGACCGGAATTTATACCGCTTATATCAATTGCAGACTTGTATTCACTTTCTGCAGCCTGATAATCCTGAGAAAGTTGCATAAAATAACCGGTATATAAATGAGCATTAACACTGTCAGGAGAAAGCGTAACCGCAGTTTGACACTGTTCGATTGCACCATGCACACTTATTTGCCCCTGCTCCCACATTAAAGATGCCAAACGATAGTATGCTTCAGGAATAGACGGGTCATATTTAACCGCATCAATATAGCAGTCAATCGCGGTTTGCAAATCTGAAATTTTCCGCTCGGTTAGATATTTTTTGTGTGCAATTCCCGCTTTTTCCAGATAATCCTGCGCTTTTTGCTGATATTGAGAGTTTGCCGCCCCTACCATGCTCGGCATAACTATTTGTTCTGACATTATAATGCTCCAATAAACTGATTTAATTAATTAAACGAAAAACAACTTCTTATCTTTAACAATTTTATAAAATCTCATACATTTGTATTAGATTGGTTATATATATAATTTTTAATTTTTTGAAGCAATTTTGATTTTTCTCTTTCTTCTTTTATTGATTGGGCAAGGAGATTTTCTACAATTTTAATTTTTTCGGGCAGCATAAGTTCTTTGCCAAAATCACTCAGTTCTTCTTTATTAACTTTTTTACCGAGTTTTTTAAGTATTTTAGCATAGTGACAATCCTGTTTATAAGCATGCTCTTCCATTTGCATGCTAAAACGAATAAACTTCAGAAATACGATTTTTGTACTAAAAGGAAGTAAATTTATGAATTTTGAGGTTGCATGCTCTGCAGTTTTTAAAATATCTTCGGGTTTAACATTTTCAGCACCCTCACTATAAAAATATTTTTCGTAAAATTTTACAAATTTATGGCTCAACGGATTATCAAAAAACGCTCTTTCGCTTCTTAAAAATTTCGGATTTAGCAGGAAATCGAGTACATGAGTAGATTCGTGCATAAGGGTTGGCAGAGTTCTGATACTGATTTTATCATTTTTTGTGACAGGGAGTTCCATTGCATAACCGACATACATGCCCATTTTTTCTACAACTCTCGTTCCACCCGCCAAATCATCGTCGCCATAGTCTTTGAGCGGTACAATCGCGACATTTTTATTTTCGGGAGTACAAAAATTGTAGCAATCTTCAATTATATCCGCAGGATAATTATTTCTTTTCCCCTGATAGAGTTTAACCGTATTCCCGAATATTTTTTGGTTAATTTTATCAGTAGCCGCAAATCTCTGTGCAATAGAGCCTTTTGTATATGTAGAAGAAAATTTTGTCAGTCGAGGATGAATAATCATATTTAAAATAAAATTTCTAAAAAAAATTTTTGCTTAATTTCGGATTAAAAAAAACTGTAAACTTATGTAACAATATATTGTATTAATATAAAGATTTTGCAGTCATGCTCCGACGCATCAATTATAGAGTAATTATATAGGAAAGGACTGCATAAAACATGGGAATGTCAGCTTCACAAGCCAGATTTCTGAGTTTGACGGCTCGCAAGACCAATGTTGAGTACGAAGGTCAACAGATAAACCAACAGCGTACCACATTGTCAAACGAATCGTCTAACTACTATAGCCAACTG
>JAFUXT010000054.1 GCA_017470815.1 bacterium | reverse complement strand
TTACCTGCGAAGAGCAGGGCTAGCAGGTTGCGAAACATGATACCACCGCCGTTGAGAACGGAACGAGAGTGAAGTGAACGAAGCAATCTTTGATTGCACCGGCGGAATAAAGCCCGAGCAGAGCCACGACTCTGAGTGTAACGAAGAGGAGAGACGAAAAACAATAATCGTAAAATGAATATTTTTCGATTTTGTTTTGAGCGTTGGCGTTTAGTGCGAGGGCGTAGAAGATTAAATAGCCGATGAGGAGCAACGGGTTGACCTGCGAAGAGCAGGGCAAGCAGGTTGCGAAACATGATACCACCGCCGTTGAGAACGGAACGAGAGTGAAGTGAACGAAGCAATCTTTGATTGCACAGGCGGAATAAAGCCTGAGCAGAGCAAAAAAGTTAAAACTTTTTCAATTTTGCATACGAAGCATCCATTGCTTTTTTACCCAAACTGCCAAAATCAATGGTATACATAACACTATCACCTAATTTCATAACATTTGACACATGTCCGATTCCCATACGTTCATGAAACACTCTTTGCCCAACACTAAATACTTCAGTTACAGATTGGGATTTAATTCTCTCTTCTTCCCGTTGCCTTGCTTGTTGTGCTTCTTGAGCAATTCGTGCTCTGCGTTCATCAGCCATACGCTTAATTTTATTATCTGCAAAAAATGCTTTTAATTTTTCTTCTTCGTGCTTTTTATTAACGGCGGATTTTACAACGAACGACTTACTTGCAGTTCTGCCTGGTGTCGGTTTTGTAGCAGACAAGCCACGTTTTTGCGGGGCAACAAAGTTTACCCCAAAACCTGCCGTCGGCCTTACATATCCATCAGGACTTGTTGAAATTGACGAAACGGAAGAAGATTTTGCCTTTGAAACTGCACTTCTGAACGTTGAAGTATTACCTGAATATTCGTCAGACTCAAATGATTCAATAAGGTTATGCGGAATTTCTTCAATAAATCTTGACGGGTTATAATAGCGATATTCCCCCCAAGTTTGACGACGTTTTGAAGATACAAGATAGAGTTTTTCCTTAGCCCTTGTAATACCAACATACATTAAACGGCGCTCTTCCTCAATTTCAGAGGGCACTTGAAGTGTTCTTTGAGAAGGGAAAATACCCTCATCCATACCTGTAATAAATACAGTCGGGAATTCAAGCCCTTTTGCGGAATGTAAAGTCATAAGAGTAACATTATTAGATTCTTCGTTCATAGAATCTAAATCGGAAACAAGTGCAACCTGCTGCAAAAATTCAGATAATTTATCATTTTCATCCTCAGGTTGGAATTCCTCCGCAACATTGACAAGTTCCTGCAAATTGCCCTTATGCTCATTATATTCATCAGGATCGGAATAAGTATTTTGCAAATAGGACAAATAATCCGTTTTTTCGATAAGCAAAGACATAAAATCTTTTAAAGAATAAGAGTTTATTGCCTGAGAGAAGCGGTGAATAAGTTGAGCGAAATCCTTTAGTTTGGCACATGTTTTTGCATTGAGATTTTCACATTCGTCACTTATTTTTATTGTCTCATAAAGACTTATGTCACGCTCTGATGCAAAATCAGATAAATTTTTAAGAGTCGTATCACCTATACCTCTTTTGGGAACATTTATAATACGCCTTAAACATTGAGAATCCTCAAAGTTATTGATTAATTTAAGATATGCCAGAATATCCTTTACTTCCGCTCTGTCATAGAATTTTATACCACCATATATTTTGTATGGAATACCGGCAGCCATACATGCTTCTTCTAACGTTCTTGACTGATTATTTGTACGATAAAGAATAGCAAATTGGCTGTAATTTCCGTAAGCATTTTGTTTGATATTTCTTGCTATATAATTTGCTTCATCATTTTCATCAGCGGCAACATAATAACTTAATTTGTCACCTTCTCCATGATTTGAATAAAGAACTTTATCAACCCTTTGTTCATTATTCTCAATAACAGCATTTGCTGCATTTAGTATATTAGCAGTGGAACGATAATTTTGCTCAAGTTTAATGAGTTTTGTATCTTTATAATCATGCTGGAAATTTAAAATAATTTTAAAATCAGCACCACGCCAGGAATAAATTGACTGATCTACGTCACCTACGACACATAAAGAACGTTCCGAAGGTACATCAGACATAGAATTTGTATATAATAAATTGACCAATTTATACTGTGCAAGGTTTGTATCTTGGTACTCATCAACTAATATATGCTGAAATTTGTCATAATATTTTTGTCTTACTTCTTCATTTTGTTCAAGCAAACGAACCGAAAGCATTAGCATATCATCAAAATCTATTGCATTATTAGCATTGAGAGTTTTTTCGTATTCCTCATAAATCGCTGCAATTTTTTGTCCTTTATAATCTCGAGCGGTTTTATATAACATATCCGCATCCTGCATTTTGTTTTTGGCATTTGAGATTACGGATTTCACAAGTTTCACTGCATAAATTTTTTCGTCAAGATTTAATTTTTTAACAATTCTTGTAATAATTTGATTTGTGTCTGAATCATCATAGATGGTAAAATTTTTATCAAGTTTTTTGCCGGTTGATGTATTATATTTTTCGATGTTTTCTCTCAATATACGACCGCAGATACCGTGAAAAGTACCTACCCACATAGACTTGACTTTATCCTCACCTATAATATTACCAATACGCTCTTTCATTTCTTTAGCGGCTTTATTTGTAAAAGTTACAGCGAGAATATTCCACGGTTTTACACCATTTTCAATCATATACGCAATGCGAGTTGTCAAGACTTTTGTTTTTCCTGAACCTGCACCTGCGAGAATAAGCAAAGCCCCTTTAGTTGTTTGCACCGCCTCAGATTGTTCCTTATTCAAATTTTCAAGCAGATTTACCATGACCTCTTCCCAAATCAAAAAAAATATGCTATACTTATAGCATATTTGAAAAATATAATTAATGCAATCAGAAAGTGAAGAAAAAATGATAGAAAGTGAGATGGAAATTTTAATGAGTTCGGATGAAAAAAAAGAAAATCAAGAAAGTTCAATTGTGGTTCCAATTGATGACGATATGGATACAGTAAAAGCAGATTCTCCAAATACGGTTGATGAACTTGCTATGGAACTTGCAACAATTAAACAATCAGCAAAGAAAATTGCAATCATCGGAAGTCGTAATCTTCCTATTACTCACCAGCAAATGATAGAAACCCTTGCAACCGCTCTTGTAATGCAGGGAAATACAATAATCACTTCAGGCGGTTCGTCCGGTACAAATGCTGCAGCTATCAGAGGTGCAATGAAAGCAAATCCTGACAAATTGAGTGTCATACTTCCGCAAACAATAGGACAGCAACCAAGTGATGTTCAGGATCAGCTTATCGGAGTCCCGAATATTATTGAACACGCAGACAGGGCAATGATGACCCTTGCGGATGCTTCAAGAGTTTGTAACCGAGAAATTATTGACGAATGTAATCAATTAATTTGTTTCTTGTCACATACAAGTAAAACTTTGTATAATGCCGTAAAATATGCTGAAGAAGGGCATAAAGTTATTACGGTATTTTATTTGGATTAATTAGATTATTTTATTGAGGCTATTATATGTCTGAAAATTTAAAGAAATTGACGGGTAAAAATCCGGGAGATTTTGAACCTGTAGCTTATAGTCTTATAAATACTCCCGATGTTGATTTGTTTAGAGAACTTGTCAATAAAGAAGATTATTTATATGATTTTGTAAAACAAAACGTATCAAAGCGTCTTGAAAAAGTTTGCAATAAGGATAACTATCGCAATTTACTTCAATTACTTAAATATTATTCGCCATCATACGAAGATTTTATTATTTCTGTTTTGGTAAAATATGCAAATGAAGATTTGACGGATTCTATGCTTGATTTGATTGAAAACGGCAATGAAGATGAAAAAACATATTGCGCAAAATATTTTTCATTTATAAAAGACCCGTTAGCGATTGAATATTTAAAAGAAAATGCTTATAGTGAAAATTCTTATTTAAGTTCGAATTCCATTAGTGCATTATCGTCATTTGGCGAAAGAGAAATTTATAACGAAGCAATCGCAAAATTAAAATCTGATGATGAATTTGAGCAACTATCAGGGGCAAAATTTCTTGTATCTTATAGTGATAAATCGGCATGTGATGCAATTATAGAAACAGTTAAAACATCCTCTTTTGCGGAACATATCGCATCCGAACTGCCTTATCTGATTTCTTTAAAAGAAATTATTGAATCTGATAAAACAAACGGACTATTTATACTAAATCACATTATTAACGGACTTGGAGAAGTAAGCGCATTATCGCAGGTATTTGATTTTGAATTGTATGAAATCTTTGAAAATCTAATCAAAGAGAGTATTACATCTGAAATTGCAACGGTTTTATTAAATGCAATTGATAAATTTGAGACTCTGACAGAAAATGATGAATACCTATTTGATGAAAATAAAGAAACAAAACAAGAAATTTATGATATTAAAAATATGTTATCGGAATTGAACAAAGACGAATTAATTAAAGTTGCTGATAATGAACTAAAACCAAACAGTCTGTTTGTTTTTAATGCCCTTGAATTTAGCAAAAATATTCAAAAAATAAAAGAATTGCTAAATTCAAATAATCAGACACTTGTACTAAAGACTGTTGAAATTTTGAAAAAAAACGGAGTTTTGACAACTGATGATAAGAATGTTGCACTTGAAAAAGTTTCAAACGAGAATATTAAAAACATCATTTTAGCAATTTAGGCTTCAGTACAAACACGAACCCCTTAATAAAAGAACTTTAAGAATGACGTAATTTTTCTGTCTTTTAAAAAGGGGCTCAAACTTAAGAGGAATAACAGTTTTGGCAATTATTGATTCTTGTCAAAATCTGTTCCGCCAACAACTCTCAACCTCAGATGCCGATTTTCACCTTCGCCTACTGAAGTAGAATCAAGATTATGCTGTTCGGCAAGTTCGTGCTGAAGTTTTCTTATTTGCTGATTTTGAGGCTTTAATTCAATATCTTTAACAACACCTGTCAAAATCTTTTCAATCGCTTCTTTTGCCTCGTCCAATGCAGTTTCTGTCACATCATAAAAAGACTGTTTTTCGTTCATTTCAGCAATATCAAGAGCCTGCTTTATAATTTTTTGAATCTGCGCCATTGAGTTTGTTTTTACATAAAATATTTGTAACCTGTCTTTTTCTGCAGTGGAAAGAACTTTTGCTCCGCCTTTGACAAAGTTTTTATGTGCAATAACAATATCCGCATCATCAATATTCCTTGTAATTTCTGCATTTAAATCAAGACGCTCAATAACTTTTTCCGCAATACTTCTTGATACGGCATAAAGATAAATCTTTTTGTAATTTCTGACTTCTTCGACATATTTCTGTCTTGAAAATGAAAATTTAAGACTTTCAGGATGTTCAATTTTATTATCAAGCATATTAATCTTATCAATAACATTTGGAGTTTTAGAAACAGAAATCGGTGCAGAAGCGGTAAATTCATAAGTTTTATCAACTTTTCTAATCTCAGGCTTAATCGGCCATCCTCTTAAAATATAATCTACCGCCTCTGCAGTATCTTTATATACGGCTAATGTATTTCTGTCTAATATTTCTATTACAATATCAAATGTCGGTTGCTTTTCTCTTTCTAATACAGTCTTTTGAGAAGAACGGCGTTTTGCTTCATCATCACCTAAAGTTACAGATTGAATACCACCGACTAAATCAGATAAAGTCGGGTTTTTAATAAGGTTTTCTAAAGTATTACCATGTGCAGTCGCAATAAGCATAACACCACGTTCGGCAATTGTTCTTGCAGCCTGCGCTTCTTCTTCGGTACCGATTTCATCAACAATTATAACTTCAGGAGTATGATTTTCTACCGCTTCAATCATAATATCCTTTTGGTATTCAGGCTGACGAACCTGCATTCTTCTTGCATGTCCGACAGCAGGATGCGGAACATCACCATCACCGGCAATTTCATTTGAAGTATCAACAATAATTACACGCTTAGCAAGTTCATCCGCAACAAGTCGGGAAATTTCTCTCAATTTTGTAGTTTTACCAACTCCCGGAGGCCCGAGGAACAATATACTTTTGTTTTGAAGGCAAATATCCTTTATGCAGGAAATAGTTCCTGTAACAACACGCCCGATACGACAGGTTAAACCCACAACCTTGCCCTGTCTGTTTCTTATAGCACTAATTCTGTGTAATGTCCCTGCAATACCTGAACGATTATCCGATGTAAACTCCTGAACTCTTGATGTTATATATTCAATATCCTTGTCATTTACTATATCAGTATCAAGGTATGTAATCGTTTTATCAGAGCGACGAATTTCAGGTACTCTGCCCAAATCCAAAACAATCTCAATAGCGTCATCAAGCATCTGCGGATTCAAACACTTGTGAATTTTCTCAGGTAAAATCTCTAATAACTTCTCAATATCATTTTGTAATTGCAGGTTGCTCATATTCGCCACCTTTCTGTTGAAATTATACCAATTTTTTTGATGGGGTACTTTAAGCAATAAAATTAATTGTATAACTTCTATTAATATTATAACACATGTGACGACATGTTTTTATAATTTCTGAAATCTTAAGATAGTAATTTTAACAAAACTTTACATTTCAAAATAGGTTCAATGTGTGTCGTATCAACACTTTTCATTTTGAAAAATAAAAAAATTATAATTTTATAGAGCAGAAATTTTACAAGTTTCACTGGTAAAAAATACAAATTTACAATCTGAAATACAGTCGATAATTATATTAAGTTCTGTTAAGAAAAACACAATTGAAATAAGAATATATTTCAATTATTATTCATTTTAAATGAAGAAAAAAATTTTAACAGTCGCATTTTTGATATTTTTATTAACCGTATTCATTGTGATTATTTACGGATATAAAAATAAATATGAAGTCATTGATATTTTGAGTGCAGATAAAATCGTACTTGATTTTAATAAAAACGGAATTGCAGATAACGGAGAAACTGTATGCATCAATGAAATATCGAGTTTTGAAAAAGAGCCTCAAAACGAAAATAAAATATCTAAGGAGTTTAAACTTTCCTATACAGATAAAATCGGGCTTTGGTATTTAGGCAAAGAGTACACACAAAAGCAACTTCTAAATAAAAAAATCTCATACAAATACATTCGCGAAAATAGTTCATGTAAAACTGCACAAATAAAAATTAACGACATAGATTATGGAAATTTACTGTTAAACAGCGGATTCGGCATAAAAAACGGCAAAATCGGTAATATTGAGAAATTTAAACAAAACATTGAAATTTCAAAGAAATTAAATCTTGTTGTGCTTAACCATCATTCTGATAAATACCATACACTTGACTGCGAATACGGGAAAATGGCTCACGACAAAATTATAATACCTCTTAAGCAACTTCCGAAAGGGACCAGACCTTGTCATTTTTGCCACAACATTAAGGATAAAAAGCAAAAACTTGTAGCCAAAAATCAAATCACAGGTACATCACCAGCACTAAAACTATTTGGCGGAGATATTGCCTTATACAAATTTGATTACACAAAGCAGTTAAAACCAAACGCAAACTGCTCAACTGATGTTTGCAAATTAATAGTTAATGAAATCAATAATGCTAAAGAAAATATAGATATAGCAATTTACGGCTATGATGACATTCCTGCTATAACGTCTGCTCTGTCAAGAGCAAACAAAAAAGGAGTAGTAATCCGGTTTGTTTATGACGAAGTTCCAAACAATGCCAAGACATTTTACAGCGGCAATTACATAATAAAAAATCTATCCAATCAAAGCACAAGCGATAAAACCTCTTCGGAAGCAGGAAAAATTATGCACAACAAATTCTGGATATTTGACCGCCAAAAAGTGATAACAGGTTCAATGAATTTTTCAAAATCAGGGTTGAGCGGATACGATGTTAATGATGTTGTAATAATAAACTCACCGGAAATTGCAAAACTATACGAATCAGAATTTGAACAGATGTTAAAGGGTAAATTTCATAATGCAAAATTAAAACACAATTTACCAAACAAATTTATTTTGGCTACTTCTGAAATAGAAGTATATTTTTCACCTCAGGACAAAACTTCAAAAAGAATTGTTGAACTTATTAACAGTGCAAAAAATTACATATATGTACCGACATTTCTAATAACTCATAAAGACATTACAGAAGCACTAATTAAAGCAAAGAAAAAAAATATTGATGTAAGAATTATAATTGATGCAAACAGTGTGAATACAAGAAATACAAAACATAAATTATTGCGGGAGAGCGGAGTTTTATTAAAAGCAGAAAATTATGCGGGAAAACTCCATTCAAAAACAATGATAATTGATGATGAATACCTGATTTTAGGTTCAATGAACTTTTCAAACAGCGGTGAAAATAAAAATGATGAAAATATGCTTGTTATAAAAAATCCAAATTTTGCAAAAAATTATAAACAATTTTTCTTATATTTGTGGAATATTATACCTGATAAATATTTAAAATATTCTCCGAAAGCAGAAAGTTTTGACTCAATCGGTTCTTGTAATGATGGTGTCGATAATAATTTTGACGGGAAAATCGACTCTGAAGATGACGGATGCAAAATCAGAAAATAATTTGTACTTGTGTTTTAAAAAAATCTGTTATATTATAGAATATATCAGATAAAAAGCGAGGTTTACAAATGAATCAAATAATTAAAGTGGCGTGGGAATTAAACGAGAATTCGGAAAACAGATATAAACTTGTGTATGAAATAGCAGAACTTGCAAAAAAATTAGTTGACGAAAGTCAGGCAAGAAAAGCAAGAGAAGGCTTTGGCTATGAAGATGTCCACGAAGGCGCATATACAAGAGAAAATCCTGTTGAACACGCATTGATGGTTAAAGCATCAGAAGCAGATGACAACAGATTAGTAGGTTAGTTTCTAATACACGGGCAAATGCAAAACCCGTGTATTTTTATGGATATACGGGGATAGTTTTATGAGGCATACATTAGACTATATCAACACATACACCGACAATTTCAAACCTGAAATAGGAATAATTTTGGGCTCAGGATTGGGTGAACTTGCTGATAAATACAGAGAATTTGCAATTCCTTACAGACAAATTCCGAGATTTCCGCGTTTAACCTCAATTGAGGGACATAAAGGTCAGTTGGTCTTTGCAAATATTGTGGGGCGCAAAGTAGTAATGATGCAAGGCAGAATGCATTTTTACGAAGGTTACTCAATGGAGCAGGTTACTTACCCCATTAAGGTCATGAAAGAACTTGGGGTTAAAACAGTAATACTTACAAATGCTGCCGGAATTGTTAATAAAAGTTTTCGCCCCGGAGATTTGATGGTAATTACAGACCATATCAATTTTATGGGTACGAATCCGCTTATAGGCAGGAATGACGAAAAATTCGGAACAAGATTTCCCGACATGTCAGAAGTCTATGACAAAGGTCTGATTAAAATTACGGATGCGGCAGGCAGATTGCTTAATATGAATTTAAGACACGGGGTTTATATGGCAACAACAGGACCAAGTTATGAAACTCCGGCAGAAATTAATATGGCAAGAACGCTTGGGGCGGATGCCTGCGGGATGTCAACCGTTCCTGAGGCTATTGTAGCAAATTATTGCGGAATGAAAGTTATAGGTCTGAGTTGCCTGACAAACTATGCAAGCGGTGTTTCCGACAGAAAACTAAGCCATCAGGAAGTTCTTGAAACTGCAAACGAAGTCAAAGACAAATTTATTGCTTTGATTATGATGATTTTACAGAATATAAAATAGAAATTTAATTCATTTGATCATAAACTCTGCGGACTTCTTTAATATCCTGCCACATAAGCCACTTTGGCGAACCTTTTTCACGACTGTCATTTCTTAAAAGATATGACGGATGGAAAATAGGCATCATTTTTGAAAAATTAGGTCCCTCAAACCACTTCCCACGCAGTTTTGTGATACCCAATTTTGTATCAATAAATGAATATGCCGCAACTTTACCGCAAAGTAATATTATTCTCGGCTTTAATATTTCTATTTGTGCGTTTAAATATTCACTGCATGCAAGTTTTTCTTCAGGCAAAGGATCTCTGTTTTCAGGCGGACGGCATTTTAAGGTATTACAAATATAAATATTTTCTTTCCGTGAAAAACCGACACAACCTAAAATTTTATCTAAAAGTTGTCCCGCTTTACCGACAAAAGGTTCGCCCTGAATATCTTCATAATAACCGGGAGCCTCGCCTATCAGCATAATTTTTGAATTTGGTACTCCTGCACTAAAAACAGTATGTGTTTTTGTTTTGCACAAAGAACACTTTTCACAGTTTTCACATTTTACTTTAATTAAGTTTAATTCATCATCATATTGTGTAGGCATAGGACAATATTAACATAAACAATTAAATTTATTCTAACAATAACAATAGATAGAATATCCATGTACAATTGCAAGCGAGCAAAACGAGCGTAGCAATCACATTAGTTCAAAATCGTTCAATTGTTGATTAGATGAGATTACTACGCAAACGGTGTTTGCTCGTAATGACAATCAATAATCCATCTTCCAATTATTATTTACTAATGCGCTGTAGCAATAATATGCTCCGTTATAATTAGAAACCATATTAGCGGATGTTTTGCAACTTTTGAGCAATACAGAATATTCATAGGGTTCACCTATCGGAATACCAACAATATGCCCTTTTGAATCCATATAAAAACCAAATACATCTCGACCGCAAATATTTGGCTTATCCGTACCATTTACATCGACTAAAATACGGGCATATTTTTTGCCACCAATAGTATTTATTTGATAGCGGAACATCAAACCATTTTTTAATATAACTGTCAATCCTGAACCAACACCTGCAACTGCGTTATAAAGATACTTATATTTCACCTTATTTTTACCCGTTGCTGCAGTTTTCCAACAATCTTTGAGAGAATTTTCTGCCGTACAGATTTTTACTATACTAAAATGACCGTCGGTTAAAAGTTTTGACGGCTCGCCAAAATCTGTATCGAACAAATCACGGGTTCTGTGTGTAATCAGTTGATCCTGTGCAAACTGTTCAATTTCAGCGGAAAAATTTTTAATCTGTGTCGCAAACAATCTGTTTTGAAAGTTATTCATCAAAATCGGTACGGTCAAAACTGCAAGAACACCAACAATAGTCAGTGCCATCAAAAGTTCTGTAAGAGTAAAAGCCACTCTATAAGGAGGTTTTAGCGATTGCCCCCCTAAAAACATTAATATCACTGCGTTTTAGCATATTCAACCTCCTTATATGCTTAATTCATAAGACTTTTGTCTAAATACTTTTTACATTTATTATTTAACTTAACTGGTAGATTCTGAAACAAGTTCAGAATGACACTACCATCTTAAAAATTTTTTCATTTTTTGTCAAGATTTATATTATTCCGGCATCAATACAGAAATTACAGCATTATCAACAGATAAGTATTTTTTTATGGTATTTTCCAAATCCTCTATTGTTATATTTTCAAGATCATTTAAATATTCTTCAATAAGTTTAAGGCTTCCGCATACAGTTTCATAATATCCGATATTTTCACCAATATCAGAAACCGTTTCCGCCTCATTTGCAAATCTTGATTTGATACGCTTTTTGGATTTTAGAAGTTCTTCCTGAGTAATTTTTTTATCTAACAAACCTGAAAGTTCATCTTTTACAAGTTCAATAGCCTGCTCTTTTGCTTCAGGTTTAAAGTTTGCCTGAATAAAGAAATTATTGCCGTCTTTAAACTGATAATGTTCGGTTCCGACAATGTTAAAAATTTGTTCGGGCATTTTCTCAATCAAATTTTGCTGCAACCTAGAACTTGAGCCGTCGCCGAAAATTATACTGATTAAATCAAGACAAATTGAGTCTTTTAGTTCGCATGCTTTCGGACCAAGCCACCCAAACATCATATAACCTGTCTGAACATTTGATTTTGTTTCTATATACTTTGTTTGAGTAACAGGAGAATCAATTTCATTAATTCTCTGTTTTGTTTCAATCCTGTCAGGAAAAGTGAACTTTTCTCTGATTTTATTCAACACTTCATCATGGTCAAAATCGCCAACAACAATAGTTGTAACATTCTGTGGAGTGTAGAATTTACGGTAATATGCATCAATATCCTCTCTTGTAACCTGCGATATTATTTCAGGAGTGCCGATTACATCTCTTTTATACGGATGATTTGAATACATATTTTTGTTGCACTGATTATAAACCTTTGTCCAAGGCTGGTCTTTTCTCATTCTGATTTCTTCAATAACAACGTGGCGTTCTCTTTTATCAGTTACGGTTGAATCGTTGATATCAAACGGTGCACCGAGTTCTTCGGCAGGAAATACAGGGTCCATCATCATATCAGCATGTAAATCAAGAGCCATATCAAAATATTTGTTATTTTCACCTTTAGGTAAAGTTACATAATAAAAGGTGTAATCTTTCCAAGTTGCTGCATTAACAATTGCCCCCTTGGACTCAAGAATCTTATCAAATTCTCCGACCTTATGTGTATGAGTACCTTTAAACATAAGATGTTCCAAAAAATGAGAAATTCCGTTATTGTGATCATCCTCATTTATAGAACCCGTTTTTACCCATGAAGATACACTCACCATATTACCTTCTTTATGGGCCAAAACGATTTTATGTCCGTTATCATTTGTATATATCTCAACATCCTTGTTTAAATAAGGATATTTAATTAAAGTCTTTTCCATAAATTCCTCTCCGTTAAGATTATTATAACATAATTATTTATCCTGCCAAATTTTACATAATTTTACACAAAAAAAGAGCAATAATTTTTGATAAGATGTTTTTATAAATACATAGGTAGATTTATGAAAATTATTCCAAATTTTGCAATTACAAACAACAATACGGTTAAGAATACACCGTCATTTGCGCAAAATCCGCAAAATGACAAAAAGGAAGTGAATTCTGTACCAAACTTTACTGCGGATTATCATGTTAATACACCTGTCAGTTACAAAAAAATTGAGGACATAAAACTGCCTAACAACCTTACTGCAAGATATTACAAGTTATCAAACGGGCAAAAGGTAATAATTATTCCAAAAGACGGTGTTACGGTTGTTAAAAGTTATGTAAACACCGGTTCATTAAACGAGCCTGACAGGGTGAGAGGAATAAGTCACTATATAGAACACAATTTGTTTAACGGCTCAGATGCGCTTGGAGATAAGGATTTCTTTGAAGAAGTACACAAAATGGGTGCATATACAAACGCATCTACAGCATTTTCGGTAACAGATTATGTAATAAGTTCTAACCTTCTTGAAGATGGCGACTTGGAAAACAAAATCAAACTCCATGCAGGTATGTTACAAACTCCGAAATTTTTACAGGAAAAACTTGATAAAGAGAAAAAAATCGTTGACTCGGAAATAAACATGTACCTGTCTGATGACACAACAAAAGCGCAAACTTTAACTCTGAAGAATTTATTTAACATAAAATCAAAAGCACCTGATCTTATAGCAGGTTCAACTGATAACATTGATGCTTTGACAAGAGATGATGTAGTTGAATATTTTAATAACAATTACTATCCTGCAAATACTGTCACAGTTATCGCAGGGGAAGTTGACGAAGCAAAAACGATGGAACTCGTTTCAAAATACTTTACCTCCTCAAAAACAGGAGCAAATCAACGCTATCATGAACCGATGATTCCGACAGACAAACCTGTAAGACAAGATATTATATCATCTAAAAAAACAGGTTCGGCTGAAATATTTCTCGGATTTGCGGGGCACGAAAACAACAACGAAAAAGACAGCGTATATTTAAGAGCCGTCAACGAATTTTTATACGGATTGGCAAATGCAAGAATAAAACAAATAGAACAAAAATATTCAACACATATTTTCCCGAGTATAGAAAGATTAGGAACCAGACCATCAGACAGAAACGCAATTATCGTCCAGACATCTGTGCCTGAGCAATATGTTGAACCGGTATTAAAGGAAATATATTCAGTTATTGGTTCACTTGCAACAAATCCCCCGACACCTGACGAATTTGAAGCAATAAAAACAAGCATAAAAAAAGTTAATTCAACCGTTTTGCAATCATCAGATGAAATATGCGATCACATTGGTTTGGGATTTTTAAACGGTACACCATATAAAACTGCTAATTATGCATCTATTATAGATAATATGACCTACACCGATTTTATAAATACGGCATCAAAATACTATGATTTGAATAAAACCGCATTGACAGTTGTTCATCCGAAAAGTTCGACAAAAGAAAGCATTGAAAATAACTACAACGGAGCAAAACAATTATCTTTTACAGGAGCGAACAAAAAGACACCGATTCCAAATGACAAAATATCCCGTTATACAATGCCTAATAACTTTGAAATAGCATTTATAGACAGTGACACAAATGTTGTAAATTATTCAATTGACTGGTTTACAAAAGATGTCAGTCCTAAAAAAGCAGCAATTGGCGATATTTTAAATGACATGTTAAAATATTGCGGTACCCGTTCTCACAAATGGAACGAACTTGCCAAAATCAGCGACAAAAATGCAATAGACAGTTCAATAATAGCAACTACAAATAATCTCGGATTGAGCGGGAATTTCCCTGCAGACAAAGCAAATATCGGACTTGAATTGTTCAGAGAAAACCTTTCACAACCTGATTTGAATATTGATTTATTCAACAATGCCATAAAACATTGCACTGACGACTATTCGACAGTTGAACCAAATGCTTTTGAACCGTACAAAAAGGCTATATTTGAACAAACTCAAAGAGCATACGACTCAAAAGACAAATTGAACAGTTTGAAAGAAATTACTTATAATGATGTAATTTCTCTCTACAATGAACTTATAACAAAAGGACAGGGGCAAATTGTTGTAACAGGACCGTTTTCAAAACATCCCGAATTGAAACAAATGATATTTAATAATAGCGCAGGATACTTGCCTGTAGCACCAAAAGAAACAAACCTGACAAAATGTCATATTCAAAATAACGAAACAAAAGTTCTCACAACAGAAACAAACAAAAATCAGGCTGAAATAATTGAAGGTTTTAAATTTAATCAAAACGGAAATATTAAAGATGAAGTATGCATAAATCTTATGAATAATATTTTTGGGCTTGGACAGGGTTCAAGACTCTTTAAAGATCTGCGGGAACAAAGACATCTTGCTTATATGGTCGAATCAAAATATCAAAAACAAGGTGATAGCGGAATTTTGAACATGCATATTAAAACGACAACAAACAACAATGAAACGGGTGAAAAATCACTTGATAACATAAAAAAAGCAATTGACGGATTTAATGAAAATATTGCAAAGATTATTTCACAGCCTGTTACCAAGGAAGAACTTGACAGAGCAAAGAAAACTTTAAAATCGGAAATTCTTTATTCTATAGAAATGAATTCAGACAGAAATGCAATATTGAGTGACCACAATACAAGTCCTTACGGCATTGACTATATTAATAAAGAATTTGAAATAATTGACGAAATAACCGAACAGGACATACTAAACACTGCAAGAAATATTTTCTCGAACAAACCGATATATTCAATATCAGGTACAAAAGAAGCCCTTGAGTATAACAAAGAATATCTTGAAAAACTTAAATAATTTTTAATCATAGCAAAAAAAATTTTTAGAACATTTATATATTATCAGAACAGATAATACAGGGGCAACTTATGCAAATTAACAATTATAGCAACAACACTCCAAATTTTAACGGGGTAATTAAGAATACTGATTTATTTAAAAACTATGCACTTGAATATGCAAAAGGGATAAAGGCGGGAGATAATGATTGGGTAAAACTCAAAATGTTTATAAACACAATAAAAGAGATTAAAATTGACGGAACATCAAATGAATTTGTATTAGATAAAATCGGCGCACCGCAAAAACAACTGTGGCAAATCAAATACGGGAATTATAATAAACAGGATGAATTTTTTCATTCCGAAATTTACAATAAAAAATCATTTGGACATGATGCTCTTAGCAGTGACGCATTTCAAAAAGTTATTAATTTTGGAAAAGAACACTTTGGACTTGGGAAATTGAATATGCCAATACAAGAATTTTCACCTGCCGAGCCATGTTTAAAAAGAGCAAGTATGCTTGAAAGAAAAGCAAAACTTGAACGCAACAGAGATACATCAATGAAATTTGCACAAAAAATTCAAAATGAAAAAGACAATGCTGAATCACTGATTAAAGAAGCAAAAAGCAAATTACTGTGCAATATATAATCAGCAATCTTTAATTTGTTTAACAATGCCGTCAACTCCATCATATTTGGCAAGCGAAAGTGCTTTTTGCTGAACGGATTTTAAAAATTCAGAATCATTAGTCAACATTTCAATTTTTTTCAAAAGCGTTTCGGCATTTGTAGCACTGTCATCAATATATAAACCTGCACCATTATTTAACATATATTTTGCATTTTTTCTCTGATGGTCAGCGGCGGCATAAGGATACGGTACAAATACGGATGCAATACCGCTTGCGCATAACTCGGATATACTAAGAGAACCTGCCCTTGACACAGCAATATCGCTGGCTTTAAGGACTTCCACCATATTATCAAAATATGGTCTTACAATTACATTTTTATCGCTTGCATATTCAGGATAAGTATTATTTAAAACCCTAATAACATCATCATAATTTCTTTTGCCTGTTTGGAATACAATCTGAATATTTCGTAATGACAACTCTCTTAAGATACCTATAGCAGCATCATTAATTTTTTTTGCCCCCTGAGAGCCTCCCATGATACAAATTGTCATCTTATTCTCAAGCCCAAGGTTAATTCTTGCCTGTTCTTTAGTTAAAGTTGAAAATTCTTTTCTTATAGGATTACCATTTACCAAACAATTTTTATTATGCAATTTTTCACATTCAACATCAAAAGCAACTGAAATGCTTTTTGCAAACGGTGCAAATTTTCTTGTAACAAGTCCCGGATTAGCATCACAATCGTGCATAACAAAAGGGATTTTCATAGTCATACCTGCAAATAAGACTGGTGCAGAGACATATCCGCCGGTTGCAAAAATTGCATCGGGCTTATATTTGAAAATATAAAAACAACACTTTAACCAAGCAAGAAACATTTTAAAAGACCATACAAAAAATTCCAAAGTTGCCTTTCTCGGCATACCTGAACTGTTAACAGGTAAGAATGTATAATCTTTATCCGCAGTAATAGAAGCCTCAAGATTGTTCGGATTTCCGACATAATAGATTTTTTGCGTATCATCTTGGTTCAAAAGAGCATCCGCAACTGCAATGGCAGGGTAAATATGACCTCCTGTTCCTCCGCCTGTTATAAAATATGTTTTTTTATTCATTAACATCTGTCCTTATTCTCTTTATTCTTTGTCTTGAGATATTTAACAAAATCCCCATCATTGACAAAAACACAATCACTGATGTACCGCCATAACTTATGAACGGTAATGTTACACCTGTTACAGGAAACAACGAACTTGCAACCGCCATATTTAAAAATGCTTGAAAGCCCAAAATAAATGTTATACCTATAGCAAGAAGTTTCCCGTACATATCAGGACACCTTCTGGCAATTTTTAAACCTCTGTGAACAAGTACCGCAAATAATCCTATTACAAAAAAGCATCCCAAAAAACCAAACTCTTCAGCAATAATTGAAAAAATAAAATCTGTATGACATTCCGGTAAATAAGCAAGTTTTTGAATCGACCCCCCATACCCCGTTCCGCTGAATCCGCCGGATGCGAATGCAATTAAAGACTGAATTATATTATAACCTTTTCCCTGTGCATCGCTGCCTGGGTTTAGCCAAATCGTTATTCTGTCCATCTGGTAACCATGCAACAGTTTAGGAATCATTGATATTATACCAACACCTGCTATACCGCCGCCAATACCTATCAAAAGCCATGGACCGCCGGCAGCAAGATACATCGCAATACTTGCGGAAAACAATATTATAACCATACTCAAATTTGGTTGCTTAAATACAAGTAACAACACAATTAGAAGCGGTATAAAGACACTGACAATAAATTTAGGCTCAAAAATATTAACTTTGTTTTTGAATGCACTTGCAATCATCATACAAAATAGCGGTTTTGCAAACTCAGATGGCTGTAATTGCATAAAGCCTAAATTCATCCAACGTCTTGCACCATTAATTTCCAAACCCAACGGGGTAAACATTACAACACAAAGCAAAATAACAACAAAAAATAAGAATTTACCATTAAACTTTTCTAACTTGTGATAATCGAAATTCGTAAAAAATGCCAGCGAAAAAAAACCGACACCTGCAAAAATCAACTGTTTTACCAAGAAACTGACTAATGATACTCCCTCTCTCATGCACTTAGGAGCAGTAGCCGAAAATATTGCAAGAAAACCTATTATAACAAGAAAGGTAACAATTATAAGCAAATGCTTATCAGGAGCAGTTAAAATAGTATCCGGCTTCTTACGTTGAGTATTATTTTGATTATGACCAAGCGGACTATTATAGCCTTGATAAGACATACTCTTTAAATACCTCTCCTCTGTGTTCGTAACTGTTAAACATATCAAAACTTGCACATGCAGGCGACAAAAGCACTACATCAGGTTTTAATTCAATACTTTTATCAATAGCATTTTCCATGGTTTGTTCTTTGATTATATTACAAAACCCGTTCTTTATCAGGTTTTGTTCAAATCTCTCGGTTGCTTCGCCAATCAAAATGACAGTTTTTATATGTTCATTTACGCTATGACAAAATTCCGTCAAATCAGTATTTTTATCCCTTCCGCCAGCGATTAGAACAACATTTTGGTTATTAAAAGAATTTATTGCTACAATTGATGCTTCGGGATTAGTTGCTTTTGAATCATTATAAAAAGTAATTCCGTTTTTTTGAGTAATTTTTTCTAATCTGTGCTCAGGTGCTTTAAATTCCATAACAGCGTTTCTTATTGTTTCATTATCTATTCCGGTCAATTTTGCACAAATTATGGAACATTCAATATTTTGATAATTATGTTCCCCTATCAACGGACATTCATCAACGGATATTATAATTTCAGATTTGCCATCCTGCTTATACACAATGTAACCGCCATCAACATAACAACAATTATCCCCGACATTTTCACCAAACATAAAGACTTTGCCTTTAACTTCTTTTGAAAATTCCAAAAGTTTTAAATCTTTTGCATTTAAAACACAGTATTTAGCCGTTTGCGGCTCTCTGAATACTCGTGCTTTTGCATTAAAATAATTTTCGAGTCCGTTATGCCAATCTATATGATCAGGAGTAAAATTAGTCCAAACAGCAATATAAGGCTTTAAAGACGTGCTCATATCAAGTTGAAATGAACTTGCCTCACAAACGAAATAATCCAAATTTTCATCCGCAACAAGACACGGAGGGGTACCAATATTTCCGCAAGCTTCTGTTTTCAGTTTCTTACTCAAAATATGCTGAGTTAAAGAAGTTGTTGTTGTTTTACCGTTAGTACCTGTAATTATAATAAACGGTATATCACACTCTCTATAAGCAAGTTCAAGTTCCGATATAACGGGTATCTGTTCAGCCCTGACACGTTTAATTATCTGACTGTGCGGGGATATGCCCGGGCTTGTAACCGCAAAATCGGATTTTTTAATAAATTCATCACTATGACCGCCGTATTCTACATGAATACCCAAATCCTCAAGCATTTTCGCATTATCGGATTGCTCCTTTGTTGTAATATCATTATATTCGGTCAAATAAACATCTGCCCCATGTTTTTTGGCAAATTTTGCCGCGGCAATACCACTTTTTGACAAACCTAATACAAGAACTTTTTTACCTCTTACACTCATTATAAAATCCCCTTAGAAAATAATTCACACAACAAAACGGCAAATATCGAAAACAATAATGATACGACAGAAAATACAATTACGACTTTCTTTTCGCTCCATCCTAAAAGTTCAAAATGATGATGAATAGGAGCCATCTTAAATACCCTTTTCCCTGTCGTTTTAAAACTTGTAACCTGAATAATAACCGATAATGTTTCAATAACAAAAACTGCACCAAAAAATATAAGTAAAAATTCAAATTTACCTAAAACAGCGAGCGTACCTAACAGCCCACCAATTGCAAGAGAACCGGTATCACCCATAAATACCTGCGCCTTTGGTTTGTTATAGCGCAAGAAACCTAAAAGTGCACCGGCAACTGTCGCCGAAATTATTGCCAAATCAATATATCCAAACATAAGAGCAATGAGAGAACAAGCGATAAATGCAGAAACACCACAGCCTGCCGCAAGCCCGTCAAGTCCGTCCGTTAAATTATAAGCATTAGAAGAACCGGTTATTACAAACACCGCAAAAACAGGATATAGCCAGCCTAAATCAACAGACCAATGACCGATTGTAAAATTTGTTGCTTCCGGATGTGAAATTACAAGTGCAATTGTAGGTAAAAGAGCAATAGCAATCTGTCTGAATAATTTTCCCCTCGGGGTGAGTCCGTCATTTCCCTTACCTTTAATTTTAATAAAATCATCCTGAAAACCGGCAAGAGTATAGAAAAATAATGTAATTACCGTAATAAGCGCTTTTGTTGACATTTCCTGAGCAAGTGATAATGCAATTACAGATGCCATAATAACGGCACCTACAATAAAAACACCACCCGTTGTAGGAGTTCCCTGTTTTTGCGCATGGCTTTCAGGAGCAAGGTCTTTAACATACTGTCCTATCATTTTTTTCTTTAAAAAATCTATATAAGGCACTCCGAAAAGTGAGCATAATATCAGCCCGAGCAGAAATGCCACCGCTACCATTATCATTTTTTATATATCCCTCATTCTTTTATTTTTTCAAGTATTTCTTCAAACTTCATTGAGCGTGAAGCCTTTAAAAATATTGTATTACTCTCATTTGAATTTTCAACAATGTAAACAGATGCCTGCACATTATTATCTGAATATACGACCTCAAAACCGTTATCCTCAAGCGGTTTACCTATTTCTCGGGCGAGTTTGCCTACTAAAATATACTTAACATATTTATTTTTTAGTTTTGACAAAAATTCTCCGACTTGTCTGTGATACATGATTTCGTTTTCTCCGAGTTCACCCATATCGCCTAAGACAACAACAGGATTAGGATAGAGTTCAATAAATGCTTTAACAGATGCTTTCATTGATTCAGGATTAGCATTATAACTGTCATTTATGAATTTTAAGCCCTTAATCTGTTCTACTTCCCATCTCTTTTCTATCGGATGATAAGTTTTTAATCCGTCTGAAATTTCCTGTTCGGTCATACCCGTTTTTAGTCCGACATTTATTGCTGAAAGAGAATTTTCTATATTGTAATCACCTTCTACATTAAGTTCATACACAAAACCCTTGTATTTAAATTTTGAATATGAAGGTTTTCTTTCCAAAACTTCAACATCTTCTAAGGAATAAAAAATCTTTTCGCCATTAAAATTTAAGTGTTTTTTGATTATGTCCTGATTTAGCGAAATAAAAGTTCCGTCAGATTTTAAACCATCAGCAATTTCGCATTTTGCAACCGCTATATTATCTAAAGAACCTAATCTGCCGACATGCGCACTGCCGCAATTTGTAACTATTGCATAATCAGGATGAAGATAATTTGTTATATACTTAATTTCACCTAACCCACGCATACCCATTTCAACAATAAGCATTTGAGTATCTTCAGGCATAGATAAAACCGTTTGGCAAAATCCGATTTCGTTATTATGATTAGAATAAGTTTTATGAGTTTTAAATTTGTAATTCAAAACGGAATAAACCATTTCTTTTGTTGTAGTTTTGCCGGCACTACCTGTTATTCCGACAACAACAGGATTAATTTTGTTTCTGTAAAACTGCGCAATTTTCATATAAGCATCTTTTGTATCAGGTACATTCAAAACAAAATCTGCATTATCATAGACAAAATCACTTGTCGTAAAATATGCTTTTGAGCCATTTTCAAGTGCCTTATCTATAAATTTTTCACCGTCAAATGTTTCCCCTTTTAACGGTAAATAAATATCATTTGGAGTTATAGTCCTTGTATCGGTTGATATACTAAAATCTGTATCTATCCCGCTATCTTTTAAAACTTTCGCTCCCGTAGCCTTGATTAAATCTTCTTTATTAAACATAGAAGTATTTTAGCGCAAATATTTTTAAGGTGCAATCTGTTAAGTGAATAGTGAAAAGTGAATTGTGAACAGACCTTTACGAAATTAACTTTATTAAATTGAATAATAGCACCGATTACGACTATTCACTACTCACTTCTCATTATTCACTTTATTTTACCTCTTGACAACAGGTTATTATCGGATAATAATTACAATAGTAATTACTCGGGCAATCGTTTACAAAACCTTTTACACTAGCATTTAAAGAGGTTACGAACCCACAATTTGAAAGGACAAAGAAATGTACGCAATTGTAGAAACAGGCGGGAAGCAGTATCAGGTAGAAGAAGGACGCTATGTTGATATTGAAAAATTAGAAGGCGATGTAGATGCAAAAGTTACTTTTGACAATATCGTCATGATAGTAAACGGCAAAAAATCAAAAGTCGGACAACCTTATGTATCAGGTGCATCTGTTGAAGGCAAAATTTTGAAGCAGGATAAAGCAAAGAAAATCATTGTTTTCAAACAAAGACCTAAAAAAGGATACAGAAAAAAACAAGGTCACAGACAAGAATTTACAAGAGTAATGATTTCAAAAATCAGAACTTCGGCAAAGAAATCTGCTAAAGAAGAAACAACAGAAACAGCAGAATAATTTAAACAAATAATAAAAGGAGAATATAAAAATGGCACATAAGAAAGGTATGGGATCCACCAGAAACGGACGTGACTCCGAAGCGAAGCGCTTGGGTGTTAAAAAGTTTGGCGGAGAAACAGTAAAAGCAGGTAACATTATCGTTCGCCAGAGAGGAACAAAAATTCATCCGGGTAACAATGTAGGTATTGGTTCTGATGATACTTTATATGCATTGATTGACGGGCAGGTTAAATTTGAACCTCACAGACGTGACAGAAAACAAGTTTCAGTTTACTCTGCGTAATCAAATAATTAATAAAAAAGCCGAGGTTAAATTAACCTCGGCTTTTTTATTGATTTTTTTTTTAAACTTCAGCATCCGCATATTCTTTGTCTGGTATATAATCAGCATCTGCAATTACTAATTGAGGGGCTTTTCCTCTTGGAGCACCTGCAAATGCTACGTCATCATATTTATCAACAATAGCCTGCGGAATAACAGTTGATGATTTCGGTCTGATTGAAAGTTCACCACCGCTTGCATAAAAACCACCTGTCATTGGAATTGCGACAATTTTACCTGTTTTTGCGGTTTTACCTGTTTTACCGATATTAAATAATTTTGAAATTCCTGATGTTGCACCAAGTCCTTTAGTTGTTAAATCTTTCATCTTACTATCTCCATGTTCTCTTCTCTATACTTTAATAAAGTATTTTGAAAAATCACAATTTCAAAGTTAGGTTATTTTGTTACATTGCTTAACAATTTTCATACAAACTTGGTGCTTCTTGCACACTGACAGCACCTTGTGGCACTTTTAAAACTTTAACCTTGAGAGTTCTTGCGGCATACTCAATTTCAATTATATCGTTTTCCTTAATTTGTTTGGCAGGTTTTGCAGGATTTCCGTTTACAAGTACTCTGCCCATATCAGAAACTTCATTTGCAACCGTTCTGCGCTTTATAAGTCTTGACACTTTCAAAAATTTATCTAATCTCATGACTTGATTTTAGCACATATCAGTTATTTATGATATAATTTTAACAATGGAGAATGTGTTATGAAAAAGTTTTTGTCATTATTTATTTTAATATTGGGCATCTTAATAATTGCACCAAAATCTTTTGCAGAAAATATTAAATTCATACAGGTAACAGATTCCCACCTCGCAAAAAATTCAGAATACTCTCAAAAGGTCTTAAAGGCAACTGTTGATGACATAAATAAGCAAACAGGAGTATCTTTTGTTGTATTCACCGGAGATAATGTTAATTATGCACAAGAAGAAGATTTAAGAATTTTTGCTTCAATCGTTAAAAAACTGAATGTTCCGTACTATTTTGTTATCGGAAACCACGATGTATATAAAACAAACGGGATGCCTAAAACTCGCTATCTTGAAATTATGCGAGAAAGCAATTTCAGAATACACCAAAGAAGGCCCAATTATAAATGGGTAAAGAAGAAGTTTTTATTTCTGATAGTTGACGGAGCAAAAGAAGTTATCCCCGGACCTGCCGGCTATTTCAAAAAAGATACATTAGCTTGGCTTGATAAAACATTAACAAAAAATAAGAACAAGACTACAATAATTTTTCAGCATTTCCCCGTAGTTTATCCTGAGGGAGCAGAAGGCAGATTAAAAACACACAAAACCTATAAAGTGGAAGATTATACTAATATAATAGACAAACATAACAATGTACTTGCAATAATTTCAGGACATTTGCACACAAACGGAGAGAATATGAAAAACGGTGTTTACCATATTTCAACACCATCATTACTTGCGATGCCTCATTCTTATAAAATCATTGATATTGTGACAATGAAAGACTTTTCGCCTATCATATATACACAATTAAGAGAAGTTGAAGTAAAAGATTAGTGCTTAAATTTTGCAATTAACTTTTGCACACCTTTTACACCCATAAAGATTATAGGAACTGCAACTAAAGCCCCGAGCGCAAGTTTTATGATTTTAGGCACTCCTTTTTTAGCATTTTCAGGATTTGCATGTTGTTGTTTTTCCCAAGAATCCATTTGAAGGGAATTATATAATGCCTGTGTTTCAAAATAGTTATAAGGGCGTTTTACAGGCGATTTATCAGGAATATCAAAGACCCCGACAATAGGCTTATCGCCGTAATGTATAGGCTTATTTGCAGGATTTTCTACATAAAAATTACTATCTACCATACATATATAAAAACAAATTCTTCACAAAAATTGCCACTAAAGTTTACAATAATACATAATCTATATTATAGGTAGTTTTTGTTTCATCAAAACTACCATGCCCGCTTTCTTTGGGCGGTCAAAGAAAGCGGGCAGAAAGCGGATTGCGAGCCAAAGCCGAAGCCATTTTGTTTGTGGCAAAAAGCCACAAAAAGCAAAATGCGTAGTGCTGTCGAAGGCGAGCAACCAAGCAGAAACCCGCCGACCGGTACTGCGTTCGCTAATCATTTGTAATTGCTCCACATTCAGGCGGGATAACTCACTATCGTTCAAACAAATCCCGCCTTGCTGTCGTGTCGCAAACAATGATTGCTCACTGCGTAAAGGTCGGACATCTTGAAAGCGCGCGCCGTTGTCCTTAGGCGCGCTAAGAGATTTTTGTCCGTAAGGACAAAAACACATATTACTGCGTTAGCAGTCTTATACCGCCGTAAGGCGGTATTGTACCTTTGCGTTTTTCTCTTTCTTTGGTTCTGTTTCTTTCTCTTTTACTCGCAATAAAAGAGAAAGAAATGAACAGGCAGAAAGTTTCAATCTCTCAATCACTACCGATATTATAGATTATGTAAAGATAATGAAAAATTTACTTGATTTTATAAATTGTTATGATAATATGATTACACAACCGCAGACCGTTAGTGTCGAAAGACTTAATTGCTACACACTGCTAACCGAGGTTATACCGAAAGTAAATAGTAGTTCAAAAGAACAAATAGACTTTAGTATAAGATTTTGCGGTTAACACTATGAAAGCAAAATCTTTTTTAGTGTTAAACAAAGGTCGATACAAAACAAAGTCGGGTTATACCCGCAAACAAAAGGAGCAAAAATGTCAACAAAAGCATTTAAATCAGAAAAAATTGACGAAATCAAATCAAAAATTGAAAAAGCTCAGGTTGCTATTATCACAGATTATAAAGGTATGACTGTTGAAGAAATAACCAATTTAAGACGTGATATTCAAAAAGACGGCGGCGATTATATGGTTACCAAAAACACTTTAGCAAAAATTGCGGTTAAAGGTACCGAATATGAAGCATTGACCGAAAAATTGACAGGGCCTGTTGCATTGGCATTTGGTTTTGAAGATCCTGTTGCACCAGCAAAAGCCGTAAAAGCATTTATTGAAAAGGCTAAAAAAGGCGAAATTTTAGGTGCGGTATTAGACGGGAAATTATTATCCGTTGAAGAAACAAAGGCACTTGCAAATCTTCCTTCAAAAGAAGAACTCTTTGCAAAAATGCTTGGTTCAATCAATTCACCTGCATCAGGTATTGTTGGTTGCGTCAACGGAGTTATGGCATCTCTTACTCGTGCTATTGCAGCAGTTAGAGATCAAAAAGCGGCTTAATTTTATTAAGCCATAATTCTGAACTTGTTTCAGAATCTCATATTAAAAAATGAGAAAATATTTGTAACACTCAATAAAAATTAAAAGGAGAAATAAAAATGAGTAATGTAGAAACTATTTTAGAATCAATTGAAAAATTAACTTTATTAGAAGCTGCTGAATTAGTAAAAGCAATGGAAGAAAAATTCGGCGTATCTGCTGCTGCACCTGTTGCAGTTGCTGCTGCTCCTGCTGCCGGTGCTGCTGCTCCTGCAGATGATCCTGATGCAGAAGTATCAGTTATCTTGGCTTCAGTTCCTGCTGATAAGAAAATCGCAGTTTTGAAAGAAGTTAGAAACATCACAGGTTTAGGTTTGAAAGAAGCTAAAGACTTAGTTGAAGCAGCACCTAAAGCAGTTAAAGAAAACATCAAAAAAGCAGAAGCTGAAGAAATCAAGAAAACTCTTGAAGCAGCAGGCGCTGGTGTTGAAATCAAGTAGTTTGATTTTTAAACAAAAAAATGTTAGAATAAACGGGCAATCTTTAAAAGGTTGTCCGTTTAATTTTAAAGAGGAGATATATGAATATACTAACAATATTAGGACTCGGAATTTTTGCATTTATAATAATTCTCATAACAAGAAAAAAAGACAAAAATCTTATGAATCAACCTCAAAATGAACCCTTGGAAAATGAGTTTGAAGAAAAATTATATGATAATTCAGAACCTGTTTCAGTTTATTTAGTATCTACAGGGAATAATAAACTTGGGATTTTAAAAGAAATGAGAAGTATATGCAATGTAGGACTTAGAGAAGGGAAAGAAATAATTGAAAATACCCCATCATTAATAGCATCTCAAATATCATTAACAGAAGCAGAAGCAATAAAAAATACTCTTAAAAAATATGGAGCAGTTGTAGAAATAAGACAGTAAAAATGGAGAATATATGTTAGACGAAAGATTTTTATATGGCGCAATAGCACTAATGTTGATTATAATTTTAAATGAGTATGTATTCAAAAAGTTTTTCAAATTTGATATGGATAAGTTTGATGTTTTAAAATTCGTTAAAAACTTAAAAAGAATGTGTCTGATTTATAATAAAAAATTCTTTGGTCCAAAAGACTTTGTAATAAAGAAAAATACGGGCAAAAATAGTCTTGCGCTTGTTGATATCGGCGAAAATAAAGCAACAGTAATGGCTACATTAAGACAAATTACAGGAATAACTTATGACCATGCAAAATGGATAGCAGAAGCAGTTCCTGCAATATTTATGACCGATATTTCGGATGAAGAAGCGGATTTAACTAAAAAAGCACTTGAATTTGTCGGTGCAAAAGTAGAAATTAAATAGACAAAAAAACGAGCCAATGGCTCGTTTTTTTTTTAATTACACATAACATTAAATTATAAAGACAAAATAAATCCGCCTTTATCAGCATTTTGCAATGCTTCACCGTCGATTTTCGCTCTCAAGTTTTTAATATACTTGTAAACATAATCTCTCGGTAATTCAAGTAAGTCAGCAAGGTCTTTAGCATAAACGATTTCGTTTCTGTGAGATGCAAAATAATCAAAGACTCTTTGTTCTCTGTCCGTTAATGCCTTTTTAAATACTACTCTGACTTCATCCCTAACAACATCACCTGTTTTAACCTCATTTACAATATCTTTTTTGGCTTTTTCTACAACTTTTTGTGATTTTTTTG
>JAFUXT010000015.1 GCA_017470815.1 bacterium | reverse complement strand
GGTCGCACTTGCGTTTGTACCGGTTGCATAGTTATAAATCGCACCGCCGTAGTTGGAACTTGTACCACTTATATAGTTCCCGATGAAGTCACCCGTGATGGCACCGATTGTCGCACTTGCGTTTGTATTATAAGCATAGTTAAAAATCGCACCGCCGTAGTTGCCATATGAGGTCGAACTAATATAGTTCCCGATGAAGTCACCCGTGATGTTGCCAAGTTTCAATACAGGGGTATATGAAGCTGAACTTGCGTAAGCAAAGTTGCTTATCGCACCGCCATAGTTGTAGTTTGTTTTAGAATCGATATAGTTGCCTATAAAGTCCCCTGTGATATCGCCGTATTCAGCCGTGCCGGTTGCGTTATAGATATAATTAGACAGCGCACCGCCCATTGTACCTTGGTATTCATTAGAAATACTTGATGTATAGTTCTGTTTGATGTAGTTGCCTGTGAAATCACCCGTGAGTGAGCCAATCTTAGCCCCTACACCGGTGTTTTCTATCGCACCGCCACGGGTGTTTATAGCAGTCGCTTCAACATAGTTCTTTGTAAACTCTGCAATGATGCCGTTTGTGATTGTGCCTGCATTGTAGAGGGCACCGCCTGCGGCTGTGCCACTTTCGGATTTTGCATAGTTGCCTTGGAATGTCGCAGGATTTGAACTTGTTCCGATTGATGTGATGGTGGAAGTGCCTGAGCCATCCGCATTGAATATCGCACCGCCACGAGCCGCACCGGTATTTGATTGAACATAGTTGTTGATAAACTGACCGGTGATTGTACCAATAGATGATGCAAAAGTCTCACCACCACGAGCGCCAACAGAATAAATAGCAGCACCACTTGCGGCAGCAGAACCCGTTGCAACCGCATAATTACCAGTGAAATTACCATCAATCTTGCCAACTGATGATCCACTCCACAACATTATCGCAGCACCATCAACACCCCAGTCAATTTCATTGGTGCTCGATGTAAGCGAATTATTTATAAAATTACCCTTAATTACCCCACCATATGCACCATAAGAATACCCTATTGCAGCTGTAGGGCTGCCGTAGTTTTCGCTCTGAGTAGCATGGTTATTTATCAGATTAATATTAAGATTATTTATAGTTGCCGTTGAGTCTCTATTCCAAATAATATACCCATTATCATCAGTACTTAATGTTGCAGTATTGCCAACAACATCTGCTATAACGCTCGCTATCGTGCCTTGATTATAAATAAATCCGCCTGCAGTGTTAATAGTGTTGCTGCTAAAATTATCGCTGATTTCGTTTACAGTTTCACCGCTGTTTACGACATGTCTTGTCCCACTCGCAAACCCCGTCGGAACACCGCACCACCATAACCTCTGCCCCATGCTTGCAGGGGGAAGTACCGACGAAGTCGGGGTAGGGGGTTGAGTGTTATTGACCCCCTTTGGGCTATCGCCCATTTCCCCCTCTACAGGGGGCAAAATTTCACTCGCAATGACAGTATCCGCATAACCGCTCATGTCATTGCGAACGGAGTGAAGCAATCCAGCCGGTTGTTCAAAATCATTGTCCTGTACCACTGCATTGACTAAATAACTGGGTTGCTTCGTCGACAAGCCATTGTCTCCTCGCAACGACATGTTATTGTCACCTTGCAATGACACACTACTGTCAACCTCAATCGTTTCAATACTGTTGATGCCGACTGTGTAACCCTCACCCGCATTCGCCACTATAGGAAATCCTGAAACAAGTTCAGGATGACTTCCTTGCGCAAGGGTCGCTTCGCTTGCACGCAAAGCCAAATCACGCATTACACCGTCTCTTTGACCGATACTGTTTTGTACCGCGTTCAAAACCGCAGGATCTATACGCAAAATATTCGTGCTGACAATCTTGTTTGTAAACTTCGTGCCGCTCTTATTGGTCAAAAAATTTCTGCGCTTGTCCTGCTCCTCCAAAACCTGCGCCTCAATATCATTCGCACCCCTGATATTGAGCAAATTCGATGCCTGTGCCTGAGAATCCGCACTCATTGACGTCGTACCCAATGCCAATGCGAACATCGCAGCAACTTTCATCGCCTTTTGCATAAACGACGGCTTGACGATTGGAGATTCTTCGCTTCGCTCTGAATGACGCTTTGACTTTTGTACTAATGATGGTTTTTTACCCTCACCCGAATTTTTTGAACTTTTATCTTGTGCAGAAATGACCCTCTCTCGCAATTTTGACGGCTCATTATTCGCCGCAAATTGCTCTCTCTCCCAATGGGAGAGAGTATTTGAACTCTTAGGAGGCTTTATTGTTCCCCTCCTAAGTTCCCCAATCAGGGAGGAATTTTGGGATAAATGCGCATAAGACTTGCCACTCCTAATTTTTGGAGTGCTGCAAGAAATATTCTTACCTATATTTCTTCTCTTTTCGTCTTTGCTCATATTAATTAGTAATTCAATATTCTTATATACTTCCGCGAAATCGGATAAGGTGAAAATTCAATCTGCACATCACACTCATCCTTAATGATATTATAACTTAAGTCATGTAACATATCAACCCGCTTAACAAAAATACATCTTTAGATTTAGACAAAAATCGTATATAAACCTTATATATGGGGATTTTTTATGCTTAATAATACTTTATGATTAATTAAACAGGATAGTAACATTCGTTTACATTAATTTAGGCAGCGCATTACCTGTGACCTGCCCTCTGTGCCACACTAACCTCTGCCCCATGCTTGCAGGGGGAAGTACCGACATAGTCGGGGTTGGGGGTTGAGTGTTATTGACCCCCTTTGGGCTATCGCCCATTTCCCCCTCTACAGGGGGCAAAATTTCGCTCGCAATGACATCAAACCCCTCTACCCTCGGAGAGAGGTTCCTGAATATTACCGTAACTTTCTCAAAGAAGACTTCATACGCAAATCTTTTAACTCGTACTTTAACCCGCCTTTACGGTTAAAATAACCCATAACTTTTACCATGAAAGTTGAAGTCTCATCAGTAATCTTTTCATCTATTGACGGAATCAATTTTATCTTATTTTCATATTGACCGTAACTGTATTCCGGTTCAAATATAATCCTGTACAACAAATTGACAGGTATCTTAAATACTCTGATACCTTTTGCCAAAGTCTTGTTACGTTTGCCCCAAACACTTAAATTTCCGCACTCAGTCGGGATATCGTACATTCCCTCAAAATAAAGGCTCAAACCCTCACTTTTCAAAAACATTCTTAAATCACGCAAATGGTCATTATCAAGGTTAAACGAACCGTATATGTTCGCCATATAATCCTCAGGCTTTGAAAAATCAAGATTGACTATCTTTGATAACGTATATTTTACGCCTTTTTTCGTACCATCAGGACGCTTTTCACCGACGAAAATTTCCTGCTCCGCAATTCTTGGCATATAACCGTCACTGATGGCAAATGTCGCATTTGCTTTAATATCATTGAATTTGTTCTTTGATATTGCATGCAAAGTCGCATAAGCAGTACCCTTAATATGATTTGGCAAATGGAAAAACCTTGTCATTACAACATTTGAATCTATGTCAGATGCGTAAAACCAAATATTTGAACTGTGATCATCTAAATTGTAAATTCCTTTTGCGCTCAACAACCCATTTGCATAATCCGCTTGAGGTATTACAAATGATGCTATATTATTCTTTAAAGCCCCCTCTATTTTAGCATTGTAAATATCAAATGAATCAGCGTAAAGTCGGTCAACAACCACTCTGCCCTGCTCAACCGTGTATTTGATTTTCTTTTTGTTCGGATTTGGCTTATGTTTCGGGTTTCCATCTTTAAACGATTCGTTCATATCGGCAATTTTGCCCTTGCGAACATGAAATTCTTTCATATAAATATCTATCGAATGAATTAAAATATCGTCACTGACACGGTTTGCCGCACGAGCAGACATCTTTATAGGCGCAGAATAAAAACTGCCGATAGCATTTAGGCTAATATCTTGCGGAGTGACATTTATATTGGCATTTTTAAGATACAAAAAATCTCCGTGAGATGCGTTATACAAATTGACACTGCCTAACAAAGCATCTTTTAGAATATCCAAGTGCAAATCGGCATCAAATTCGCCGTTTTTGACATAATCACGCAGGAAAGATTTGATATAATTCACACTGATTTTGCCGTTTGTTTTGACATTCATATCAGCAAGAGTGTATCTGCCGTTGATTTTTTTAAAATTCCCCGAACCTGACAAAATCTTGACTCCGTCAGCGCTGTATTCCCAACTTTCTATCTTCATCGGGTCGCCTGTTTTTACGGTATGCATTGTCAAAAGTCGGGTTTTGTCAATATTATCAAGATTACCCCATTCACTCAAAATATTAGTGCCTTTATTAAGCGTTAAAGTATAATAAACATTGACATTTTGATTGTGCGTATGATATTTGACATTGGCAGGAATCTTACCCGAAATTCCGACTGCGGGAAAATATTTTTTGGTCAACCTGTCCTGAAAAACAGACGAAACATTACCCATAACATGCAAATCATCCGTCATCATACCGGTCAAGTGAAAATCTGTCGTAACCGGCTCCGTACCAAAAGTCCCGCTTGTTTGTGCCCCGACTTCTCTGCCTTGGAAATCAAAAACAGTTTTCGGAAGAAAAACATCAACCTTTATCTTGGAGAATTTAGCACCCAAATTGTGAGTAATTACTTTTCCCGTCAAACCCCTTTTGTCAAAAAACAAATCCGCATCCATTGTCCCTTTGAAATCGGAGAAATTCTCAAGAAAATTGCGTTTGTCAGGATGTTTGAGTTTGTAAAAATATAAAAAACCTTCCTCTAACTCTCTTGCAGGCAGATTTTTACCCGCAATTTTCATTCCTTTTTGCGAACCGGTCAATAAAATTTCAGACTTAGGCAATTTTACGGAAAACTGCTCAAAACCGACACAATCTTTATAAGTTATATAACCGTTTTCACCAATAGTGACAGGGGCTTTTGAGTATTCACTGTAAATATTTGCAAGCATACGGGTAATAATTGTGCCCTTATGTTTTTTTGACTTGATATAATCAACATCAAGATAATTTTTGTCATTAAATTTTATCTGTGCACCCTTGATGTTAGTCACAGGAAAAAATGACATATCAAAAGATTTTTTCTCTTTACTCGGTGCAAGTTTTAAATATTTTTTCATGGCAGATAAATCGGCATAAATGTAATCTGCCGACAAATGACCATGTTTGAGCCTGAAAAGATTTGCGCCATATTTGATTTTATCAAGATGAAAAAGTTCGGTATTATTCTGCGGAACAATAAATATGTTGTCAGATTTAACTTCAAACGATAAACTTGGACTTGTCTTAACTTTTAAACCCTTGACAGAAACAGGAACTCCGATTTTTTCAGTCAAAAGATTTTCATACTTCTGAACATTTTCGGGAGAAGTCAGAATATTTGGCAAAACAAAAAGAAAAAATGCATAACAACCAAGCGTAAGACCCGCCGTCAGAATTAATAATACTTTTATGAATTGACCAAAAAATTTCACAAAAACATTTTAACACAAAAAAGTAAATTTAAAAACCACCTATTCACAACTCACAATTCACGATTCACTTTTTCTACTCTTTAACCCCGCCCTGCATAATATCATTTATAAAATATTTTTTGCCGAGCAAAAATACCCCGACAACAGGCAAAGTACAAATAACCGAACACGCAAGCAAATCACCCCACAGGGTAATTTCACGAAAACTTCCCTTAAATATAGCAAGCCCGACAGGCAAAGTGCGCATACTTTCGGTATTTGTAACAATTAACGGCCACATAAAACTGTTCCAACTTGATACAAAAGTGAAAATCGCAAGAGTTGAAATAACAGGAATTGCAAGCGGTAAAATTACCCTGCAAAACATCTGAAAAATATTGCATCCGTCAATTCGTGCAGATTCTTCCAAATCTTTTGGCAACCCCAAAAAATACTGACGCATCATAAAAATTCCAAACCCGCCAAACAACCCCGGAACAATTAAAGCCTGATAAGTATTTATCCATCCCAACTGACGCATAAGAAAAAACAGCGGGATAATATTCACCTGCGGAGGTGCAAGCATTGTGATTAAAACAATTAAAAATAACCCGTCACGAAATTTAAAATTTAATCTTGCAAATGCATACCCTGCAAATGCACTGATAACGACCTGCCCTACAGTTGTAACAAGTGCAACAAAAAGACTGTTTGCAAAATATTGCCACAAAGGAATTTTTTCAAACACGCTTTTATAATTTTCGGTTGTTAAAGGGGTATAAAAAAGTTTACCGCCCTGATTAAAGATTTCACCATTCGGAACAAAAGATAAATTCAACATTGCAAAAAACGGATAAAGCATACTGAATGCAATCAAAATAAGTATAAAATATCCTAAAATTTTCCGCCAATTGAACATGTGTTAATTATAGCACAGATTTGCAATATTTACCCCTCTCCCTCTGGGAGAGGGTAGAAAATCAAGTTGAGTTTACGAAACTTAGATTTTCGGGTGAGGGTTAGTCATTTATCGCTTTAATAATTTTTAGTGCAAGTTCTTTTTGTTCAGGGGTAAGTTGCGATAAATAATTTGAAATTGCCGACTCATTTTCTTTACTTGTAATAACAGGGTCTTCCCCAAAATTAAACAAATACATCAACGGTACATGAAGCATTTGAGATAATTTGAATAATACTTTTGAAGACGGAAAACTGTAACCTGTTTCGGTACCTGATATTGTTTGAGAAGAACAATCACAAAGTTCTGCCAATTTTTCCTGAGTATATCCTAACCTCATACGGTACTTTTTTACATTTTCCCCAAATTTTTTCATTATTTCTTTGTCATTACAAATCATGTTTAGAGTTTATACGATATCTTCGTACTTTCCAACCGATTATATTTGTAGTATATACGACTATAATTGTAACAACATGTAACAATTTTTAATAATTTTAGCATTTTTACCATAATAAGTACTTTTATATATTCAAGTGATAAGTGATGTTGCAACACAAATTACGAGAGGTATTACACATTAAGATAAGGAGTTAAAATTATGGGTGAACCGATTAGCACACAAAAACTTGGCGGAGTTACTTACAACGCAAATCAATTTATAGGACGAGAACTTGCAAATGGCAAATATGAATTGAAAGCAAGAAATGGCGGAGAAAGATTGATTTTTAGTTCACAACAACCATCAGTTAGGCAAGCAGCTGACGGAGAAAAAGCAGATTATTATGAATATGAAGACGGAACTACAGGAGAAAAAAGTTATAAAGATATTGATGCCCATATAGATGATAACGGTAATTTTGTTGGTTATCACTCTTTAAAAGGTATACCGATGAAAAATAATAATCCACGGATTGAGATGTCTACAAAAGAGGGTTGGATTGTAGATGAAAACAGTTTTACAATTGCTGATATGATGGGAGCAACATTCAGTTCGTCAAAGGATACTATAGCACATGTAAAACTTGAAAATTGCGAATCTACAACAGTTGATTTGGCAGCAAATCGCAGCAGATGGTATGGAGATAATGCAAAAATTGAAGGTGGTCAAGGTAACAGAGTAATTCTTGATGATGAAGATAGCGCAAGAATTAACAACAAATCAGTAAAAGGTGAAGGAATCGCAGACCAAAAAGACTATGAATAAATAAAATAAATTTTTTTAATCGGACAGGATAAAATTCCTGTCCGATTTAATATGTTTAACCCTCACCCGTTTTTCTAATGCTCATACTTCGCATTGAAAAACTGCCCTCTCCCTTGGAGAGGGTACTGTTCAAAATTTTCTCTCCGAAGGAGAGAGTAGAATTTCAACTTGAGCCGGTGTGAGCAGAGGATGAAAGGCGAAGCCGATATCCGTTTAGTGCGAACACCGGATGCGAAAGTTAGAAATTCGGGTGAGGGTTAGTGTTGGGGTAAAAACCCCAACTTACACTTTAACCAATCTCTTTAACCGCTTTTATGATTCTGTCAACTGCATCCTGCACAGTCATAGTGAGTTTTTCACCGTTTGAGCGTTCGACAAATTCAACATTACCATCAGCAATTGTCTTACCAACCGTAATTCTAAACGGAAATCCGATTAAATCCGCATCTTTAAATTTTACTCCGGGACGCTCGTTTCTGTCGTCTAAAACAACTTCAACACCTGAATTTAAAAGTTTTTCATAAATTTCGTTTGCAACCTTCATTTGTGTTTCATCCTGAGTACTAACAGGAACAACAACAACATGATACGGCGCAATAGCAAGAGGCCATTTAATCCCCCATTCATCATGATGTGCTTCAACCGCAGCCGCAGCCGTTCTTGTAACACCGATTCCGTAACAACCCATTATATAAGGCTGAGTTTTGCCGTTTGCATCAAGATAAACCGCATTCATCGGTTTTGAATACTTTGTACCGAGTTGAAAAATATTACCAACCTCTATACCTCTTGTAACTTTTAAAGGTTTTCCGCATTGAGGACAAAAATCACCGGCTTCAACAAGTCTTAAATCCTCAACCTGACTTGGTAATTCAACATCAACACCCCAATTTGCGCCAACCAAATGTTTATCGGTTTGGTTAATCCCGATTACAAAGTTTTTAAGGTCAGTTACCGTCTTATCTGCAATGATTTTAATTTCATATTCCCCATATTTTTTCAAACCTTTTGGTCCGATAAATCCTGCTATTGCATTAAAACCATTTTCGTTCATCATTTCTTCAATTTCAGCAGATGTTGCAATTCTTATATCAAGTCCGCCGACTGCGTTCATAAGTTTAGTTTCTTCAACCGCCTTATCACCACGAATAAGTGCAATAACAGGGGCTTTATCAACTATATAAACCAATGCTTTACAAATTACTGACGGCGCACAATTAAGAAACGCACTCAATTCTTCAATAGAATGAGTATTTGGAGTATCAACAATTTTTGCCTCATTATATCCGCCATCTGTTACAACTTCAGGCAGATTTGAAACCGCGTGATTTGAATTTGCACTGTAATCACAATCATCACAATAGAAAACATCATTTTCACCTGCATCTGTGTCAGTAATTACCATAAATTCATGCGATACACTGCCTCCGATTGCACCGGAATCAGACTGAACCGCTTTTGTATCTAAACCGCACCTTTTAAATATATTTGTGTAAGCCTGCCACATATTTTGATATTCTCGTTCCAAATCTTCCTGTGAAGTTGAGAATGAATAAGCATCTTTCATTATAAATTCACGGCCTCTCAAAAGTCCGAAACGGGGACGGCGTTCATCTCTGAATTTTGACTGAATTTGATATAAATTTACAGGCAACTGTTTATATGATTTCAAAACATCTCTTGCAACGGAAGTTATAATTTCTTCGTGCGTAGGTCCAAGACACATTTCTCTACCGTGGCGGTCTTTTAAGCGCATAAGTTCACCGCCGTACGCATTCCATCTGCCTGATTCTTCCCAGAGTTCTTTTGGCTGAACAAACGGCATCAAAAGTTCCTGCGCGCCTGCTTTATCCATCTCATCACGAATAATGTTTTCAACTTTTTTCAAAACCCGCCACATTAAAGGCAAAAAAGTATAAACTCCGCTTGTAAGTTTTTTTATATAACCTGCTCTTGCAAGCATTTTGTGTGAAACTACTTCCGCATCTGACGGAAACTCTCTCATTGTTTGCACAAACATATTTGACATTTTCATAATTAAAATCCTCTTTTTTATGTCGGACAAGTATGCCCAACCTACATATTTGATTTTAACATGAAAAAAATCAGACTGAAATTTTTGAAAGTTCGGTTTTTAATGCAGGTACGGAAATTGATAAGGTTTTATAATTCTTCAGGGCATTTTGCAAATTTATACGATATTTTATATTATCCCCCTGCAACCCTGACAATCTGCCGGCAAGATAATATAAATCACCATTTTCACCGCAATTTTCAAGCGCACGGGTTATAATTTCTTCTGCCATGTCATAATTTTCATTTTTGGCAAGAATTTTTGCATAAATCTTATAAGCCTCAATATCGGCAGGATTAAGTTCAATAGTTCGGCTTAAATTAGACAGTGCATCGCCCAATTCACCGTTTTCATAATCCAAAACCGCTAAATTGTAATATGCCCAACTGTAATCGGGAGAAATTTCAAGCACCTTGTTAAATTCACTTCTTGCCCCATCACTATCACCAAGTTCTTTATAAATATTCCCGAGATAAAAATGCGCATAAATATCATCATCATTCAAGTCTATTGTCTTTTCAAAATTTTCTACCGCCAAAAGATAATTTTGCATCTTGAAATATACAAGTCCCAAATTGAAATAAGAATTTGAATCGTCACTATCATTTGAAATAACTTTTTCAAAACATTTTATAGCCGTATCAAATTCTTTTAAATCAGTACACACAAGTCCGAGATTATAAATTGCATCAATCGCTTCAGGTTCAATTTCAATTGCTTTTTCGTAACTTTCTTTGGCTTTTTTAAGATTTTTCAGTTTTTCATAAACTATGCCAAGATTATAAAAAATACCGCTGTCATCTGCAAAAGTTTTTGAAAGATAAATAAGATTTTTTAATGCTTCGTCATTAAATCCGCAGTCTGTTAAAAGCACCGCAAGTTGTCTGCGTGCCTGAAAATTTTGAGAATCTTCTCTTAACAAATTTTGCAATTCTTCTATTTTATCTATTTTAGACATAAACTAAATTACCGGAACATCAACAGGTTCAAGAAGTTCAACATTTAAGATTTCACTTTGGTAAATTCTGACATCTTTACCTTTTCTTATCAAATCCGCAACGCTGTCATAAACAAAATAACCGGCAGTACCCAATGCTCCGCCTAATGCCGCAAACGGAACGATTACATATTTGAATCCGTTACCTGTTACATTTTCGCCCCACGCTATTGATTTTTTGGTAATATCGCCTGATTTTTGGCAGGTTTGAAGCCACGCATCTTTGTAACCTCTTGTGGTTGTTATTCCGCCGTCATAAGTAGTATCTGTTCTGCCTGTAATAATAAGACTCAAAGGAATTTGTCTGCCGTTTGGAGTGACAACATGGTCAAAATCCAAATACAAAACCGCACCTTTTGAAAGTCGTTTTGAAGGATTAATTCCCTTTATTGAACCTCTGACAATTGAACCCATCGGTAAAATAATATCATCATTATCGTCTGCTTTTTGGTCAGTTATAAGCATTGCCGTAAAATCACTTCCCGACGGACTGTATGAAGTATCAATAGTATTGAGCATCTTTAATGACAAAGTAGTACCTGCAGGAATACGCTTTGTTTTTGCATTGCCGCTGAAAGGCGCCGCAAAAGTCATTTGCATTGTAAATAATAGCCCTAAAATTATTGCGAAAAATTTTTTCATTTCAAACTCTCCTTTGTTGTTGGGCAGGTATGCCCAACCTACCTTTTTTGTCAGGCAAATCCTGACCTACATATTAATTTACCCCCATATTAACACATTGTATTTTTTTTGTTAAGTGGATTAAGGATTAGTAATAATTTGAACTGTTAAATATTTTTAATATGGTTAATAGAATTAATTGTCAGGCTAAAGCCTGACCTACATTCTTTAACTTTGCTGATTAAATATTTATGTTTTGTTTTTAAATTTTTGGTAAATGTTATGTATTAATATTACTAAATATATCAAACAATATGGAGGAATTACAGCATAATAAAACAATACCCAAAAGCGACTGTAACTAAAGTCTATCATTATATTGTATTTTTCATAAATTATAATTATTGCCATTACAATACCTAATATAATTGTAGATAATTTTAATTGATTGAAAAATTCGTCTAAATACACACTCCAATGATGTTTTATTGCCAGTATTGTTGCGATTATTGGTAATAAAAAATATATGATTGGTATTATAAGCAACATAATAACCGCAATAATCGCAATAAAATTTGGAATAATTAAATTACTTTCACTAAGCCCTAATCCAAGAAAAAGCATACCAAACCATATCAGTGGTAGAAACATTTCTACCACTAATATAGATACATATTTTATCAAACCTATCTTATCTTTGTTCATTAAAATATTTTATCATAATTTTTCATAAATAATATAAATATTAAATATATTTTCAAGTAAACCTTTTTCTTGCATTGAATAGCCCCAATTGTTAAGATATGAACCTAAACTATTTATGATTCTTTTTACAAAATCATAGTAATCTACGACTATTCCTTTAAAATACCCCTCAAAGGTAATTTGCGGATTATATAGTTTACAGTGTTGTAAGCCTAAATAATTATCAAATCTATGTCCCGTATAATCGCCACTTGATTGAAATTCAATATCATAACCCTCTTTTGCATTATCAGATATCAAATCTTGCAAGTTATTTTTTACAAAATTTTGAATTTCTGGTGATTGCCATAAAATTTGTGATTGCTCAGAATTGTTGTCATATATTACACCTCTTGAATTCTCAGGTATTCCGACTTGTTCCATAAGTTTGCTTAATCCTTGGTTTGTAATTTCTGTTCTTGAATTCAAAATATATGCGTGAGGATTGTCTTTAGCATAACTAAAATCATGCATTGCATTCTGCAAATTTGCCCCAGCAACAGGCATCATTTTACTGCCTGCTTTTGTGAGATTATCAACAACTTGTTCTTCAAATGTCATCCCGTTTGGATTATAAAAATTCTTCTGCAAATTTGTTATAACATTTTGCATTAACGGGTTTGTTATTATCGTTTTGCCTATGGGACTCTCGCTCATAAAATTCCCTAATTCATTTGCAATAGACTGGAAATCTTCATTATTTGCGTGAACTTTAATTCTATTTACAATATTTTTAGCACTTTGGTATGCCTGCCAATCTTTTTGGAGTGGTTCATAGATTTTTGAATACTCTGTTCTGTTTTTTGTATTCACAAGTTTTGCAATATTGTTATCAATATTAGTTTTCATTTGTGCAACCCGAGTATCAAGTTGCTTCATTTTTGTATCAAATTGTGGTCTTAAATATTCTACTGCCTGACCGTTGCCATTATTTATTGCTTGATACATTTGTAATGCGATTGGTGCAAGTTCTGACCCAACTGCAGCAACTGTTCCCAAAATGCTACTGACATCAGAAAGAATATTTCCTAAACCTGCACCTGCTCCCACATCTCCGGCTCCGCTACCCGTCGGGAAACCGACATCAACAGATACTCCACCCTGTAATACAGGCGCAGTGACATAATAATCCGTATCAATTGTTCTTAAATGTTCTTTTACTTGTGTGCCATCTCTTTTTACATAAGAGTTCACATGTATTTGTTTTTGCATAAGTCTGTCCTTTCGTTTTTAATTACTGATAATAAAATCCAACCCGCCCGCCCTTCATTTGTGTGAAGAAAGGGTTATAAAAGATTTATATTTTGTTGTGAATTTTCATCTTTTAAAAAATTATTTGAATTTTCAACTCCGTACTGTTCCAATGCAAATTTGAAACATTCAAGCCAATTTATACGCTGGGCAACTTCATCAACTTTGACAAAATCAGTCAATACATCAAACATTTCTTTGAACCTTGATTTGCGTTCAAATGATGCTTTTCTGTCACCATAACGGTAAACATAGTTTGAATTTCTGATTTCATCATCAATATCAACAAAATCAGTCCTGCCATGGTCATTTATCATTATGCTTTCCGAGCCGATTTTGAAATACGAAATCAATTGCGCTGTTTTTTCCACCATAGGCACAATTACTTTACGATTGATTGAATCTAAAATCATATTGAGTCGTGCTTCCTGGCCGTTTGCAGAATAATTAATTTCTGTTGCACTTCTTTCTGCGCTCGATAGGTTCCCTGCCATATTTTTGAAAATTCCGGTTGCGCTTTCAATGGTATTTTTAAAGTAATTCAAAAAATCCCAGCCGGTCATAGCCTTATCAAACGACAAAGGTACAGGACTTGTGGTCATAAGAGTTGAATCATATTCAATGATTTTACCCGGTTTTACTTCCTGAGTGCCCATAAAGCAGCCTTTTGGGGCAAGATACGGCGGGTTCATCATCAATGCAAGAGCATCAAGTTGCTTGTTCAAAATTGTTGAAGATATATTATTTAAAATCAATGCAACCCTCAAGGGTGAAATTCCTCTGCCTGTTGAGGGGTTTTCAATGATATTTGCATGAATAAACGGATTAATAACGAAAGGATTATCTTCAAATCTTATAATCACACTTCTGCCTGCAACACATATCAGTTGATTTTTAAGTATTTCGCCTGTCGGAAGTTCTATATCTCCCCAATATTCCAATACTTCAACTTTCGGTATCGAATATTTTGAATCTTTTTGACTATTCTTGTTTGCCAACACTCCTTTCAGTATTTCTAATTTTTCGGCATTGAGCATATTATTTGATTTGTTTGATTTAATATCGTCTATTGTCTGGTATGTACGATAAATTTTTGGACAAGAATCCCAATTATTAACATTTGTTCTGTCAAAAACAAAATCTTCATAGTGAATAAATTTAACTTTTGCATTGTCATAAATTACTTTATCTTCAATAACAAAAGACCTATCTGTATTTAGTTCAAGTTGTTCATTTAAAGACAATGCTCTGCGAACTTTTCTTGTTTTTGTTTCCCAGCCGACAAACAGGGTTACTTCTCCTGTTTCGACAACGGAATCAACAATTTTTTCCATTTCATCAGATATTTTCATATCTTCAAAAGTATTGACAAGCATTGCTTTTTGGCGATTTGCATATTTTTGAGACTTTAAATCACTGCCGGAAACATCAAACATTCCGTCAGGATGAGAGTATAAATTTTGCACAATATGAGATTTTAGAGTTTGTGCAAGTTCATAGATTTCAGGAAGTTGTATTCTGCAATTCCAGTCATTTATCTGCGGAATATCGGCATTATAAATCGCATAGGAAATAAGCCTGTTATCTGCCCGTTGAGAATTTCTTGCATCATTGTAATAATCATATTTAGAAATAATATTTCTTAAAATATTCTGCTCATTATAATAATCCTGAGCAGTAAGCATAGTAACATCATTAGTATTAATCATAGTTCACCTCATCTTTGTAGTAGTAATTTCGTTTTATTGAATAAACATCAATATCCTGCACTTTATTCAGCCGTAATGTTTCGTCCGGTAAAGTTGTTTCGTATTCAAAACCAACTTGCTTTAAAAGTTTTTTAACTCTGAAGTTATCAGGAAAAATAAGTGCTTTTATTTTGTAAAACCCAAATGTGTCAAAACAGTATTTCAAAAAAAATTTTGCACTATACCGGACAAAACTGCCCCAAGCCTTTTTATCAAAACAGACGGTTATTTCCGCACTGAAATTTGCACTTCCGTTGCCCGTAAAATTGTCAAGAAATACAAATCCCATAAATTTGTCAAGATTATCGGTTATTACCCAAAAATTCGGAAATGAAAGGAAAATATGAAAGACACCAAAATTTTTGGCATAATCATCCTGCAAATATTTTGCATATTTTCCGTAGCAGTTAATGATATCAGGAATATAGTGCAAATTAGAACACGAGGGGGATAGAATTATTTGTTTAAATTTACACATCAAATTCAACCTTTGTATTTGAAAAATTTGATATAATTATCCTGATAAATAAACGCATCAGTTTTCCCGGATATAAATTTTTCTCGTTCATAAGCAGACACAAGAAAAGATTCTGCCTGCATACCGTTGATATAAGAAGTTGTTTTACTCATTTTGTTTATTACAAAATATGTCGTATTTTTTGAAAACAGGTTTTCCGGCTTCATTTGTTTAAAATCGGTAATCTCGCCAACCTCTTTTTTTGAGGCTTGCTCAAGAACTTTATTAAAATCTTTTTCGGTTTTATCCTTAATAAATTGTTCATATTTTTCATCATCAAGCAAAATCTGCTCAATTTCTTTATCTTGTTTCATAGGGTAGTCCTTTCGTTATATTTTTTCATCATCTAAATTTGAGATGGTAATAATTTTAGCCTCTTTGTAATCGGTGTTATCATCTTTTGAAACAGAAAACCCAAGGTATTTGCAAAGACTTTCAAGTGCCTTCAATCCGGCAGAAGCATCACGGAGTTTCTTTTTGCCTGTCGGATTACCATCTTTATCGCATATTTCTTCTTCTTCAAGTGAAAACTCCGCTATCTGAAGAAGTTTTTGTATTACATAACCTTTTGGCACATTAAGAACATCTATCTGATGTTTGAGTTCGTTTTTTATTTCCTTAATAACTTTTGGATTGGAAAGCAAGCGTGACAGGATTTTTTCTTTGCACTCCGATTTATACCCTGCAATTTTAAGGGATTTTTCAGCATCTAAAGATTTTATATATTCATTTACAAAGAGTTTTTGCTGGTTGGTTAATTCATTCATCTTGTTACATTTCTTATTAAAATTTGTATTTTTTGTAAAAAACTTGTATAATAGACATGCTATTTATATTTCGGCTAGTGTAAATCTTAACAGGGGGGAATGAAAACGACTTCCTGTTTTTTTTGTCTTTACTGCCTAAAAAGCCTTACAAACGGGGCATCTTGCGAATTGATAGAAGAAGTAGATTTCAGATTTGCAAGGGCTTCTCTATACATGCTCATCCAATAACTGAACCTTATATAAGACGGATTTGCCTTTAAACGCAAACAAGTTCCATAAGTTAAAAGTTGCTGGTCAAAAGGCATCGGGATTATTGAACAATCCGTTGCTTCGGTCATTTCTGCCTTTTCATTTCCGTCTTTATCTACCGCACAATTTTTTGTATAATAGATAATTTCTGCAGTTCTTGGAATGTCGGATTTACCGAAAAGCAATTTATCGGCATAAAAAGAATACACACAATCTTTTGCTTCTCCTGTCAGGAATGATTCAACATCACTTTCATAACGGTATTTTTTACCATCTACAAGAAAATACAAAATTCTGCCATATATAGGATTCTCCATTTCAGTTGCATTTTTCGGAATTTCTATTATTGTTTTTCTCAAAAGAAAATTCCAATTCACAGCGGAACAAATATCCTGATTAACAATATTTATAATAGTTTTGATTCTTTTATGGTCATTTTTTACAAGTTCGGATAACGAATTAACCTGCCTGTAATTGAGTTCTAAAAGACATTTATTTATTATTTCCAAAAAGTTCATTTTTTCTCCTTTTTTCAGGATAAGCCTGAGGCAAGACAAAGTCCTGCCCCAAACTCTCCCGTTTTATTTGTCACAAACTATTTGATAAGACCTTGTCTTACCTGCTCCATAATGAGTTTTTCGTTTTTGACAAATTCGTCACCACTCATTTTGCCGATTTCCTCACGAGTAAAGACCTTGTTATTATTACTGTCAAGAGAAGCATTTTGAGCATAAGAAGTCAATTTGCTTTTTGCAGCGAGGTTTTCGTCATTTATTGTCTTATCGTGTGCGGATTGTTTCAAATAACCTTCAATGGCTGAATTTTCAAGTGCTTCAATCATTTTGGCTATTTTGGAAATTTCATCTTTGTCCATATCTAAATCCTTGATATAGTTCAGAACATCTCCTCTGGCACTTTTTTCAAAAAATCCGGGATTTTCCTGATTAAACAGGTCAAACGGATTTACTGCCGGTGTATTGGCATCAGAAACAGCATTATTGTTTTGTTTATTCGTTTCGTTAAAAGCACTTATAAGTTGCTGAATTTGCTCATTATTACCTAATTGTTTTACTAACTGTTCTTTCTGCGCATTAACCGCAAGTGCCGTCAATAGTTGCCCGAGTATATTTTGGTAATTTATCTGCGGAGTCACGGCAAATGATGAAATACCATTAAATTGTTGATTTTGCATTATTATTCTCCTTGAATTTCTTTTTGGCGGTGAAGCCATTCAACTGCGGTTTCCACAAGTTCATCTATCAATTTTGAAAATAAAATTGAAATTATATGTTTTATCGGTTCTGGGAACGGTAAATTTTTAACTATATATTCAATAGCAGTCTGTTTTTTTGCCTGACCGTTACCCGAACCGAATTCTTCTTCCGCAATCATTACGGCATTTTGAGCCAAATCTTTAATAATAGATTTTAAGGTTCTGACCATAATAAATCTTCTCCTTTGTTATTTTGGGGTAATGATGGTGATTGTTATGATGCACTGACAATCATTTTTGCAAGTGCATTAGGCTGAACTGTTTTTGCACCGTATAAATATAAGCCTCTTACCAAATCAGAGAACGAATCTTTATCTCTTAAACTTTCTATTTTTGCAAGTTGAGATGCGAATGTAATAGCATCATTTGTACCTGCAAGAACATAATATTTTCCGTCAACTGCTGTCAGATTTGTGCTTACAAGTACATCCATGCCTGCAATTCTGCCGATTGAGCCTTCTCTTAATGTTGTATCAGCAACATTGTGAGCAGAAATAAATTCAGGGCTTTGCAATAAATATGATTCAATATTCGGGTTAATAACTACCCACGGACGAACCCCCGCATAAACCGCATCTGAATTTTTTAATGCCAATGACAACTGAACAAATTTTTCATAAATTGTTGATTTGTTCAATGCAATAGGAGATGCAGTTGTACCAACGGTATTAGATGCCGGAACATCAGTATGCAAAGCAAGAAGATAAGAATCCTGTACTTCTTCAATAGCTTTTCTTGCATTATTCAAATGTGCTTCCATAATATCTGTGTTTGCCTGTGCTTTTGCAATATCATCTATTTTGAAAGCAAAGAATTTTTTCTGATCAATTTCAAGTTCTTTGGCAGTCGGTGTAAGTGCAGAATAAGTTATATTACTTGTTGTTAATGTTGAAACCGTAACATCTGCAGGAGTAATAATTTTTACTTTATCACCCTGTTTTGAGATTTCACCTTCCCAATTTTTGTTTACGCACTGCATCATTACGCAGTTTTTTTCTAACATTGTGTTTAATTTTTGGCTCCATACTTCCGGAATGAAAGCAGAATAAGTTGTTGAAAAATCTGTCATTTTCCTTTGTCCTTTCGTTTGTTTGGTTTGTGTGTAACTGTATATTTATAAATGAGTGGTGGGTTTAATCATCATTGTAAATTTCTCTGAATTGCAGACCGATAATTGCGCAGTTATCATCAAGTTCGCTACCTTCAACACAAAGTTGAACACTAAAACTGCTTCCGCAAATTTCGGCTTTTTCAATAACATCCGCATTTATTGTCCAGACAGGTGCTTCATTTGAATCAAGACACCATTTTGAAATATCCAAATCTTCATCATCTTTTGCCCAAATTAGTTGAGATAAATTTCTTGAATAAATTTGTTCTCTGTCATCAGGACAATTTCCGTCATAGTCCTTATATACGCAAAAATTGAATTTGTTATCCTGTTGATCATCAAGGACAAAATAAAATTCGTCTATCATTTTGCGGTGGTGAACATTACTCAAAGAAAGAAAAGGGGATTTCCACATAAAATCAATATTCTGACCGTCGAAAGTCGTGCCCGAATCTTCTATATATACTCTCCCCAAGGAGTCTGAAGATAAAATAGAATTATGAAAATTACACATAAATGTAATATTTTGTGGTAAAACTCTTTTATACCAAATCCTGTTTACATAATCATTTATCCATATTGTATTGTAATATGTGCTTGTTTTATAAGGAAACAAAAACCATATTTGGTGCCTATTTTGGTAATGAACACCAATTGTTCTTCCCATTTTTGATTTGTCAAAATTGTCAAATTCAGGAGTAATATTTTCAGATATTGATGAGCCTAAACGAATCTGATTCAGTTCACCAACCTGTTCAAGAGCATAAATTCCATTACTTAAAAAATATTGTTTATTATCGACATTAAGAATGGAGTTTTGGCTTAATGTTCCTTTATCGGCAAACGGTATTATTCTGAAATCCTCAGGGCTTGTACCCTGCAAAAGATAAACTCTTTCCCGTTTGTAAATTGAAAGACAATCCTTGTAATTGTGCATGCCTGTAATATTAGATGTGTCAGTATGAAAATCATTTATATAACCGGCATCATCAGGCTCTGTGAAATTATCATAAGTGCCCAATGCGGAATAATATATCGTAGAATCGTCAGCAACCCAAACTCTACCGGAATAAACTGCTATACAATCAGGATAAACAGGATCTCCATTCAATCCGACAAGATTACACTCATTAATTGTATATTCTTCGTCATCATTGATATAAAACATTTCGTCCGCTTCAGAACCAACAAGTATTCCATGAAGAAAACAGGCAAATTTTACATTTGTGCCGTTAAGAGTTTTGTTTAAAAGTATTAATTGTTCACTTTCTTCGGAATAAATATAAATCTTACCGCTTTGAGTTGTAACAACAAGTTTATACACATCATTATATTCAAATTCGTGCATACCCGTAATTGATTCGGATACAGGCAGTTCAAACAGTAAAGTGTTGCCTTTTTGTTTTATAATACCTTTGTTCAGATAAATTTCAATATTTTTTGAATCTGCCCAGGGCATTTGTCCTCTGTGAGTACCAAGTTCGGTTTTTGTCGAATTCAGGTTTATTCCTCCCGACAAATCAAAGTAATTAATATCCATATTTAACCTCCGAAATATTTTTGTTTGTACCAGCGAATTTTTGAACGAATAAAACTTCCCACATCATTTTTTGGAATCCACGAATAAGGCGGAAGATATATTATGTCAATTTTGCCAAAACTTGTTGTTTTGGGATTTTTTTGACCAAATTCATAATGAGTCATAACATTTGACGGATTAATTTCTATTGAATACTTGTTGCAAAGTTGTGCGCACAATTTCATGCAGGCTTCAAATTGTATTGAAGTAATTGGATATTCACCGCAAAATTTGGGGCTTACAAAACCTGCCATTGCACACATGGCAACACCTATTGAGCCTGTATTTCCTCCGCCTGTATGCATTGCATATAAACCGTCATTACAGTTCAGATTATCCTCCGGCCTGTAATTTCCTTCATAAACTTTACCGTTTTTATCTACAAGATAGTGATAGCATTGTTTTTCGTGCCAAGTAGGATAATATGTTCCTGCGCTCCAATGGATTATTATTCTCTTCATTCGTATTTTAATTTCCTTTTTCTTTTTATTTCCCATACAGGATATTGTCTGTAATAAATTGCTACGGCATTTGCTCTTGTTGAAGCACCCATTTTGTTTTTCAGAGAACCAATATATGAATGTACGGTTCCCTGCTTTATACCGAGTTTTTTTGCTATTTCCTTTTCAACTAAACCGTCTGCGATGCACAATAGTACATCGTGTTCGCGCTGTGATAATTTCATAAACTTCCTTTTTGAACTACTTTTTAATATTACATTAAGCATTTTTTAGTTTGCTTAATAATATTTCCGCTCTAAAAAAAATAAAAGGGAATATTAATAGGGGGGCAATATCCCCTTTTTTTTGTTAATAGAGTATTGGAATGTTAGGGTTAATATTAAAAATTGGTATTTGAAGATTACAAATATTAGTATAAACATTTTTAAAAAAAAGAAAATTCCTCTTTTCCGTCACTACTATTTAGTAGGGGGAACAGAGGGAAAGACTACAGTTGGTAAGGGATTTCAGATTTTAATTTTTTATTTTTTATAAATTAAAACCAACAGATTTTTTTAAATTCTTTTGATTTTTTAGTGTTTTATATATTTTTGCATTTAACAATTAACGCACAATAAAATATAATTAAAACTAATGCTTGATTTTAAAAAATGTTTGTGATAATTTTGATATTGCCGAAATTGTTATATCAATGTAGCATTTGGCACACGATATAAGGGCTGCTAGCTCAGGTGGTTAGAGCACTCTGCCGAGCAAAATAATTAAATATTATTTTGCGAGAGGCCTGATAAGGGTCTCAAATGCTCAAATTGACAACTAAATTGATTAGTGAGATAATGCTATAGCATTTGACACACGATATAAGGGCTGCTAGCTCAGGTGGTTAGAGCGCACCCCTGATAAGGGTGAGGTCGGTGGTTCGAGTCCACTGCGGCCCATATAAAAAAGACGATGACTTTTGTTATCGTCTTTTTTATTGTCACAGTAAAGTGATATTCAAATCAAATTATTTTATGCTTAATTTCATTACTGATTTTTGCTGCATATATCTGTATAATATTCTATTTGCAACATCAAACGGAACATCAATAAATTCTATGCCTGCTTTTTCTCCTTCAATACTGATAACTTTTGATTTCAAAGTTACATCCATATCTTCAAAAACAATTCTGACATTTGTATTATCACCAACTTTTAAGTTGTTTTCGTTTTTAATTAATGCTCCAGTCGTTGATATATCATAGATTTTATAATTGGATTTTAATTCCGCATCATTTACTGTATTAAATCGCATAGAATTGCGTTTCAATTCCTCATGGTAATTTTGTTTATCTAATTTGCTATATCTGTCGACATTTTCGTTCAAATTAGTTGTATCTTTTCTGCTGCGGTTTACAAAGTTTCCTTCACTTTGATAATCATTAGCCAATTTGTCAAAATCATTCCCTACTATCGGAGCAGTTGTTTTCATATCAATTGATTTATCTAAATCTATAGAGAATGAACCGGTTTTTTCAGTATATAACTGCGCATCTGCATCTCTTAATCTGCGTCTGTAATTGTTATCAACCGTTACTTTCTTATTAGCATTTGAAAATTCTGCATAATCTTTAATATAAGCGTCTTTTACTTCCAATTTGGAATTTTTCGTATCAATATATGCATCATCAGCATAGATATTGTTTAATATAACACCTCTGTCTTGTGAATTATTGTTATTAATTGATATGACAGCGTTATTTACTCTGTAATCATAATCTGTTATTTGGTTTTGCGAATTAGCAAATTTTTCGTCCTGTTTTACCGGTTTTTGAATATTATAATTTGTTCTTGTTGCAGAGGTAGTATTTTCGTCCACAAATTCTTTGTTTACCCCTTTGACATCAAGAACAATCGGCTTGCCTGTACCATAAGAATTTATTCCCTGCGCTTCATATACGCTATCGCCTTTTAGCCCGAGTTGTTTATCTGTATATGCAACATTTTCAGGTTTATATCCTTCAGGATTTTTCTTTGTTGATACAGAAGAAGTTTTTGCATTGGCAGAATTTACATAAATATTATCAGCCATCAAACTTATATCTGCAATTTGTCTGCCGTTTGCATCAAATTCACCTTCACCCTTATTTCTGCCTTTAACATTCATAGAATATATTTTTAATGTTGATTCAGAGTTATCTCCGCCATTAGCATCAAGAACTTCTATCGCAACAGATTGAGGTACTGCGGCATTATTTTCGGTTGTTCCGATAGCAATATTATCATGAGGATATAAAATATCATCAAAACCTACGGCATCACCGCCTATATTATATATAGTCAGTTCTTTACCTGTTTCAAGTATATGTAAATCCCCACCTGAAGTTATTTGATTTATTGTAGAATTTGTTGAATTTGTAAATTCTATATCACCGCGTTTTGATATTAATGCATCAATATATGTCGGATTATCTGAATTTGATTTTATATCAAAATACATATTGTTTTCTGCTTCCATACTTAATCTTGCGCCGTTATTTGATAAAGTATCCTGATTGATAACCATTTTCTTGTCAGAAGTACCGATTGTATCACTTGCAATTAATGATATATTTTGTCCATTTATAGGAGAATCATTATCAGAAGCATTCAATATTGAATACCCTTCAAAATATGTATCATCATCCGGAGTCGGACGCTTATCTTCAATTTTCCAATCCGCTGCTGTTAAAATAATATCACCGTTTGCAGTAACATCCTTAATATTCAAATCAGAACTTTTTGCTCTTAAATTGATTAAACGCGTATCTGTATTTGCATTATTAATAGCCGTTGCAACAACAGTACCACCGACATTGACATTTATAGAATCGGTGTAATCTCTTGTTGTTGCATCAACTCCGACTTTTGCATTCGGATTAGAATTAACACCGATATCACCATCAACAACATTTATAACTAAATCCTGCGAAGTAACGAAATTAGGAACATATATACCTTTAATTGTTAATTCAGTGTCATCCGCAAGATTTACGCTGTAATGATTTGATATTGTGTCATCTACAACTCCGTTTATTATGTCCCCATTGGTTTGAGAAACATTTATATCTCCTGAAATTGCATTTATATCTTTAAATATTGTCATATCTCCATTTTCATTTGTTATATTTATATCTCCTAAATTAACAATGCTGGAATTGAAATTTATACCTCCATTTGATTCAATATTAGCAGTATTACTATTAATTCCCTCATTCCAAGGACGATATTCAATACTTGTATAATCCGCAGCGCCGCCTTTATATAATTCCCCGGTGCTTGAAATATTTACAATATTTGAAACATTCATAACTTTATCAGTTTTATTAATTATATTAATAGCACTTGCTCCTTCTTTTGATGAAACATTCGCAGCAATTTTACCACTCTGGAAATCCATAATTACAGAACCATTAGAATCCTTTATCCCGAATAGATAAATTTGGCCGTCTTTGTATATAGCTTTAATATTATTACCTTTTGCATCTCCAAGATATGGTGCGGCACCAAGATCAATCATATTAGTTTCACCGGTTGTCGGATCAAGAACAAGATTTTGTAACATATCATCTGTTATTTCAAGTTTTCTTTCTTCATAACCTGCAGATATACGCCCTTTAATATCAGCTTCATTTCCTTTTAAAATTACAGAGTTGCCTGCAAATAAAATATCATTATCCTTCATAGAGAATTTTATATCCGGCATAAGATTGATATTACCATTAGTAGATACCATATGTTTACTGCCTGAATTCAAATCAGATAATGCGATTATATCTCCACTTTCGTTGTATATATCAAGTTTACCGCTTGTTGATATTGCTTTTTGCAATATAATATCGGATTTTTGGGTATTATTCGGAATATCAAGAGTATTTGCAAAAGGATTGGTTATATCGTAGTAATTAGTGATTTTTATATCACCATTTCCGCCAATTCCGTTACTTACATATTTTACACCGGTTTCAGAACCAATTAACTTGTTAGCATTGTTTAAGTAATCAGAATAGCCCTTTCCATTGATAACCAGACCGTTTACTTCGTCTTCATTACCAAAATTAATTGTATTAAACATAAGACTTCTTGTTGAATAATTATCAACCGTAAGAGCAGAGCTTTCTACATTGAATTCCCCACTTCCTTTTATATTGTTTTCAGACATTCCGCTTATATTAATGCCTGATGTTTCAGAATTAATATCCGCAAACAAAACAGAATATTCAGAGCCATAATCTTTTACATCTATCATATCTAAACTTTCATTTAAAGCATCTTTTTGTCTTGCCAGTGAATCTTTTACACGAATATTGTCTTCTTTTTCTTGTTTATACTTATTTTCATATTCCTGAAGCACATAAATAATTAAATTCACAATTTTCTTTTCATCAAGTGTAATTTCACCTGCGGTTTCATCTTTTATTGTTATATTTTCCGTCAGCATATATTTTTCATTAAATATAGGGTATTTTCCTTTTGGAGTATAGGTTATTTTGTTTGCAACTGCATTAAAATTATTTTGGAATATTGATTTTTGTGCTTCTGATAAATTCTTGTATGTATCATGACCATTCAAAAATTCTGTTATTGTAGGTATCACCACCGGAGTATCTGCTTTTGGCTGAATATCCAAGCCGGCTATATATGTTATATATCCATCAATAATAGTATTATAATCTAAATTATAACCATTAGCTGTCAATTCTTGCTTCACTGTGTTTTTATAGTAGTCCAGAATTAATGTATTGAATTCGTCTTCTGCTTTAAGTTCATGTGAATTTATCTCATCTAATATTGCATTCGCATCAGCAATTGATGACGATATCTGACTAATTATAATATTGTCATTATTTATATTGTTTTCAAGTTCATTAATTCTTTTATTTAATTCGTTAATTTTGTTTTCCAAAATTTTTACTGTATTATTTTGGAGCCATTCTCCATCAGCGGAGTCACCTTCAGAAAGTATATATTCTTTAGAATCAAATCCTTTTTGAAAATCGATTTTTCCGTCGGAAGAAATTTTCATATATCTGTTATTTCCCTGACCTGCTATGATATCACCATCTAATTTCAGACTTGGATTGTGGCTTGAATGTTTATTTTCCGCTTTTTTATTAGTAGTATATCCAAATGCAAGATAATATTGGTGAATATCTTCTAAAGTAGAACTTAGATTTTCTGTTGAACCGGAAGATTTATAACTTATATCAACATCTTTTTTCGATGCAATTTTTGCACCGGAAAGAACATTTAAACTATTATTAACAGTTTTTATTAAAGTCCCCGTAATTGTAGTGGTTGGAATAACAGCATGCGCTGCTGTATATGCATATTGAGTCAAATTGTTTTCTGAGTTGTTCATAAAGTTTATATCAACAAGATTGTCAGACTCAATTGAACCACTGTTATTAATTTTATTGTTAACTGTTGCATATAAATTAGAATGTGCTTCCGCATCTCTAAAACCAAAAGAGTATGAATCGGATTCTGCATTTGTTGACAATGTATTATTTGAATCTAAATCAATTTTCGTTTTATAGACAGATGAGACAGTCGAATTCGCATCAATGTTTAGTGCATTTGTATTATTTAGCGTTAATGTACTCGAATTATGCGCACTTCCGGCAAAACCTCGTGTTTCCCCGCCAACTTTTTGACTAAAGTTTGAATTTCCTTTCATTGCAAATGTAACTGAATCTTCTGCTTTAACTGACGAATTTTGAAGATTTATAGAATTATTTTCATTAAGAGTATTACTTACAGAAACTAACTCTTTTGCATTAAAAGCACCGGATTTACCTGCATAATGCACATATCCGTCGCGTGCAGCATCGCTTCCGCTCACAACACCGGAATTTGCCGCAAAATTAATATTTTTTGATGAATTAACATTTGAGTTATTTAAATTTATCTCAGAATTAGAAGAATAAGTGTGTGATACTTTATTTGATGTTATCGCAATAATACCATAAGTTTTAGCCGTAGCAGAATCTTTTACAACATTTGTATTATTAACGTTAATATTTATATCATTCGCAGTTTTAATATCGGAATCCTTTATATTGGTTGAAGTTGTAGAATTTAAGGTTCCAGAAACACTGGTAGAATCCGCCGCCACTGCACCACCTGAGATACTGCTTGAAACAGTATCTTGTGTATTGGTTGACGAATTATTTATTGTGATTATATTGTCATAATCAGTTGATGTAGTATAATTTGTCAAATTAACTTCGGATTTACCTGAGACATCATTCTTAACTGTCGCTGCCCCTATAGATACAGCACCACCTTGCGAAGAAGAGTAGTCAACTTTTGATGTTCTGTTAGTATTAGAATCTATTTCAACTTCTTTAGCATTTAATTCTCCGCCTACATTAAGAACTGTATTTGATTTAAGATTAGAAGTTAAATTTGTACCTGAACCCGTTGCAAAACCATATTTTGCTGAAGCTACACTCGCATCACTTGTAACTTTGCTATCAACATCAATTTTTGCTTTATTTTTAATAGTATTTTTACCTGCAACACTGACTCCGACATTGCCTTGTGCATCAGCAGTAAGTTTTGTAACGCTAATATCAACTAATCCGACAGATGTATTTGAAACATCTGCTTTTGCAGTTTCATTTACTTTAGCAATCATTTCAAGAGAATCTGCATTGTGTTCATCCGAATTCATTACAGAATTTACCTTAACATTATTTACGGCTTTAGCTTCTACGCTGCCACCGCCCAAAAGACTGAAACCTGTGTTTTCAACATACGCATTTGCAGATACATCTGCACTTTTAGTGTTCTTGCTTGCACTTACACCTGATATAATTGATGTTTTACCGCTATTATTTATTACAAGTCCACTTCCAGCACTATCAATACCTGCCTGCATAGTTGCCGTCAAACTGGAGCCGGTACTATTTACATCAATACTAAAACCTGATACAGATGTAGCGTTTGATGTCGCAGTTGAACTTAATCCGTTTGAATCAGATACAAAATTTAATCCTGCAACATTAATGTTACCATTTACATCTTTAATAACTGCATTCGTTTTAGAGTTCGCCTTAGCCTCAGCATCCATATATGCAATCTTAACTAAAGAAACGGTTCCTGATTGAAGATTCATTTTTATATCAGAATCACCTGTAGCATGAAGATTTAACATGCCGGAATTAATATCTCCTTCAACTGCATTTGTAGTAATATTTGTATTTCCTGTAACAATTGCATTTGTCGTACTGTCATCCTTTACTTTTGCCACAGCTGCAGAAGCACTTAGTCCGCCCATTGTATAAGATTTACTTAATACATCTGCTTTATTGGATGATTTTGCATTAAGGTTAATATTTCCTGCAGTTATTTCAGTATCTGCAATTTTAGAATTTGTATATGATTTATTATCATAAATACCAACTGCACCACCTATTGATATTCCTGCAATTGTATAGGCATCATTTGTCATTTTTACATTATTTGTTAATTCAGAATTGATATTTATATTACCTTTAGCATTAACATGACCGCCTGTAATTTCAGAATTTGTTTGATTTGAAAAATCTACCAATTTAACACCAACACCGGCTGCAGCCCCTCCCCCAAGTATATTTGTATTTTCAAAAGTTATAGTATCTGTTAAATTGCCATCTTTATCAACACCTTTTAATTCCGTTTTGGCATTTAATGCAATATCGCCTTTTGTTTCAACGTTACCGTTTATTCTTGAAATAGCACCTGTTCCTTGTTTTGTTGAATTTGTAGGATTAAATTTATCTTGTTGTTTTTTTGCATTTGCTCTATCTTCATCTGTTGGTAATAAGGAAGCATCTTTGTTATATACTTCTGATTCTTTCTCTTTATTAGCAACTTCATAATTAGCAGCTTTATCATAACCATCTTTTACTGTTTTAAGTGCGTCGTTTACACCGCCTTTTGTATCTCTATCACCTGAAGATATAGCTTTTCTGTTACCCAGCTGGATTATTGAAATATCACCGGCTAAAGCACCTAAACCTAATGCAGCACCTGATATAGTATTTCTGAGAGCATAAGTTGCACTGGAATTTAAGTTTACGCTTCCTGCCGCAATTTTACTATCGCCTTCAGTTAAAATTTCAGCAAGCACTGTTTCATTGTAATTACTTACATTGATGTTAGCACCAAAACCTACTCCAGCTGCTGTTCCTACAGCAAAACCCATATCCGTAGTTGATACAACCTTATCATCGGCAAGAACATTAAGTACACCATCTACATTAATATTTTTATTGTTATTTGCTTTAACATACGCCCGAGTTGTAGATTCAATTTGATCCGCTACAACATCCGCAACAACAGCAGCGCCAAAAGCAGCGGCACTGATACCATAGTTATTTTCGCTAAATCTTTTATCTCCGTATGCTTCAACTGCTAAACTGTTTGCATGTTCAACATTTGTATTCTGCACATAACTTTGAGTAGTATTACTGTATAAGTTAAATATCATGTTGGATGCAACACTTGCACCTATACCTGCTAAACCTGCGCTACCGGTTAAATTATGTATTTTATCATGATAAAGAGTCCCGTCTTTCTTCTTATTTGCGGTTAATTTAATATCACCGGCATTTTCTATTACACTATTATCAATGTATGAATTTACTTTTGATTCTATACTGTTTACAATAATATTTGCTGTTACATTACCACCTACACCCGCAACGCCGGCAGCTAAAAGAGCATTTTCGCTATCTATAACAGATGCGGATGAAATATCTATTTTATTAATTGTATTTATATTTAATCCGGAAATACCTGCATTAACTTTATTATCGTAAACATTTGTAATTAAATATCCTGAAACATTAGCTCCTACACCTGCTCCGCCAATACCTGCAACAGCAGAAAAATTATCTACATTATCAAAAGCATTGATTGAAATAGCTCCGTCATTTATTATAGAATTTCCTCTAACTTCTGCAAAAGTTTCACCTGTATATTTATTTACCACAGGAACAACAGATACTGCAGCACCAGTTGCGGCAATACTTGCAGCTATTAATACATTGTTTATTTCAACTGCGTGTTCAGCATTAACTGTTGTAGCGCCGTGGATTTCAGAACCGTTTTGAATATAAGAATGTACTTTATCATTAAGCTTATTTACATCAACAGCTACACCAACTGCCGCATTCCCGGAGAATTGGCCCGATACTACAAGTTGATTTATTTTCATTTGTGATGTGGCATCAACTTCAGCACCGCCTTTTGTGACTTTAGTATTGTCTATTTGCGAAGTTACTTCATCTTCTAATACATTGATTACACCTGTTGCATTAACAGCCGCAACACCTGAAGCGGAAACTGCCGCAATTGCATCATAATTTGCAAAAGTTTGATTTGCATCAACTTTTAAACCCTCTTTCGTTGATATTTCAGAGTTTACAACTTCTGAATTTATATGCCCTTCCATATTATTAACAATAACATTTGCAGTTACAGCTACAGTACCGGATGCTGCCGCACTCACCATACCTACTTGCGGTTTAAAAGTCTCACTATTTAATATATCTTTATCTGCATTTATAGCTTCTGCTTCATTATCCTTTGAATTTTTATCTTTATTGGCATTATATTTTTTACTGTATGCATTAGTTCCTTTAAACCAACTTCTTATTGCATTTTCATTATTAATTAGATCTCTGTTGTAACCTCTGTCTGCTATAACTTCGACTTTGCCTTCTTCACTTACAATATTTGAATTATAAATACGGGAATTAACAGTGGAATCTATAACATTAACCAATGCCGTACCTGCAACTGATGCTGTACCTGATACTGCAACATTTACAAGAAGTGCCGAAAATTCATCATCTGCCTTAGCATTGACTTTAATATCCTTAATGGCTTTTATTACTGCGGATTCTTTACCCAATTCACCTATTTGAGCGGTATTTGTTGTATTTTGTTTATTAACATAAACAACTGCACCGACTGCCACAGTTCCTGCTGCTCCGACATTTACAACTAAACCTTTTAAATTGTTATCACTATTAGCACCAATACTTAAGGAATCTGTATTTACATTTACTCCGTCACCTATTTTAGAAGTTACTGTATCATTTATAACATTAGCCACAGCCGCACCGTTTACTGAAGCAGTACCTGCTGCCGCGCCACCAACAGTAATAAGAGTGGATTTCTTTTCTGAATTTGCCAAAACATTCATATCCTTGGCAATATTTATACTGTTTTTACCATTTGATTTGTAATCGTCCGTGATTTGCGCTTCGACAGTTGAATTGCCTGCCATTACAAAGATATTAGCACCTACCGCTGCAGTACCGCCTACATTGATTCTGCCCATAATAGCATTTGCGACCGTACCTGAAATTGAGTTCACATTCAAATAATCCGCATTGATATTAGAATCGGTAATATAAGCCTTAACCGTATCTTCAATAACTTTAACAACTATTACACCTGAAACTGCGACTTTTGAACCTGCTCCCAAATCATAGAACATATTCCAATTACCGAATTTATCATCATTTTCATATTTAGATTTGCCATCAGCGTCTTTACCTGATTCTTTTGTAAATTCTTTTGCTTCATCAAGAGTTCCGACACTAAAGGTATAATTTTCTCTTTTTATATCTTTATCTTTTTCGTTTTCATCCTGATGTACTGTTCCGCCCATAGCATTGATACTTTTTGCAAGAACATCAACCGAACCTGTAGAATTGACTGTCGTATCTTTAATTTCAGCAGTCACATTTTTATTAATTACATCAACATTGACATCTCCGCCAATTGCAGCATTGCCAAATGATAATGCAATTGTACCGCCCCTTGTCAAAATGTTTGAAGTATCTTGTGCTTTGACAAGAACACTGCCACTATTGATTATTTCGCCATACACTTGCGCTTTAATTGTATCTACAATAACATTTGCATTAATATTTGCCGCTACTGCCGCACTATTACCTGAAACCGAAACCCCGACAGGGAATATGGTCATTTCTTCAACAGCGATTGATTTTACGGTAACATCACCTTTTGCATCAATTATTGAACCTTTTTCAAGTAATGAAGTTACATGGTTATTATATACATCCGCAATCAAATTTGCAGACGCCGCAGCGCCGCCTTTTGAAGCCGCAACTGCTGCAGTAATTCCCCAAAGATTATTAAAGTACAGAGATTGAATTGCAACATCTCCGTCGGATTTCAATACAGAATTATTAATTGCCTGAGAAACTACATCAGATAAAAATACATTTGCTATTCCGTTTACATTTATTGCATGTCCGTCACCTGTCTGCAAGCCAAAATTGACAGCCAAGAAAGATAAATCTTCATCTTCTTTTGCATTAATTTTAATAGAGTTTGATTTTTCGACAGTTAATTTATCTGCTTCAGCAGTTACATCGGAATTATTAACATTTACAATAGCACCGATACCAACACCAACACCTGAATCTGCATTGGAGAAGTTTACACCGCCTGCAATGCTTAAATTTTGAACTGTTTCAACCGCACTTACTTCAACATCACCTGTTGATTTTATTGTTGTACCGACTCCTGTTTTTACAATATTGCCGTCTTTATCTTTTACAACATTTCCTTTATCATCATAAGTATAGCCCTGACCTATTCTTGCAGTTACCGTATTTGTATTTACTTCCGTATTAACTGCGCCATCAAAGGTATAAGAAGAAGAATTCTTATTTGCTATAGCCGCTGCTACTGCGACCGTATGGAAATTTTGTTTTAAATCAGCATCAACTTTTACATCTTTAACTTCAGTCAGAGTACTATCTGTTATTTCGGCATTGACATTCTTTGAACTGTAATCAACCGATGCTGCAATACCTGCACCAATACCGGTTGCATTACTCCTTTCACTTTCGGATGCGTTTTTATCGTCTTTACTTCCTGAATATGCAACACCGCCTGTTATATTCCAAATATATGAATCGTCAGTCGCACTTACATTCACATCAGGATTTGCAGCATTTTCATCTTTTTTAACAACAGATTTATTTATAACTGAAGATACTTTATTTTTTAAAGTATTCCAGGCAAATGAACCTCCTACAGCAATTTTTACATTCTTGTCACTATTTGTTGCTGCACCTATACCTGCTGTAACATCAACTAAATCAGCATCAAAGTTTGATTTAACATCAAGACCTTTAGCATCCTCATCAGTGAAATTAACCGTTGAATTTTCAACAAGAGATTTAGTTTCGGATAAATTACGATAAATATTTACACCTGCTCCGACTGCCACATTACCTGCTTTGGCAAAACCACCGTTAACATCCACAACTAATGTATCATTATTTGAACTTACTTCTGCCTGTTTGCCTGTATTTATCGTTGAATTTGTAACTTTTGCATTGGTTTTTGTTTTATCTGAGGTTATATCTATTGAACCAGCGGCAGCAAGAGAGAAATTACTTGAGGCTGTTGTAGTATCTGCTTTTTGACTCTTATCGCCTTCAAGTTTCTTTTCATTGTTGTCAGCAAGTTTCTCTGTATTAGCCTTATCGTCTTTTTTTGCATTTTCATTTTTGGCATCTTGTTGTTTGCCGTCTTTATCGACAGTTTTATCCGCATTTTTTATTGCATTTTTAGTTGAGTCTTTTTTAACTGATGTTTGAGCCTGTTCGGATGCATCATTTTCTTTGAATAAATCATTCAAATTCATAACATCTTCTTCATCATCTCCTGCTTCATCAAGCATATCCATCCAGTTGCCGACATTTTTTTGCTTTTTGGTATTTTTATTTGAAGAATCTGTTGAAGGTGTTTTTTCACTGTCAGATGGTTTTGATTCAGTACCAGTTTTATCAGAACTTTGAGATTCTTTATTTTTATCTTTGTCTTGGTCTTGGCTTTGCTCTTTATCCTGACCCTGTTCTTTATCTTTATCTTTGTCTTTTTGTTCTTCTTTATCGTCTTTGTCTTCTTTTGCCTGTTCCTTAGCCTCTTTGTCTTCTTTTGCCTGCTCTTTAGCTTCTTTCATATCAACGCCGCCTGCGCTTGCAGCCGCTAAAAGTACATCAACTTTTCTTGATTGAGTATCTGCACTGACATTTACCTCTTCTTCGGCATTAATAGTGGAATTATCAATATAAGCATTTACTTCTTTTGTTGTATTGGTAACATTTACGCTTACACCAACAGATGCACCTGAAGATGACTGTTGATTGCTATTTTCAGATGTTCCTTTTTGTGTAGCATTTACACCTAACATATTAATACTAATGAGTCTGTCTTTAATATCTCTTTCGTCATTAGTGCTCAATTCATTTGTATCTTCATCAATTTCTATCGGGTCATCTTCACCTGATTTTTTTGTTTGGATAGTTGCTTTACCGGCATTTACATTAACATTTGTGGCACTTATTTTATCACTGTTTATAATGTAACTTTGTGTTTTACCGTCAACATTTTGAACATTAACACTGCCTTCAAGCACAAATGTACCTGCGCTGCCGCCTGTTACAAGCGCATTTACATAGGCTTCTTCCTGTGCGGATTGAACATTTAAGTCCCCATTTTCTATATTAATTATTGCATTATCAATTTTTGCGGTTGCATTACTCGTAAAATGATTAACCATAACACTACCGCCCAGACCTACTTTTGCGGCTTCTTCCGCTTCATCTTCAGTTTTATCTTTTTTATCTTTTAATTTTGCAATATAACTGTTAATTTCTTCAATCAAGAAATCCACTTTACCTGCACCGTTATAATTTATAACAGAATTTGAAGCGTTAACATTCAATTCTCTGGTTATATCGTTGCCGTCTAAATCATGCCCTTTACCATCTAAACCTTTAATATCACCTCTCATAGTAACTTGGGCATTTTTATCAATTACGGCCGTAGTGTTATTTACAATAGAATTAACTACAACACTTCCTGCAATTGCGGCAGTAGTTCCTGCACCTTGTGCTTTTGCAAGGTTATTAAATAATCCTTTCAAACTTAATTCTGTTCCGCCAAAAAATTCTTTTGGTTTTTTAAGTGATGCACCGACATTTTTGATTGTATCCGGATTCAATAAATCTTTAAGTTCGGTGTGTAAGAACTCTGCATCCCACAATTTATCACCGGCATCAAAATTTACACCGAGAGAAAGTTCTTTTGCGGTTGAGCCTTCCCCTACTTCCCTTCCGATTTTTAATTCCATAGGATTCATCGGTAATTGAGTTGTAGAATTTACCTTCACAGAATCTGTTGCAGTTATTTTTGCTCTATCTTTAATTTCTGCCGTTGAAGTATTTTTTTGGTCATTTACAATAACCGCAGCACCCGCACTAAATTTATTGCTTGCACCGGCTTCTGCATTTACTTCATTAACGGTATAATCAACAATATTTGATGATAAATCCAATGTTGTCGTATTTACAGTCGAATTAGAAATTACAGAAGATGCTGTATTATTTTCATTATTCCATACGGCACTGCCTGACATTTCAAGATTTAATTTATCAAGCGCCGCGGACATTTTATCCTGGGCTTTTGATAAAAGTTTTTTGTTTAACCAACTGTATATAGCAGCACCCGTACTTTTATCATAATCTGTTGTACTTTTTTCGGAATATTTTGAAGTTTGGTCTTTTGCTACCACTTCTGTTTCAACAGAATTTGATATTTGATTGATATTTTGAGCAACAAAGCGGGCATCTCCGTATGTTGATTTAACTTCTTTTACCTCATTGCCTTTTTTATCTTTAACAACATTACCCTTTTCATCTTTTTTGGTTTCAATATCTGCGTTAGCGTAGTTTGTTGTTATTTTAGAACCTTCAACATTGACATCTGCATTTGTTTTTGTATGATTGATTGTCATACCGGCTGCAATACCAGTATGCTCGGAATCCTTACCGACATAAGAAATATTTTTGACTTCTGTTTCGCTCTTGTTAAACGAAACTGCTCTTACATTTACATTACTTGCTTCAATTTCGGAATTTTCGATATTTACACCTGTATCGGAAATAATTGAATTGTTTAAAAGTGCTATGTTGTAAGCAGATACGGTATTTTGTGTACCGCCTTCATCTTTATCTTTATCCTTATCTTGGTCTTGATTTTGTTCTTTATTATCTTTATCTTTGTCTTGGTCTTGGCTTTGCTCTTTATCCTGACTCTGTTCTTTATCTTTATTGTCTTTATCATCCTGAGTTACCGAACTTTCTTTGTTATCGGCACTTTCAGATTGTTTGTTATCCTCGGTGGCTTTATTTTTATCATCAGATTTTTCTTTATCTTTATCTGTTGAATATATACCGCCACTATTACTGTAACCTTGTTCCTGTTCTTTTGCTTTCTTTTCGTCCTCTTTATTAGCATCATCAGTTTTTTTGTTAAGGTCATCTGCTATTTGTTTTTTAATATTATCTGAAGCAGTTTCAGGGGCTTTTTCATCTTTTGATTTTTCTGTTATAGCAAGAAAATTTGAACTGTCATAATTTAATTCATTTTCGATAGTTGATAAAGCATTAATATCAACCGTGCTCTTTTCATCTGTTGCTAATATTTTTGAGCCCGAAACATTTACTTTTGAATCTGTTTTTGCTCCAAATCCATACAGAAACATCGGTAATGAATCAAGTTTTCCTGTTGATATTTTTGTTACTGCCTTTGCATCAGAAGTAATATTAACAGAATTTTGTCCGGTAATTTCAGAATTAATTATTTCTATCTTAGATGCCGCTCTTGCACCATCAAAAAATGTATAAACATCTTCACTGAAAAATTCGCCTGCCGGATTTTGGTTGTAAATTGCCTCAACTGCTTCCTTTGGCATTGCTTGCATATTATCAAGCATTGTTTTTAAAGGAATACCTGCAACTTCTTCACCTTTTTCCATTGCATCGGTTAACCATGAAGGTAAAGTAAAAATTTCACCTCTTAAAAATTTTATAAACAACTTTTGAAGTTCTATTTTAACCCACTTATCATAAACAGTATCCAAAAGTTGAATATAAGTTTCGGTTTCTGATGAAGCATTTGCTTTTATATTAACATCGTCACCTATTATTTTTGAATTTGATATCTTAACACTCGCTTTTGCTTCCGGAGATACACCGTTAAAACTTTTATGAATAATCAAATTTGTTGTTTCATCTTTTTTGGTTTCATCTTTTTTAGAATCATCTTTAAGATTATTACTGTTGGCATTACTGTTACTGTCATTTTTAGATGCGGCTAATGCATCATTATATGCCTTTATTGTATCTTCATTTACTTCTTTTTCAGATGTTGCATTTGCTTCAAGTTCTATATCATTAGATACAATTTCTGCATTATTAATAATTATTGATGAATCATTATCTGATAATGATGATTTATTATATGTTTTATCTATTGAATATGCTGTTTTAACTTTGTCCTTATCATTAGTTTTAGATTCACCTGTTTTTGAGCCGGTGTCAGCAGAATTTGTTTCTGTTTTAACTGTCTTAAGCCCTGTTACGGTATTTATAGTAGTGGTTGTCGTAGTTGTAGTCTTGGCTGAAGTTGTCGGATTATTTTGAGTAGTACTGTCAGGATTAGATTCTGTTCCTGTTTTGTTCTCAGTACCGCCATTTGATTCAGATGTTAATACGGTTGTTAAAATCTCTTCGTTTGCCTTATTTGTAATAAGTACTATTTTCCCGTCTTTCAGTCCTAATTCTGTTGCATCTTTTGTATCATTTGATACAAGAGAATTAAATAATGATTCTGCCTGATTGGCTTTATTGATTACGATATCCTTATTCTGAATACCGGCAACTATTCTCGGATTTGCATTTGCTGATTTAGTAACATCCTCAGGATTTACATTAGTTAAAATTCTTCTTCCGTAAGCATTTACATCATTGCGAGCATATATTTGACCGTTGATTATAATATCGCCTGAAGAATTTGTTATAAGACTTTTATAATTATCTTTAGTTAAATCAAATTCAAAATTTGAAAGATGTTCGCCGTAATTTTTTTTGAATAAATCATAAGCATTTTGAGAAGGAGCCATCAAAGTAAGCGAACCGACATTCAAAATCCCTGATGAACCTATAACCACACCGTTAGGAGATACAAATATTGCATGTCCGTTGTAGAAGTTGTTATTTTTCATTGTGTTTAAAATACCGTCAATAACAACTTGTTTATCAACAAGGTTAACAAACTTTGAATAATTATCTTTGTAGATAAGATTTGCTATATCACCTTTTGATAGGTTAAATTTATCGTATTCTCTAAATCCTGTACTGCCTGACACTTTTGATGCTTCAATATTATAAGTGTTGCCTGTTGCTGTTACACCTGAAATTTCAGATGCAATAACACTTGAAGGTAAACCAAACAGAAACATTCCAAAAACTATCATTGACGCAGTGAATTTTTGCAAAAATTTTTCCAGCATATATATCCCTTAACAATTACTTCTTGATGTTATATTATTTTATGTAATTAATATTCATATAAAAAGGGAACAAAAACTTTTTTTACAAATTTTTATTTTTTTTTACAAAATTTTACACAAAATAAAAAATATTTAGGTTTTTAGTAAAAACAAAAATATAATATTATTTATAAATGGAATAAAATGAAAAAGATTTTTATAACAATATGTATATTATTGGCTTTGCCGTTACCTGCTATGTCTGATTATGTTCCGGAGATTATACCTCAGGCAGGGACTCTTAACAATCAGAATTTAGATTCGTTAAGACAGCAACAAATGGAAAGACAGATTCGCGATGATTACAAAAGATTTGAAGAACGCAAAGAAAGCGGAGAAGCCAAAAAAGACGAAATCGAAAAGAAATCTGCACCTGTAATCAGGGCAAAACTGGAAGATTATGCAACCAAAGGCGTTTATATTGAAAAGGTCGAAGTTTCACCATCTTATATTCTGACTAAACAAGAAATAGAAGATATTTTAAAAGATTATAACAATCAGAATTTAAAAATAGAACAATTAAAAGAAATTGTTGACCGAATAAATAAACTTTATTTAAGTTACGGTTTCGTTACTGCCAGAGCATTTTTACCCGAACAGGTCATAGAAGGCGGAGTTGTAAAAATTAAACTTGTAGAAGGCAGAGTTGAAGATATTGTAGTATTAGATAATAAATGGACAACTTCAAAATATATAAAAGACCGATTGAATGTATCTAAAGGAGATATTTTTAATATCCGAAGTTTAGAAAGTTCAATGGTTGTATTTAACAGATACAATAACGGAGTCCAATTAACAGGGACTTTAAATCCCGGCAAGAATGAAATGGGTACAACTAATATTACGGTTCAGGCTCACGAAAAATTCCCGTTTCATTTGACCGCAATGATGGATAATTCTGGGCGAAAATCTATCGGAGAATATCGTGGCGGATTGATGCTCAGAGATGACAGCCTGACAAAACATCGTGACCCGTTAACTTTGGGATTTTACGCAAACAAACACGCAATAACTCCGTTTGCGGATTACAATTTCCCAGTAAACAAAAAAGACGGAAGAATAGGATTTAGTTTTTCTTCAAGTAATTCAAAAATAGGCAACGGTTCATACAGACTTTTTAACATTAAAAGCCGTTCTCAAAATTACTCTTTATACTTTACTCAGCCTATCATAAGAAAGCCTTGGACAGAATTAACAAGTGTAACATCATTGGCTTATAAACATTCTGCAACAAGTTTTGACGGAAAAGATATTTTTGAAGACAAAGTCACAACAGTAACAACAGGTTTGACATACAGGTATGATACCCAAAGAGGTATTTGGTATTTAAACCAAAATGTCGGATATTCAATTCCTATATTTGATAAAAATTCAAATTACTTAAAATTGGATGGCGGAGTATTAAGACTTCACGATTTGGGTCACGGATTTGTCGGAACAATAAGGGGTAACTATCAATTTATTCCGAAAGATAATGTTCCGTATCTTGACCAAATGATAGCAGGCGGCGGAACGACCGTAAGAGGTTATTCGGAAGGTCTGTTAATCGGCAGAAGCGGATACATTATGAGTGCAGAACTTATGTTCCCAATAGGTCCGAGAGAAATTTGCACAAAGAAAAATCCAAATAACCCAAGACCCTTTATCGGAAACTATCTGAAAGGTTTCATATTTGCTGACCATGCAGGAATATTCCCTTATAAAGGTTCCGGTACGGGAAGCAAACATTATGATAAGAACGACTTTTTGGCAAGTTTGGGTTTTGGTATAAAAATAACCTTACCTGCCGGACTTAATTTGAGATTAGCATGGGGCTTCCCGCTGATGAAAAATTCACATGAAGAAACAAGCAGAACTGGACGATTTCATATAGATTTGAGTATGACACTTGATTCTGATACTCTTGTAAGTTTAAGAAGACCGAAAAAGAAACAGGAAACCAAAGAGCCTGAAACCAAAATTGAACCGTTGGTAGAAAAAAATGTTAATGCTCAACTCTATGAAACAAAAACAAAAGAAGAAATAAAAGCAGAAAAAGAAGAAGAAAAACTAAAGGCAAAAGAGGCAAAAGCCAAAGCAAAACAAGAAAAAATAAGAGCAAAAAAAGAAAAGAAATTATTTGAATTATTGTATGGAAAAGATAAGCCGTCAAAATTTGATTTATTCATACAAAAAATAAAAAATCTTTTCAAAAGAAAACCAAAATCTAAAACAACATAGATTTAAAAGGGATTTATATATTTAATTAGCCAAATAGATTTTCCTCTCCTGCAAGCAGGTGAGGATACAAGATGTAGGCAACTTGATGCCTTACATATTGTTGGTGAGGTTATATTGATAAAATTTAATAGTTGTGATGGGAGTTTTGTCCTAACTATGCCTAATTATAGGGCGATTGAGGCTGGTTTATAGTGTAAAAATTTGCAAATTTTTGTAATTTATAACTACATATTTTTGTTTTTTTGTTTACATGTTTGCAGTTCTTTATGAATACATGTATTTAATTATTTAATTATTAAAAACAATATGGATTCGAAATCGGAACAATTTAGTATTCGTATTCCAAAAGATTTAAAAAACATTTTAGTAAAGGGTTCTAAAACCCAACGATTACCGTTACCTGATTATGTTAGGGCAATTGTTGTAAACTCGATTTTGCCTGAAATTTTAGATTCAGAGTTAAAAAAAGTGACTTGTGAATGGATAACAAAACAGGGCAAAGATTCTATCGAAATCCATTTTGGAGAAAAAATAAAAAAATTAAAAGAAATAGTTGATATAGCATCCTACGCAATTGAAGAAACCGAAAAACTTCAACAAAAATTCATTGATGCAGAACTTGAATATATGAATACACTAAATAGCAAGATGAACACAAGCCGAAATATAGGAGGAAAATAGCGATGTAAAATATTTGAAAAAAATAATTTTATTTGTAAAATACTTGTATGAAAAAAATATGGATTTTATTTTTAATATGTTTATTTATAACTTGTCCTGTTTTGGGTTGTCCTGTAACAAAAAACCAGCCGATTACTCATCCAGACGGAACTATTGAATATGATTTTTCTAAACAATCTCAAACCAAAGCAAGTAAAATATTATATAAATTTGTCTTGAAAGAATTAAATAAAACTCCAAAAGAAGCACTAGATTTTGCAAATATAACCCCCAAAACAGTAAGTGCTTTTGAAACTGATTTAAACGGTGACGGTAAAAAAGAAATTATTGGTGTTGTTTTTTCAACATTATATTGGGGAACAGCGGGAATTTCTTTATTTATTCTTGAAGAAAATAATAATAATTATCAAAATATTGCAAAATATATGATTAACATAGAAACAAATATGAGTTTTTATGTTTTACCGTATAAGACAAATGGTTACAAGGATATAAAATACCATAGTTCTATTGCCTTTGATTTTAAACCAATGCAAGCAAAATTTAATGGTAAATATTATTATAATTATGAACAAGAAAAAAAATTCTTAGAATACTTAAAAGATTTTTCAGAATATGATGAATCTGAAATAACAGATATAAAAGAATAGTATCCGTTTAAAAGTATAAATAGTGTAAGGGTATTTAAAATTTTAGATACCCAGATTAGTAATGACGAAAGGAAAAATACTATGTTAAAAACAGAAGATAAATTTTTTGAAGATTTAGGAAAACGTGAATCCAGTGGTAATTACCGTGCAAAAAATAAACAAGGATTTATAGGTAAGTACCAAATGGGTGAATATGCAATGATAGATGCAGGGTATTACAAAAAAAATAGTAAAATTGGCAATAATGATTGGTCAGGTCAATTTACAGGTAAAGACGGCGTTTATAGTGTTGAAGATTTTTTAAATAATAAACAAGCTCAAGAAAATGCCCAAAAAGCATTTAAACAGGCTCAATGGAGCTATTTGAAGAATATAGGTGCTACAAAATACTTGGGACAAACAATTAATGGAATTAAAATAACTCCCGCAGCTTTATTAGGTGGTGCACATATTGGTGGACAAGGAAAAGTTAATGATTTCGTGCGTAGTGGAGGAAAAATTGACGGTAAAGATGAAAATGGAGTACCTGTAAGTGAGTATATGCGCAGATTTCAAGATTATGATGTTTCAGGTATTACAGGATTGAAATTTGATAATGCATCAGAAAATATTGATCAACAATCTGTTGTTACTCAAGAGCCACATGAAACTAATAGTTTTCCTACTCCAAACAATATAAACTCAAATACTAATAATGCTCTATTCAAATTATTTGCAGAATATAACGATTATCAACAAAACAACCTACCGAATCTAAATGATTTAATGGTCAACCCTATTGAACAACAAATTCAAAAAATAAATCCTTGGGATATTATTCCAATGGCAATACCTGAAAGTTTAAGGCAACCTTCAGGTGTTCCAACAGGTCAGGCTGCAAATTTTGATATCAATCAACTTGCAAATATATTAGGTATTCAATTACCTGAAGTTCAACCAACAAATCAACCACAACAAAATTCAGGTTTATTTGGTTATGCAAATCCATTAACAGGTAGCAATCATATATATACAAGAGAGGAAGTCGGGCAAATGTCATCGGATGAATTTGCAAAACACGAAAAAGAGATTGACGCACAAACAAGAACATTCAATGGTGCAATGCCAACTAACGGCGATTTGCAACGAGAAGCAATGACAGGCGGTGGAGTTATATATGTAAATTCATATACCCGTTCTGATGGTACAGAAGTAAAAGGTTATTACCGCAGCAGACCAAGTTTCTAAAATTTAAAACATCAAAACAGCCTTGCATAATTGCAAGGCTGTTTTTACTAACTAAAATTTATTATTCTATCTTATGCGTTAAATGTTTTGAATGAAGATTCAACGTTTTTGGAGATAACTTTTTTGACCGCATCCATTTCTGTTGAAATAGCATTTTCTTCGGTATCAAGTTGTTTAAGTTTCAATTCCAACTGCTTATCTTGTTGTTGAACGATTTCAAGTTTTGAGTTAATTTCCTGAATTTTGTGATCATATTCGTGCTGTTTGTAGTTGTATTCGTTCATTGCATCGTTGTATGCTTCTTCATCAGTTGTTGTGGTGGTTGTCAGAGCATAAGTACGTTCTATTTTATTACCTTGATCATCTGTACCAAGATTGATTGTAATTGCTACATATCTGCCTGATGAATCTTTTTCAACGGTTGCTTCTTTGTGTAATACTTCTCTTGTTTGTGTTGTAGAACCAAGTGAATAACAAGGAATACTTGCAAGGTTTTTATTGTTATATTTCTGTGTTTGTTGTAATTCACTCAAAGCATATAAGTATGGCTCATAGTTACCATTTGTAGTATTTTTAATATACCTGATATAGAATTTACCATTGTCACCGGTTTTTTCCTGAGCCATCTTTAATAAATATGCTTCATTTTGTAACAAAGCCGAACGTTGACTTGCAGAAAGTGATTCATAGTATTCATCATCAGAGATATTTGCAGGAGCCACACCTGCTTCTCTCAATTTGCAACTTCCGATTGAATAAGTACTTCCGTTTTTTTCAACCAAACTTGAAGCAGCAGGAACAATAGCATAATCATCCTGCCATTCTTCAACATAGTTTACAACATACTCATTATTAGTACCTGATTTTGGTAATAAGGAAATAAGGGTATTAGTCATTGCACCATCATTGAAGGTGTAAGATACTTTTGTATAATCATCAATAGATGGCGGAGTCGGCACTTCCATATTACACAATTCGCTGTAATAACTTGCTGATTCGTTAGACAGGGTTGTTCTTTGCTGGTTAATCTGTTGTCCTTCAAATTCAACATTGTTTTTTCTTGCTGTTAAACTTAAAAATCTTGCTTGCGATGCTGACATTCCCATGACGGTATTTCCTTTCGTCTTATTTTATCTGTTATCTTTCATGTCGGCAGGTAAAAGCATGAACTTTAATGTTTTTGAGCATGTTTGTAACATTTCGTTACAATAAAGATTGAAAAAGGTTAAAATTCAGTTATAATAGTATTAATCGTACATTTACATTTTTATATGGGGACGTTCTGGTATTTGACAGGATGTTTGGTGGTAATATGCGGCGGGTCGGAGCGCTGTTCTCCGTCATCAACGAGCAAAACAAATTAAGTGCTAACAATGTAAGAAAAGTAGACTTTGCACAAGCATATGCTTTGGCTGCTTAGTCTATGATTAGCCACTTATATAGCCCAGCTTGCCGGCTGTATAAGTCCATTATGCAAGCGGCAGTGTATTGATGCAAAGTAGATACATCAAGATGACTTTGCAAGGTTTAGAGTTTCCTTTAAATAAAACCTTGGGCTGATTCGTATGGTTTAGACATTTTCCTGAATCAGTTGAGCAAAAAATAGCCTACACTCGTAGAAGTATGTTGTCATCCATTTTGGACGTGGGTTCGACTCCCACCGTCTCCACTAAAAAAGAGGATAGGTTAATCCTATCCTCTTTTTTGGTCAGATGAGTGTTGCGGAGAACGTATCTTAGTGGGTTCGGCGACCTGTGAGCATAGTGCGGAGCCTTGAAGGCTTAAAAATTTTTTATTAAAGACTTCAAGCGAAGTCACGTTTAATGCGAACAGGTCAAGACAACTCCCACCGTCTCCACCAAAAAAGAGAATAAGACAACCCTATTCTCTTTTTTGTTAATGCTGTTTTCCTACTTTGATAATATATCACTTGCCTGAATATATACAGGGGTATCCAATTTAAATTGAATCTTACTTCCTGCTTTTAATTTATAATTCAAACCTTTTGCCAGTGAACTTATTAATATACCAAAACCTTTGCATGTTCTCGGAACTACAACAAGCCCTACAACACTGACCGATTCTATTGCGACTACAGCAACACTTATAACAGAAAATGTTACAACCCCTATACTTGCAGGAATAACTCTTAAAGCATTTAAAATTTGAGGAGATTTCAAATCACTTCCTTTTTTAGGCTCCATTCTTACGGTGTAGGTTTGTTCATTTGGGAAAATTATCTTATCTATTATAATATATGCTCTTGCCCGCTTAAACATAGGCTCGCTTTTTTTAATTTTTACAAACTTACCTGCAAAACGTGTATGCTCCGGCAAAACCATTCCGTTTGATGTTGTTACTTTTGAAACTAAAGTAAAAAATACTTCATCTTTTAAATTTGTTTCGTTTACATCAATATCTGATTCTAATTCAAGAATAAAAGTACTTTTAGGACTTAAAAATACTTTTTCATCTTCAACTGATGCAGAAAAAACAGGAGTACTCAGTTCCTGAGTTTCATTCAATTCCGCCAATACAGGTTGTACCGTGATAAAATTTAATAATAATATCAGTGTTAATAGTATAAACTTTTTCATTTCATCATCTCCCAAACAATTTATCCTTTTTATATTATAAAATACATAAAAAGTAAAGTTTCTTCGTTGTGTAAACTTCATTTATAGTGAATTTAGTCTTGTCAACCATAATAAATTATTCTGTAATTTGTTTTCAATTTTTAAAAAATATGTTATAATTATTATACGGTTTATATTTTTAGGAGAGTTAAAATGTCAGACAACAAAGTATTAATTGCCTATTATTCTTATTCAGGAAACACAAAAGCAATAGCGGAAAAAATCAAAGAAATTACCGGTGGTGATTTGTTTGAAATTAAACCTGTTAATGAATATCCGAGGAATTATACTGATGTTGTAAATCAGGCACAAAAAGAAAAAGAACAAGGTTATTTACCTGAATTAACAGATAAAATTGATATTTCAAAATATGAAACAATTTATATCGGAACACCTGTCTGGTGGTACACTTTTGCAAGTCCTGTCAGAACTTTTTTGACCGAAAATGATTTTACTGACAAAACAATTATGCCATTCTGTACTCATGGCGGTGGCGGAGCATCTGCAACCTATACGGATATTGAAAAAATTTGTCCTGATTCGGATGTAAAAGTTGGCTTCACTTCTTACGAAAACAGCGCAAAAGATAGTGAAATTGAAAAATGGATTAATGCTTTAACGTAGCAGGCATTTTTATTTTTTCAAGTGCTTTTAGTAAAAATTCCTGAGCAAGACTGCTTTGGTATATAACTTCTTTTGCCTGTTCTATTGAATACCACTGTGCATAATCAACTTCGGGGTTGATTTCAAAATCTTCGTTTTCTGTTTGGACAATAAAATTACAGATAAGTGAATTTGTTTTTTCAAAATAACTGCTTGCGTTAAATTCAAAAGATAATAAGTCTAAATTAACTTCTTCTTTAAGTTCACGCCTTAAAGTTTGTTCTAAACACTCGCCTTTTGTGACATAACCTGCAACAAGAATATTTACTCCTCTGCCGTATTGCTGAATTAACAAAATTTTTGAATAATCTTTGTTAAAAACAACCATACTGACAGATGTATTAAACTGCGGAAAGCGAAATTCTTCACAATTTGTGCAATATGGCACCAAACCTTCACTTACACCGCAATTGAAATTTTCTTTTAATATCAGTTCTTTACCACATTCTATACAATATTTCATAACAAAATATTAGCATAAAAGGACAAAATATAAAGTAATTCTATTTTATGCTAATATTAACAGGTTACAAAAGGCAGAAAGTTTAATATGAAAGATAAAAAAGTTATACTAATAACCGGTGCATCAAGCGGAATGGGTTATGAAAGCGCAAAACTTCTGGCAAAAGAAGGACATATTGTTTACGGCGGGGCAAGGAGTTTGGATAAAATGGAATCGCTCAAAGACTTTGGAGTAATTCCTTTGTATTTGGATGTAACAAACGAACAATCCTGCGCAGATGTAGTAAAGACAATAATAGAAAAAGAGGGGAAAATTGATGTTCTAATCAATAATGCAGGTTACGGTTCTTTTGGTGCAATAGAAGATGTGACACTTGACGAAGCGAGAAAACAGTTTGAAGTAAATGTATTTGGGCTTGCAAGTCTGACAAAAAAGATTCTTCCTTATATGAGAGAAAATAAGAACGGAAGAATAATAAATATATCTTCAATGGGAGGCAAATTTGTCAGTTATTTTGGCGGTTGGTACCACGCAAGTAAATATGCGGTTGAAGCCCTGAGTGATGCTTTGAGAATGGAAGTTTCGGAGTTTGGAATAGATGTAGTTTTAATCGAACCTGGAATAATAAAAACCTGCTGGGACAGTATCGCTCTTGATAATCTTGAACAATGTTGTCAAAACGGAGCATATAAAAATTCCGCTTTAAAAGTTATAAGCGGAATGAAAAAGTTTTATAACTGCAAATTGGCATCAAAACCGACTTTGATAGCAAAAATTGTTTTAAAAGCGGTAAATACTCAAAAACCAAAAGCAAGATATCTTGCCGGATTTTGTGCAAAACTGCTTGTATTTTTACGCGCTGTACTGCCTGAAAAAGCATTTGATTTTATTATGAAACACTCTTTGTAGTGTTTAATTTATGGCACCGATACCGCGCAGAATACCTATCATACCTTCTGCAGCAATATCATTTGTGACTTTACCATCTTGGTTAAAATAATAAAAATTCATAACGCAGACTTTGATTTTTTTTCCTGTTGGTTGAATACCCAAAAATTCTCCGTCATGAGTTCCTGTCAAATCCCATTTGACCGCTACCTTTTCTTCATCTGCAACCATATCTGTTATATGCCACTGCACATCACTAAACCCTTTTCTCATCCAATATACAACGGATAAATAACCCTTACCGCCGTACAATGCTTCAGGACTTGCAGGGGTATAAAATGCCGCATCACTTGCAACTAATTCATCTGCAAGGTTTTCATCTGCGGTATTAATCATTGTTTCAAATTTTTTCATCAATTCTTTATTGCGTGTAATTAAATCCATATTTTTCTCCTTGTTATCGTAAAATAATTATTTTTCTGATTTAACTTTCAAATCATAATTGAGGATATCCTGAGAAATTTTTTTATCTGTCCAGCAGGTCTGAATATCACAAACACTATCGCCGTCTTTGGTTATTCTGTGAACATAAGTATCTGGAATGTTTGTTTTGAATGTAGAACAGATTAAAATATCATCAAGGAATGATTCTTTATTAAATTTTATATTGAGAGTTTTGAGTGTACGAGTTTTTCTAAATTCATTCGTTGCTGATGCTTCTGCAATATTGATATAACTTTTGTTATTAACATGGTTATTAAAATCCAAGTCAGACAAGTTATTTTTGTGGGTAATTTCGCTGACTTTTTCAGTCTGTTCTTCAAGTGTAAATTTTTTGTGTTCGCCAAGCACAAGTTCGGGACAGATGTTAAAATGTTCGGTTATAATATCTGTTTTTGCAGGGCGTTTTGTAATTTGGTCAAGAATAAACCAGCATCCGTTTCCTTTGGCAAATTCTTTGCCTTTATAATATAGTTTAAAATCCGTGTATATTTTTAGTTTGGTAATTTCTGAAATCCAAATTTCAGTTGTGATTTCTTCTGACCAAAATGGTGAATTATCACAAAATTCAATATTAAATTCGGAAACAATCCAATATAAATTTTTTGGAAACAGGTCGTAAGCAGCCATTTTTTTTGTTGCGCAAAATCTTGCAAAAGCATCTTGCAGGTACATTATGGCAGAAATAGGTCTGAGCCTGTATTCGTTCAAATCCATATTATCTAAAATTACATTGTAATTATGTGAATATTTGTCCATTTTGCTCTCTCCTTTTTAAAATATTATAAATTAATAATATCTCAAAAATTTTATAGTATTATAAATAAGCGAGGATAATATCGTGAAAAAAAATATTATATTGATTCTTATATTATTTATAATTGCTTTAGGCTTTAGATTTTTATATATGGACAATGCTCTTTGGTATGATGAAGCGTGTTCCTGGGCTACTGCAACTGATAATGCAGGAATTATGCACAATTTGCTAAATGTAGATTTGCAACACACTCCGCTTTATTTTGTTTTGCTGAAATTTTGGATAAAAATTTTCGGTCAGAGTGAAACTGCTATGCGTTCATTATCTCTGATTTTTGGTGCTTTAACCGTACCATTTTCATATATCGTTGGTAATAAAATTTCTAAAAATGCAATATTTTCATCAATGGTTTGTGCTGTCAGTCCGCTTTTGGTTTTGTTTTCATCAGAAGTCAGAATGTACTCTCTTGTAGTATTTTTGGTCTTGTTATCAATAAATTTTTTAATTGATTATGAACAAAAAGGGGATAAAAAATCACTTTTAAAACTTATCGGAATAAATATTTTAATTCCATACACTTTTGTCGGCGGAATTTTATATAATTTGTCTTTAATTATTTGTTATTCGGTTTATTTATTGAAAAATAAGAAAGATAAATTCAAACAGTATTTGAATTTTGAAATAATTGAATTTTTATTTTTAATCCCTTATTTCATTTTGATTTCTCATTATGCAAAATTGCGCAGTATCTTTGTTATAAGTCATGAGGGGATATTAAAGTTTGCACATGTTATAGATGCAATCAGAAATTTCTTCGGTGCAACGATAGAAACCAACATTTATTGGGTATCTGACGGGAGTTATAATATAAATTTCAAATTTGCTCTGCTTGTCATAATTCCTTGTATTTATTTTATAATCGGGTTTATCAAATCATTAAAAAGTGAAAATAAATTTATAAAAACCCTGAGTACAATTTTGTTATGTAATTTTATTTTTGCCGTAATTTTTGCAGTATTTAAGGTAAATGTTTTTACATCAAGATATATTCTTTATTTGCTCCCGCCTGTTATTATGCTTTCTGTTATTGGTTTGAGCGAAAAATTCAGTGTAAAACATTTTAAGACATTTTTAATTTTATTTATTCTTGCGTGCGGAGTGTTTAATGTTCAAAATTCATTTGTTATGCGCAAAAATAAATCACTTGCGCTTGAAAGTCCTGCAATTGAATCTGATGAATTGGGTTTGAGTACTGATGATATTGTAATTTTGCCGTTTGGAGCGGATGCGCCTTATTATTTCAGAAGTCTGACAAGACCGAGAGTTTTTAATTCAGATTTTCATAAAACCGCAAGAAATCCTTACGGTTTATATTATGATTCCGGCGATAGCAAAACTATGGCAGGAAAAGGCAAATATAAACTTATCTTTGACAAAATTAATGAAGATAAAGTTTTTTCACAAAAATATTTTGACTATTTTACTCAAAATGTAACTGCGATAGTGCCAAAAGGCAGATATGTCCTGCTTGCAATGTATGATACAGATAACAATGCAATAATTGATATAAACATGTTAAGAAAACAAATAAAAGAAGTAAATGAAAAAAATATTCTTGATTCTTTGTTCAAAAAATATATGTGCGATACTATTGCAATGCTTAATATGGACTTTATTTTTCTAAAATCTTATAAAAAAGACAATTTTACTTATTATATTTTTCAAAAAATAACGGAATAAATTTATGTTTATTATATAATATTTGTTACGAGGTATGAAATATGAAAATGGAAAATTTATTTAACGAAGATGTAATGGCGTTAGATACTTATATAATGGTAAGATTAAAAGAGAGAACAGCACAGTTGAAAGATTCTTTGATAAAGAAAAACAGAGCCCCGATAATGCTTTCAATGGGTGCTCCGACATCTGCTCCGCCTGCTTCACTCATAGAAAAACTGAAAGAATTTTTAACGGAAGACAGTATTCATTCTTATTCTGTTACAAGAGGGGAGAAATATTTTAGAGAAGCATGTGCGCAAAGAATGAAAGACCGTTTTGGTGTTGAATTGAATGCCGATACGGAAGTTTGTTCTGTTTTGGGTTCAAAAGACGGACTTGCAAATTTAATCAGATTTATTATTTATCCAGAACATGATGAATTTAAAAAAGATATTATTCTAATCCCTGATCCGGGGTATGCTTCATACTCTCAAATGGTTGGTTGTTCTGGCGGCAAGGCTTATTCTATGGCTTTGACTCCGGAAAATAATTATCAGCCTGATATGGAGCAGGTTTGGGAACAGTTAAAAAATGACGGATATGATGAAAATAAAGTCAAAGCAGTGGTTATAAATTATCCGAACAATCCGCTCGGTGTCACTGCTACAAAAGAATATGTTCAAAGCGTAATTGATTTTTGTAAAAAGAAAGATATTTTGCTGATTTCTGATGCGGCATATTGTGATATGTATTTTGATGAAGACCAAAAGCCTTTTAGCGTATTTGAACTTAAAGGTGCAAAAGATATTGCAGTTGAAATGTTTACACTTTCCAAACCCTATGCTGTTACAGGCTGGCGTTTGGGCTGGATTTGCGGAAACAGTGAAGTTGTCTCAAGATTTGCAAAAGGCAAATCAACTATTGATAACGGTATGTTTAAAGCCCTGCAAAAAGCATGCGCTTATATTATGACTTCTCCTGACGGTGATGATTATATTAAGCAGGGAAATATCGATTACAAAAGAAAACAAAGCATTTTGGTAAAAGGTTTGAGAGAACTCGGTTGGGAAATTGATGATAGCAAAATCCCTCATACAACATTCTATTTGTGGATGCCGATACCAAGAAAATATGATTCAAGTGTAAAATTCTGTCAGGATATGCTTGAAAAATCCGGTATCGTAATTGTTCCGGGGACGGCATTTGGTACGTACGGCGAAGGTTATTTCAGAATTTCTTACGTTTGTTCTGATGAAAAATTGCAGGAAGTAATAGACCGAATGAAAGCAGACGGTTTTAGATACTAAATAAGTAAATTGGGGTTTATATCTCAAAACCTAAATACAGATTAACTAATTGGTTTAAATAATTTGTAAACTTCAATGTCTAATGCGTTTGCAATTAATAACATTCTTTTAAAACTTGGTGTTTTCTTTCCTCTTTCAATTTCTGACAAATAGTCACTGCTTATACCGGTGATTTCGCTCAATTTATCCTGAGTAAAATCTTTTTTATTGCGATAATATTTAAGGTTATTTCTGAATATTTCTATCGTGCTATTTGCCATATTTTAATTTTATTGTTATTATTGAAATAAATTAACAGGCAAATAGCACGATAGGAGTATAAATAAATGAAGCATAGAAAAACAATACTAATAGATTTAGATGGTGTTTTGAATACTTATACAGGTAATTATAACGAAAACTTTATTCCTTCGATAAAAGAGGGAGCAAAGGAATTTTTAGAAAAATTATCTCAAAATTATGATGTAAAAATATTCACTACACGAAACAACTCTCTTGCAAGAAAATGGGTGTCTGAAAACAAATTAGATAAATATGTATCTGATGTAACAAGTTTTAAATCTCCAGCTTATTTGATGATAGATGACAGGTGTTTAAATTTTCGAGGGGATTATTGTAAGACATTTTCAGAAATAGAAAACTTTAATGTATGGTATAAACAATAAAAAAGGGTAATTATATACTATTTTACAGTAGCATGTCATTGCGAGCCCGTTAGGGCGTGGCAATCCAGCCGTTTAATTTGTCGATAATGATGAAATAACTGGATTGCTTCGTCGGAAAGCCATTTCCTCCTCGCAATGACAGACAT
>JAFUXT010000053.1 GCA_017470815.1 bacterium | reverse complement strand
TTTGCAACGCCTTCAACATTTACTTTATCAGTAAACAGAACATATCTTTTCCCAAGAAGTTCAGCTGCCTTCAATCGCTCTTTTTCATCAGGTGCTTTGGTGATTCTTTCTGCTGAAGAATAACCGTCACCATCACCGGTAACAACCACGATTTCAGCAGATGATTCACCACGCATTACAGAAGTCAGGTATTTCATAACTTCTTCAGCCTGTGCAATCTTTGCGGAACTCAATTCATCCATCTTCTGCTTGATGTAATCCCGGATGTTAGCATTTGTTAGCAGTCTTGACCCATTAACCCTTGCAGCTTAATCAGACTTGATCCGGGGATATGCTGCTTTGTATGCTCTTGTTGCATTGCAGTCAATCAAGTATTCATCTGCAAACTTTCTTTGCTTATCGGTCACAAAATCACCTTCCTTTCCGTAAAAATAAAAACAGACAGATTTGCACCTGTCTGTTCCTTGACCCTTCGGGTCATTTTAATAATATCATACTTTGATAGTGTCATTCAATCCCTAAACAATGTCATTTAGTGTCATAAGGCAAAATTTTTTGAACTGCCTGAAGTGCATCACCGTGAATCCGGTGAACCTGCTTCAAAGACAACTTCATTTCTTCTGCAACAGATTCCCATTTGAGAAACTGCATATAACGCAACTTCAGACAAAGTTTCTGATTATTGTCCTGAACCTGAAAGATGACAGTTCTGATTTCCCTTTTCAAATCAACAAATCTGTCAATTTCAGTATTGATGTACTTTTCAAGGTCAATGATTTTTTCGATTGCCCTGACAAAAGGTGCTTCATCTTTTCTTGATCCTGAACTTGGCATTCCTGACAAGTTTGGTGAAGAAACACTTGTTGCAAGTTCTTTCAACTGTTCAAGTTCCTTCAAATCACTGTTTATCAGTTCATTCAGCCTGTATGCCTGTCTTAAATACTGTTTTGCAGTCATTATGTTCTTTCCTTTCTGTTAGATTTTGCGGTTACAGGTTACAGGTTACAGTTACATATTTATATTCTTTTATTTTTAGTGATACATCAAATTTCAATGATAAAAAATATCATTTATTCAATAAAAGAAGAATTATCCGTAACCTGTAACCTACACCACCACAACCCTTGTATTTTCGGGGTTTTCTGCGGTTACAGATGGTTACACTTGATACAGTGAAATTGTCATCCTGACAGCAATCTGATGAAATCTTTCTGCATCCGGTGCAGGTTCTTCTTCCGGGTTCTGTATTTCTTTGCGTGATAGGCAAGATGTTTCACCCTTGAATTTGAAAATGATTTGAAATATGATATCAGATTATCCACCAAAGGTTTGATGACCTTTTCAACCAAGTCCTGAATAACATCACGGATTGCATCAGCAAGTTTTGCAAAGGCATCTGTTATTGCATCAATCTGTTCCTGTGTCAAAAGATCCGTCATCTGTTTCACCCCTTTCCTATTCCAATTCAATGTGACCACACTTTCTGCACTTCAGAACCCTGACAGTCACATTGTGATGAACTTCAACTTCTTCATAGATGCAAGGATCAAGTTCATTTATTCCATCCGGCTTGATGGTGATACCATCGGGAAAACTACACTTGCACATATCAAGTACCCCTGACCCTTGCTGCAAACATATCAGCAGCGTGTGTCCACAACACATTCTGATACTTTTCAATTGCTCTGCCGTAAGCATCCCAATCATCAGTTTTGTATGCACCCATATGAAACCGGATGCACAACATTTCTTCTTCAGTTAAGGTCATAAACTGTGACAGCAGCATAACCGATTTGTCACCGTGACCCTTCAGCAGTGACCTGTCAGAATGATCAATTCCAAATTCTGTGAACCTGTATTCATCAATTTTGCAAAGATCGTGGAACATTCCAACAATGATTGGTGATTCCTGTCTTGACCACTGAAGGTTCATTTCCTCTGTCATTGAAACCAACTTGGATGTGACTTCAACGGAATGGTCAAACAGACCGCCTTCCCGGTTGCCGTGATACTTGGTTGATGCAGGTGCAGTGAAGAAACCGTTTTCTGTCAACCAATCAAACATTTCACCCGGAACAAAATC
>JAFUXT010000052.1 GCA_017470815.1 bacterium | reverse complement strand
ATTGTAGTTATATCAGGCTCTCTTGTCGGAATTAAAAACCAAATCTCATTTCTATCCGATAAAACAATAGATAAACATCTTATATCCTTTAATCTGTTTGAATCAATACCGCAAAGTTCCTGTTGAATATCAAGTGCAATATTATCGCCCAAAGTCTTATCGCCGTTTACGACTTGATTAAAAGAAAAAACACCCTTTTTCGTATCATCATAAAAATATAATTCCGTACCGTGAAAAACCAAAGAATTATAATTTGCACAACCGCCCGGACTTTCATCAGTTTGTGTATAGGGATATTCCCCCGATAAAAGTATTGAACTGTCTTTAAAAAATATCGCTAAACTTCCTAAATATGGAGTTATAGCAGTAATATTTTTTATGTATTCAATAAATCCGGAAGAAGTTGATATTTCCGCATCAGATGTTGCAAAATCATAAATGTTTTCTTGAACAGAAAACCAAAGTACATTACCGTTAAAAACCCATAAACGATTATCATAATTGATTAACCCTAAACCTTTGACACTTCTGTTTTCCATATCAACAAGACTATTCATACTAACAATTTCGGGATTTGCCCCGATTTGTATGCTGAACATTTCTTGTCCTGTTGAAAAGACAAATAAATCATTCCAACCTTGTGCAAAATCAAGACCGCAGGATTTTCCTGTCAAGGTTAAATTATCTTTTTTAAGTGTAACGGTTTGAGATATAAAATCGTATAAATAAAATCTGCCGATACTATTATTTTCAGTATGAACAAAACAATATGTGATATTGTTTTGCACACTTTCAAAAATATTGATAATTTTTTCATTATTGGGAATTGCACTACAAATAGCAATATGCCCTTTTGATGTTCTAATACCAACACCGCTATTGATACCTGTATTAAATAGTTCTACATTTTGAACATCTGATGCCGTAATAATTTCATCTGAAAAAACTGCATTTATTCTTCTAATACCGCCAAAGCGGTTACATTTTAAAGATGTAATTTTTGTTGCCATTACCAATAAACTCTTTTTTCTTTATCAAGTCCTGCGGTATAACTGATTAAAATTTTGTATGCTTTATCAAATTGTTCTTTGTAGCCGGAATAATTTTCATCTTGTTCTGATGCAATAGCATAAAGCATATATTTTGTTATCAAAGCATTTTTAAATATATTTTCGTATTTTTCAGGAACATCAATAGTATCTTCATCATTCTGCAAAGAATAAACACTATCTCCAAAATCGTTTTCACCTATTGCAAGGGTTAAATATTCTATCGTTACTGTATAAACATCATCAGGGGCAGGATATAAAAATAAACTGTCATTCTTGATATAAAACCCTGTCGGAGTTCCTTCCCTATCTTCAAGAGTTTCATAATCATCAAGAAATTCAAGATAATTTTTACCGATTCTAACCGAATAAACTTGTTTGCCCGAAACGGATTTTTTAATTATATTTCCGTTAGGAGTTAAGTATTGTGCATTACCGGATGAAGTTGTAATAGTAAAAGTTTTATTTCTAAAAGGGAATGGATAAGAACACCATATTTCAGAAAGTGCCTTATTTATTGATGATTTTAAGGCACTTTCCATTTCGTCAATACTCTCGGCATCACCGTCATACATAGACCAAGCCTGTCCTGCGACTTCGTTATATATATCAATGAATGTGAGAGCCATTATTCAGTTTTTTCCTCTTTTGTTTCGGTTTCTGCGTTTTTATTTTTTGCATTT
>JAFUXT010000051.1 GCA_017470815.1 bacterium | reverse complement strand
GGTGATCAGACCTTGGATCAGCTGCGGAAGGTTGTTCATCAGACCATCCACAATTGCAATTATGATGTCAGGCAAGGCATCAATCAGGGGTTGAAGGATTGTGACCAAGTTTTCACACAAGTACACAATCATATTCACCAAGGCATCAATCAGCTGCGGAATCAATTCAGGAAGTGCAGAACAGATTGTTTCCATTAGTGAAGGCAAAGCATCCACAATTCCAAAGAACACCTGCTGAATACCATCAATTATCATTGGAAGGGCATTCAGCAAAGCAGAAATCAGTTGTGGAATTACACTGACAACAGCATTCAACAGGGATGTTGCACCTTTGACAACAGCCGGAAGAAGAACACTGATGATTTCAGAAACCTTTGAAATCAGTTTCGGAACAAGTTTGGTTATCAGATCCGGCAAGGTTGCAAGAACCTGTTCAATTCTTGGAATCAGGTTGTCAGCAACAGTTGAAATGGTATCAAACACATTGGTAATCAATACACCGATGTCCTGATTGCCGTCTGCAAGACCGGTCAAAAGGTTCTGCCAAGCACCCTTCATTGAAGAAATTGAACCCTGAATGGTTGTGCTTGCTTCCTTTGCCGTTGTTCCGGTGATACCCATTTCATTCTGAACAACGTGGATTGCATCAACAATGTCAGAATAGGATGAAATATCATATTCAATACCTGACAGTTTGGAAGCATCTTCAAGAAGTCTTTCCATTTCTTCTTTTGTGCCACCATAACCAAGTTTCAGGTTGTCAAGCATTGTATAATTCTGCTTTGCAAAACCCTGATATGCGTTCTGAATTGCTTCCATAGATGTTCCCATCTTGTTTGCATTATCTGACATATCACGGATAGCAGTATCAGCCTGTTCAGCTGCTTTGACGGTATCACCGCCAACAGACTGTAACAATGAAGCGGAAAAGGAAGTGACCGTTTCCATATATTCATTTGCTGACATACCGGCTGTTTTATATGCGTTTGCAGCGTTTTGAATTACAGTGTCAGAACTGTCCTTGAAAAGAGTTTCAACACCGCCAACTAACTGTTCATAGTCACCATAAGCGGAAATTGCATCTTTGCCAATCTTGATGACCGCTGCACTTGCAACTGCAAGACCTGCTGCAATAGCCTTTCCGACCTTTGCAGCAGCAGCCCCCATTTTACTGAAGGCGGTTGACATTTTCTTTTCAGATTCTTCAGCATCATCACCTGTGCCTTTGATGTCTTTGCCGGTTTCCTTTGCTTTGTCACCGGTTTCATCCAAGGCATCATTTGCTTCAGCGTTGTCAACAGCAATTGTGCCGAATAACTTAAATAGTTCCAAGGTGTTGCACCCCCTTTCTGTGTATTATTGGGGATTGAACCCCTGTAATAAATCAACTGAATAATTGATAGTTGTTTCCAAATCTTCTTGTGTGACTTCCGTGTTCTGAATGGTGACTTCTTCTTTGAAATCATTGAAGGTTTTACCATCCACCTTGTTCAAATAGAATTGCCAAAGGGCATCATCATTGTCCTTGTGAACGGTTTCAAGAATGAAGTCTGCAAAACAGTTCATCACAATCATTTGGTCTATCAAAAGAAATGGACTTGCATATCTTTTGAATAGCAAGTCCATTTCTTTGATGTAACCTATTTGAACAATTCGGAAACAACCCCAATAAAATCCTTGAATTCCTCTTTCTTCACAAAGTCAACAACCATCCTTGTGATGGATGCAAGGTCAAATGCCTTGATGTCATCAACAGTCAGACCGCTGACATTCGCAAGCAGTGTGAAGATCTCACCTTCACAATCAGGAATGTGTGACAGGATGATGTTTGCAACTTCAAGAAATGCCTGAAGTCCGGCAACATCCGTGATTGCTTTCTTGTCTTTTGCGTTCCTGACAATCTTCAGGACTGATTCAGATTCAAACACCTTGGTGAACTCATCAATGCCAATCTTGCTGATAATCTTGCACATCGGGGCAATATCCGTTGCATTCAGCGTTCTGAAGGTGTAGTTTTTAGTTGTTTCCATTGTTCACCGTTCCTTTCTTAACCGTTAGCCTGTGCCGGTGTAGGGTAATAAATACGATAAGGAAGGATGCTCAAATCAGTATCAGCATCACATTCCTGATAGCACTCAAAGGTGCATTTCACAACAGTTGCTTCCTTGTTCTTGTTCTCTGCTTCAAAACCGGAAGTACAAAGGGCATTGTCAAAGATGACAATGATGGGTGTGCCGTCCGTTTTCTTGCCGACAAAACCAAAGTTTTCATAATAATCACCTGCTTCGATGTCAGGCTTGGAAGTGATCAGACTGTAACCGGTCACATCAGAATTGCCATTTTTACCAATGACACCTGCCTTCATCATTGCCGGGGTGATCTCAATCAGATTGGTTTCCATCTTTGCAGTTTCACCGGTCTTTCTGTCAAGACCCTTGATTTTGACTAAAGCACCATCAGCTTCAACAGTGGTGATTTCCGGGATGATAGAAACCTTATTGCCACCGGAAGTTGCACCAAGAATGTCATAAGTCCACTTGCTTGATGTGGAATTAAAGACAAGGTTGTGACAGATGATACCTGCACCAAGCATAAGGTTTTCCGGGGTATCGGAAGTAATGCCGTGTTTCTTCAGTTCTTCATATGCCATAGTTATTCATATCCTTTCCATATTTTTGTTATCAAATGGATCTGACATCTTTTCAAATCCATATTGTCATCAGGGATGTTGATTGAATCAGAAAACCAAATGTTGACCACAACCTTTGATGTAACACCATTTGGAAGGTTCACGGAAACCAAGTCTGTTTTGCCAAACTTGAAGTATTCCTTGATTTTTTCCTTTTGTGTTTCCAAATCAATAAACTTTCCCCTTGCAAAGCCGTTCAGAATAATGGTCTGATTTTCAACACCATCTTCTGTAAGACCTTCAGTTTCTGCATAATCACCAACCCAATATGGATAATTGGGTGGTGAATCTGACATCTGACCGAATTCATAATTCAGACCAAGATGTTCTGATAAGTGTGTATTCAACACATTCAACACTTCAAGCATATCAACCCATTCCTTTCAGTTTACTTTCAGCAGCAGCAATGATTGCAGGTTTCAATGTGGTGTAAGCATTGAACAATGCCCGGTTTGGTGTTTTGCCGTGTGTGAAATGACCATTGCCTTTTTCATCAACATAATACCAACCGCCTTTTCTACCATTGTCATTCAGTGCATATTCACCTGTTCCGAATTCTTCCCAAATAGCATTTTCCAAAGGTGAACCAACCGTTGCAATCAGTTCACTTTCATCAACAATGTAATCCCAAGACCCTTTTGTTTGTCCTGTTTTTACTCTGCTGTTCCTTGCCGTTTGGGATGCCAATTCACCACCGGCTTCATACAGAAAAGCAATAGCAGCATCACCAATTGCATCTTTACACTGAACCCTGAAATCTTCAAAAGTGACTGACATCACTGACCACCTGTAAACTTCAGGTATATTTCAAGGTGCTGATGCAGGTTCATTGGATCATCAATCAATAAAATGTCATACAGTTTGCCATTGATCTTCATCCGGGCATTTTCTGATGTGACATCCACATCTTGTTCCAACTCCAAGTTGATGATGGATTCCAAGAAATTGAACGGATTCCATTCCCATTGTGCTGATAAGCACTTGAAAGAAGTGAAATCACAAATGAAGATGTGTGTGGATTCTTCAATTTTCGCATTGTAAACGCTTCTTTTTGAATCCCCTGACTGATAATCAAGCCAACCCTTCAGGTTGACCACATCAAACCAATCAGTTACTTTTTCCCCAATGCTGTTCTTTTGTCCGGGAACATTCACCTGCATCAATGCAATAGTATTTCCACCGACCTTCTTCACTGTCAAAACCTTGCCTTTGTGAAGGGTTTCAGGAAACCAAGAAGGGTTGTTGGATAACCCATCAACTGATTGCTTGCATCCTGTGCAAAATAGGTCACTGAATGCCTTGAAAGTGTTTCAGATTGAACACCAACCTTGTCACGATTCTGAACATCCCACAACATCAGATTGACCACACCATCAACAATTGCTGCCGGGTATTCAATCTTTGTCACAAGGTTGTGTTCAGCATCATAAAGGTCAGCATCCAAAGTCATTGTGTTGTTTTCTCTGTCAACTACTGTGACCACATAAAGTCCTTGGTTGATTGATTCAGTAATCTGAACAGTGTCACCCACCTTCATCAATTCTGAACAACCATCAAGGATTGATGCGGAAGAAGCTGCTGAAAATCGTTTCATCCGGTTTTGAAAATTGTTGTTCGTGTAGGATCTGACCAAATTTTCAATTCCGTTCAGTTTCCTTGTCAGAACTGACCTGTTTATTCCAATGAATTCAGGCATTTCCAAAAGTTCATCAACACTTATAATCAATACAACCACCAACCTTTCTGTTAAAAGTTAAGTGTGGGGTTGTTACACCCCACACTGTTATTAAGCAGAAGCAGTCACAAGGAAGTATGCAAGACAAACCTTGTCCTGATTGGTGATAGCAACACCATAAATCTTGTCAACACTGATGTCAGTGGTTCGGGAAAGGGTCTGTCTTTCCGTTTCAACATTGGTGTCACGCTTCAGGAACACGGTCAGTGCAGCTGCATCATCTTCCGAATCAGCATCATTGTTCAGTTTGATGATGGGGCAAAGATACTTTGCAGAAGCACCGCTGCCGGAAGTCTTGACACGCTTGGAAGGAACGATTCTGACACCGGCAACCATACCGATTTCACCACGCATCATAACTTCATTGTTGTACTTGTCAGCACTGATGAAGTTGCTGTCAAGACGAAGCTGTGTAACCTGCTTGGGATGAATGAACATCACCTTTTCAGACTGAACTTCCTCTTCAAAGGTGTCAACTGCGTTGACAATACCATTGTAGCCGATAGCAACAGCAGTGGAAGGATCATATTTCTTCTGAACACCGTGGGGTGCAGAAGAAGAATTGTAAAGGGTGGTCAGGGCATCCATAGCATCATTGTCCACCTTGGATGCAATAGCCTTTGCAAGCTGCGTGGTGCTTTCACCAACAGGGTTGCCATAGCCGGAAAGAACCGCTTCATCAGTAAGGGAAACCGCCTTCATAGCCTTCTTAATGGTGAAGGTGGTGGAAGATGCGGTCAGCTGCGTTGCCTCAATGGAAGCACCTTCAGCAACATCAATTGCATCACCGATGTAAGCAAAAGCCGGAACAGTGACGGTATCACCTGCCTGACCCTGAAGGGTGGTGTCCACCTTTGCAAAGGGGGTGACAACAATCTTCTTGTTGACTTTAGCAGAAATCATATCTGCCATAACCTGCGGATTGATAAGATTCTGAAGTTTAGTAAGTGCCATAATAATTCACCTATACCTTTCTTTGTTTTAATTTGTTTTATTACCTGAAAGTTCGTTGTACAGTTCAGGATTTTCATTGAACACTTTCAATCTGTCCTGATAGCCCATTTTGTTGAAGGCATCCTGACTGATCTTGTTTTCATCGTCACCGGAAGGAAGTTTGTTTTCATCAATCTTCTTCTTGGTTTCGGATGCAAAGTGCTGTGGGTACTGCGTTTTCAGGGCTGCAATGGTGTCATCAATTCCCTTGATTTTGCCATCATCCCCAAGTTTGACTTCACCTTTTTCCTTGATCTTGAATGTCAGATAGTCAACATCAGTGACCTTTGCTTCAAGCAAAGCAACCTTCAAGGCTGCATCCAACTTGGTCTGCTGAAGTTCAGTGGTCATCTGCTGAATCTTCTGTTCATATTCGGTGATTTTGGACTGAAGTGCTTCATTGCCGGCATTGTCCTTCTTCATCTGCTCAATCAAGGCGGTTGATTCACCGTGTTGCTTTGTAAGGGCATCAAAGTCTGTTTTCAACTTGCCATATCGAATATCAAGGTTTTCTTCAGCAGAAGTGAAAATTTTGTTCTGCTTCATTTCCCCAATAACCGATTCAACAGCCTTGTCATCAAGACCTTTTGCCTTCAAAATTTCCTGTAAAGTCATTGTGTATATCCATCCTTTCAAATTACAATTTTTACAAGTTATGTCTTGTTTTGAAATACTCTGTTTTACATCTGACTTTTGAAGATGGGTATGAAAAAAGCACCCTTGCGGATGCTTCAATCACTGTTATTAAATTTTGGTGTGATGTGCTTCAAGGTCTTTTTGTTTGTTTTGCCATTCTTCAAAAGCCTTTTTCACATCTTCCGGGGCATCTTCTCTGATGCCACAAATGCC
>JAFUXT010000014.1 GCA_017470815.1 bacterium | reverse complement strand
GGATGCTGTTAAGAAAGTTATCTCTAAAAACGTTGAATCTTCATTCAAGACATTCAACGCATAATAAAAAAAATAAGGCACTGGTAGTACAAATAAAATCGTTAATGGTTTTATGATGAATTATCTTTGCCTGAGCAACACAATTACAATAATGCCTATGGCATTTACATATACGGGATATGGGATACCCCATACCTATAACCCCTGCATTAAGTTGCAAGGGTTCAGAAAACAGACTTTCCTTTCCCTTTTTTCCTATTGATTTTCCAACGACTTGCATAAGTCGTTTTTTTTTTAGCGTAAGCCGATGTGGAGCAACGGGTTGACCTGCGAAGAGCAGGGCAAGCAGGTTGCGAAACATGATACCACCGCCGTTGAGAACGGAACGAGAGTGAAGTGAACGAAGCAATCTTGATTGCACAGGCGGAATAAAGCCCGAGCAGAGCCACGACTCTGAGTGTAACGAAGAGGAGAGACGAAAAACAATAATCGTAAAATGAATATTTTTCGATTTTGTTTTGAGCGTTGGCGTTTAATGCGAGGGCGTAGCGGGGGTAAATACTATTACTAATCAACACGACAGAATGTAACGAAGTCGAAAGTTTTACATAGGGCGATGTCGAGCGATAGCGAGCAAGCAATTATTTCCCAATGCAAAAATGTTCAAAGATGTTATTTAAAATTTCGTCAGTAATAACTTCGCCTGTTATTTCGTCAAGACTTAAAAGTGCTGATTTAAGGTCAATATATATCATATCCTGAAGTTGATTATTTTTTGCCCCTTCAAGTGCGTTTTCGAGTGCATCTTTACATTTAATCAAACAACTTTGCTGTCTTTGGTTTGTTACAAATTCTAAATCCTCTGTATTATAATCAAGTACAGTACTTTTAATTTTTTCTTTTAATTCATCCAAACCAACTTTTGTCATTGCGGATATTTCTAAAGAGTTTTCAAGTTTTGGTATTTTTTTATCTGCGACATCAATTTTATTGCCAATAATGATATGTTTTTTATTTTTTATGGTTTCATAAATCGCTTCATCATCTTTTGTCAGACCTGTTGAGGCATCATATAAAAACAGTATCAAATCAGAGTTTTGTACGGATTGTTTTGAATATTCAATTCCGATTTCTTCGACTTTATCAATATTTTTGTCATTTCTTATACCTGCCGTATCAATGAGCGTGACAGGTAATCCTAAATCAATCGTTTCGCTTATTATATCTCTTGTTGTGCCGGCAATTTCAGTTACAATTGCACGATTAAGGTTTAACAAGGCATTGAATAATGAAGATTTTCCAACATTTGGGCGGCCTGCTATGGCAATTTTTATACCTTGTCTTAAAATATCAGAAGTTTTTGCATTTTTGAGTATTTTATCAATTTCTTTGATTGTTTTTTCAAAATTTTCAATAAGATAAGAATAATCCGGTTCTGTAACATCTTCAGGAAAATCGATTCCGGCTACGATTCTTGATGTTACTTCAAAAATTTCTTTTTTTATCTCTCTGATTTTTTGAGCAAGAGTTCCTGAAAGGTTTTTGGCAGATTGAATCGCAAAATCTGAAGTTTTTGAATGAATCAAATCGTCAACGGCTTCGGCTTGTGATAAGTCAATTCTTTTGTTCAGAAACGCTCTTTTAGTAAATTCACCTCGTTCTGCCATTCTTGCCCCGTTTTTTATAACAATATCAAGAATATTTTTTACGACATGTATTCCGCCATGGCATTGAATTTCTATTACATCTTCTCCTGTATAACTTTTTGGGGCTTTAAACGGGAGAATTATAACTTCGTCTATTTTTTTATTTCCGTCTGTTATCCAGCCATGACAGATTTTTCCGGCGGGAAGTTCTTTGCATGTTGTAATTGAAAGTGTGATATCAAAACTTTTGCCGCCTGATATTCTTATAACTCCCACTCCGCCTGTTCCTAAAGGGGTTGAGATTGCAGTAATAGTATCAAATTCTTCTGAAATATTCATAGGTAGATTATATATCAAACACCTTATAAATTCCTCTGCCTGTATGTTTTTTTCGTTAAAAAGTGTAAATATTCTTTAATTTACTTGCATTTAGTCTAAAATTTGCTATATTAGTTGAGTACACAAAAGAAGGAGTTTTATTATGAACAAAGAAGAATTAGTACAAGAAATTTCAAAAAAAGCAAGTGTTACTCAAAAAGAAGCAGCTGAAGTTTTAACAACTTTGATTGATACAATTCAAAAAACTGTTAAAAAAGGCGGTAAAGTAACATTAGTTGGTTTCGGTACTTTTGAATCTCGTAAGAGAGCAGCAAGAATCGGCAGAAACCCACAAACAGGCAAGGAATTAAAAATCCCTGCAAAAACTGTTCCGGCTTTCTCTGCCGGTAAAAAATTCAAAGTTGCTGTTAATGGCAAATAATTCTTTTGAATTTTATAGAGAATTTAGGTGTTCACATTTTATGGTGAGCACCTTTTTTTTATTTCTGTTTTTGGTATTATTTTAAAAGAGAAAGAGGGATATTTTATGTTAGATAATTTGTTAGCGGGTTTTATATCATGGCTTGAACATGTGATTACAGGCTGGGGTGCCTGGGGAATAATGGGAATTATGGCTTTGGAATCCTGTAACATTCCAATTCCGAGTGAAGCAACAATGCCGTTTGCCGGATATTTGGTTTCAAAAGGCGATATGAATTTTCATGTTGCAGCGTGGGCAGGTGCTATCGGGTGTTTGCTTGGTTCTATACCGTCTTATTATCTCGGTTATTTTGGTGGCAGACCGTTTATTGAAAAATATGGCAAGTATTTTCTTATATCTAAAAAAGACCTTGAAGATACAGATAAATGGGTTGATAAGTATGGCGATTGGGCATTTTTTATTTGCAGAATGTTACCTGTTGTAAGAACATTTATTTCTTTGCCGGCAGGGATTTTGAGAGCAAAAAAAAGATTTTTCTTTTCAATGACACTTTTGGGTTCTTTAATTTGGTGTTATGCGCTTGTTTTTGTCGGAGTAAAATTTGGTCAGCACATAGACGCATTCAAATCTTTATGGCATAAATTTGATGTGGCAATAATTCTTGGTTGTGTCATTCTTGCCGTTTGGTATGTTTATCACCATTTCAAAAATTTAAAAGAAAGTTAATTTTTAAAAGTTTAGCAAATTTACTGTTTGTTTTATTTCATAAAACATTTTTGCTGAATTTTTGAATTTATCAGGTTCTGCACTTACATAGAATTCTTCAGTATGTTCTGAACTATTGTCATTTGTAAGTCCTGCAAGTGTTAAATCAGTATTTATTGCCTGTGCAAAGTATTTTGCAGGGTCAATAAATAATTCTTTTGTGGCAAATTTAGTCAAAATAGGCAGTAAAAACGGATAGTGAGTGCATCCGAGAACAATTTTTTGCGGATTATTCCTTAGCATAATATTAAGGTCATTTTTTATGATGTCAATACTTTCTGCACTTTCAGATGTATTATTTTCTACAATTCTCACCCATTCTGAGCAATGTTGCCCATAAATCCGCATCTCAGAATTGTATTTTTGTATTTCTTTTTCGTATGCTCCTGAATTTATGGTTGCCGGAGTTGCAAAAATACCTAATCTTTGCAGTGATGTTTTAGCCAAAACTTCTGCGACAGTTTGAACAATCGGGTAGATTTTGAAATAGTATTTGTCTTTAATATCTTCATATATTGTAGAAGATGTTGTATTGCAAGCCATAACAACCGCTTTACATTTTTTTTCTTCAAAAAATTTTAATATACCTTTTGAATATTCAAGCAGTTGTTCTTTTGTTTTATCACCATACGGCACATGCAAAGTATCGCCGAAGTATATAAAATTTTCATTCGGCATAAGTCTTTTAACTTCTTTTAATACAGTTAGTCCGCCTACTCCTGAATCAAAAAATCCGATAGGTGTATTATTTCTTAAAGTAGCCATCAATACCCTCTATTATTGCCTTTGCGGTTGCATTTTTTCGGCTTTCCGTTACTAATTGTGCTCTTTCATTCGGATTGGAAATAAATCCGATTTCAACCAAAATTGCAGGCGCAGTCGTATGATTAATAACATAAAATTTAGATTTGAACAAGCCTCTGTCTTTTGAATTTATATTATTAAGCATAGATGCGTGTATATGTTTTGCAAGTTTAAGACTGTTGTCTTTGTAATAATGAGTTTCAATTCCTGAAGGGGATTCTGAGTTGCTTGAATTAACATGAATACTGACAAAAATATCAGGGTTAAATATTTCGCTAAATTCAACTCTGTCCTGTAATGATACATAAGTGTCATCAGTCCTTGTCATCGCTACATTATATCCTTTTTTCTCCAGCCCTGCCTGAACTCGTTTTGAAATATCAAGTGTTATATCTTTTTCATTGATACCGTTTCTTATTGCTCCATAGTCCGTTCCGCCATGTCCTGCATCTATTACAACGTATTTTTTACCGGCAGTGTGTTTTTTTACAACTGCGGGCACTATTATTTCAGGTTCAGATGTTTGCGTGTCATTTGCAGGGGTATATTTTTCTGCGGTATGAAGTTTTATTCTCAAAGTTTTACCGTTTGCCCCTAAATAAATGTCACATTTATCGTCATTTTTAATCGGGATTGCAAATTTTACTCCGCCGTTTTTTATATCGGATGTTTGCATTTTTTCAAACGCAGTTGCTCTGACTTCTGATTCTATTGCCCCGCTGAAGTAGTTATTCACATTGTAGAGTAATATTTCAATCTTATCGGATGTTCTTTTGAGCCCGAAAATAAGCGGTTTTGAAAATGCAAATTTTATGCTGTGATTTGTGTCATCTCCCTTTTCTAAAGCCACGGCCGTCATGTTGCTTGTTGTAGAATACAAATTCAATGGACTTGTATTTTTGGTATTAAGAAAAGCGATTTTTTGAATATCTCCAAATATAACAGGTACATAGGTTTCGGAGTTTTTAGTCGTAATTACAACTCTTGCTGTATTGTGGTCAAACTGACCTATTTTTAGTATGTCTTCGCCAAGGGGTATGTCTTTATTTCTAAGCATTTGGTTTACTACTGTATTTTTTATGTCAAATGCTACTCTTTCGGGGTTTGTAAGATAGATTGGTCTGATAAGTGTGTATGTTCCGTTTCCGTTTAATATAGGGGTGTTTCCTTTTAGGGTAACACTGTTAATATAGTATTTTGTCTTGAGGTACAAATTTTTTGTTGAAAGTATGAAATCATTTGGGGCTGTATTTTTATCCTGTGTAAATGCGGAATTTATTTCCCCAAGTACATTTTTTTGAGAGGATAATTTTTGCTGAATATTTATATTTTCATAAACCGGTATAGTGCCTGACTCTTTATAGACTTCCTGAAAATAATAATTTGTCATTTGAGTTTTTTTGAATTGAACAAAAAGTGTGTTATTCAGTCGGTTGATTGTGATATTCTGTGGATTATATCCTTGTTTATATTTAATAGTTATTCGCACTATATCAGGTGTTGTTGAAATTTGAGATATTCCTATTTCATTTATTTCGTCCGTATTTATAAGATAGTTTTTATTGCCGTTATTTAATCTTGCAGGCTGAAGTTCAAAATATACTTCGTTATCTTCTTCAACATTCATAATTTGCGGGGTATTAATTTGATAATCCATGTTATCAGGGCTATTTATACTCATAAAAGCACCTGAATTATCAAAAGTTACGGATGAAATGCCTAATGATTCGGCATTAGAGGGTAACAGTGCAAAATTCAAGATAAATGTAAATATTAAAAGTATTTTTATAAAAATATTTTTCATGTGTTACTATCCCTATATTAATTATAGAACAGAACTCTATGCTGGCAAATATGTAACACAGTATAAGATATTTCTACTTGAAAATAGGTTATGTTTTGGTTACTATAATATAGTAATTGAATTTATGCGCCCGTAGCTCAGCTGGATAGAGCGTTTGGCTACGAACCAAAAGGTCGGGAGTTCGAATCTCTTCGGGCGTACTTAAAAAGACAGGCTCAATGCCTGCCTTTTTATATTTGAATATTATTTTTGTTAATTGTATCATATAAGTGAGGCGGATATGACACAGTTTACTTCAAAATATGACAGCATAATTTCTAATGGGCAATTTAATCACGATAAAATTGTTTCAGCGCAAAAAATTATTTATGCGCTGCAAAATGAAGTGCAAAGTTATGTCGATGGTGGTCATGGCCCTTTTCTATGCGCAATTTATGATGATAAAGGTAATTTGATTTCAAAATGTGCCAATTCTGTTGTGAATGATGCTTGTTCAAATTGTCATGCTGAAATAAATACCATTAAAGAGGCTGAAAGAAAATTAGGCACTTATGATTTATCAAGGTATAATTTGAAAATTTATGTCACTTCCGAACCCTGTATGATGTGCTTGGGTGCAATTTTATGGTCAGGTATAAAAGAAATTTATTATGGTGTTCAGTCTAAAGATGTTGAAGCAATAACAGGGTATGATGAAGGATTTAAGCCAAATTGGTTTGAGGAATTTGCAAAACGCGGGATTAGTGCATACGGAAATATTGAGGCAGATTTGGGTAAAGAAGTTTTAAAAAAATATGTAAGAGATGGTCATGTTATATATAAACCGTTAAGGAAATAGTATTTTATCTTTATTTTTTGTCGCTTTTTATAATAATAACTATATCTCCTCTTTTTGCATTTTTAGCAAGTTCTTTAATAACCTCATTATCCATTCTCATACAACCTTTTGAAGCGTATTTGCCTATTGATGTTGAATCATTATTCCCGTGTATAAATTCGCCTATTCGGCTTCTTTCTCCTGTTTTTGTGTCAAGAATGTCTATAATAATCGCCTTTGGTCCGAATGCTCTCGGTGTCCGTCTTCTTTTAGTATGTCTTGGTGCTGTTCTGTACGGATATGTTTCGGTGTGAGATACTATTCTTATCCCTGTACGAGTAGGAGTTGATGCTTTCCCGCTTGCAATTCTGTATGCGCATGTCGGCTGACCGTTTTGATCGTAAGTGTATAATACATTTTTGCTTATATCTACAACAAATTTTGCTTTTTTATTCTCTCCGCAGACTTTTACATTCGGGCTTGGGGCAGATGCCAAAAATTTTTCATTTGTTGTACCTCTTGGGGGAACAGAATCTTTGGCAAATGTATCTTGTTGTGGTTGATTTATACTCCTTGCACTTGTTGGAGTACTTGCAAGTAGTGCTCCTGATAAAACCGAACCTGCCATTATGTATTTAATTTGAGGAAAATGTATTTGCATATATTTATTAAAATATGAACATAAATATTTTTGCCATAAAAAAATCCTTGAAAATTCTGAAAAAAGTCCAGAATAACAAGGATTTTTTATTATTGTATTGCCATTAGTTTTTTAATGACATTTTATTTTAACAACGCACCAACTGCTTTATAGACATCCATTCTTGTTGCTGCATCTTTTTGAGCCTGAGCATACAAGTCTTCAGCAGCCTCAGGGTTAGTTTTAAGTAATGACTTATAACGACCTTCTGATCTGATGAATTCCTGATAATCCGCTTTAGGTTCTTTAGCATCCCAAGTGAACGGTACTTCTGCTTCCGGATTGTAGCGATACAACGGGAAGTATCCTGCTTCAACCGCGCGTTTTTGCTCTGTCTGAGTTTTAGACATGTCAATACCGTGAGCAATACATGGAGCATAAGCAAAGATGATTGACGGCCCGTTGTATGCTTCTGCTTCCTGGAATGCTTTAAGTGTTTGCGCTCTGTCAGCACCCAAGGCAACTGATGCTACATAAACATAACCGTAAGACATACTCATTAAGCCCATGTTCTTTTTGTATGTTTTCTTACCGCCTGTTGCAAATTTCGCAACAGCCCCTGTCGGAGTTGATTTAGAAGCCTGACCGCCGGTATTTGAATACACTTCTGTATCAAGAACCAGAATATTAACATTCTTGTTTTGAGCAAGAACGTGGTCGATACCGCCGTAACCGATATCGTTTGCCCAACCGTCACCACCGATAATCCAAACTGATTTATCAGTGAAGTAGTCTTGCAATTCCTGAATTTTCTTGCAGGTTTCACACATATCATCAGAGTGTTTTGCTAATACTTCTTTAACTTTGTTTTGTGCTTCCACTGCTTCAGGAGTTTTTGAATTATCCCAATGTTTCATTGCATTTTCTAATGCTTCCTTAACATCAGGTTTAGCATTCGGATTAGAAAGAACTTTTTCAACATTTTCTTTTAAAAGTTCTCTGTTAGCATCAACCGCTAATCTCATACCAAAACCAAATTCAGCATTGTCTTCAAATAATGAGTTCGCCCAAGCAGGACCTCTGCCTTCTTTAGTTGTTGTATAAGGTATTGTCGGGAATGTACCGGAGTAAATTGAAGAACAACCTGTTGCGTTTGCAACGATTGCGTTTTCACCAAATAATTGTGAAACTAATTTAACATAAGGTGTTTCACCGCAACCTGCGCATGCGCCTGAAAATTCGAACAACGGTTTTCTGAGCATTGCACCTTTAATAGTTTTGGTGGTGTTTTTACCCATTACATTATCAGGTAATTCGTCAAAGAATTTTTCGTTTGCATCTTCACCTGCTGCTTCTTCTGCTTCAATTGATGACCAAGTAAGTGCTTCTTTGCCTGCAACTTTGCTCATCGGACATTGGTCAACGCAAACACCGCAGCCTGTGCAATCTTTGCAATATACCTGAACTTTGAATTTTTCACCGTGATCATTTGGTTTTGCATCTACCGTTGTGAATGATGCAGGTGCATCTTTCAATGATTCAGGTTCTGCAAGTTTTGTTCTGATTGCTGCATGAGGACATGCAGATGCGCAGATACCGCACTGAATACAAGTTTCAGAGTTCCATTTTGGTACTCTTGGAGCAATACCGCGTTTTTCAAGTTTTGCTGTTCCTGTCGGAATAACACCATCAACGCTCATTGCTGATACAGGAATATCGTCACCTTTTTGTCTCATTGAAGGTTCAATGATTGATTTTGCAAATTCATCAGCATCTTTTGAAATCATTTCAACATGATCAGCATGAGCAACACCGTCTAAAGAAGCAGGAATAACAACTTCTTCAGTTGCGTTAATAGCCGCATCAATCAATGCTAAGTTCATATTAACAACATCATCACCTTTTTTCTTGAAGGTCTTCTTAGTCATTTCTTTCATACCTTCATAAGCCTGTTCAAACGGAATAATTCCTGATACCTTGAAGTATGCAACCATCATGACTGTATTTGCACCCTTACCTCTCAAGCCCGGTTGTTCTTTAATAAGTCTTTCAGCATCTACATTGTAGAATTTGATTTTCTTATTAATAATTGTTTCCTGCATATCTCTTGTTAAGTGAGAGAATGCTTCTTCTTTTGACCAAGGTGAATTCAGTAAGAATGTACCGCCTTCTTTAATACCTTTAAGCAAGTCATATCTGCCGATGTAAGCATGCGCAGAGCATGAAACAAAGTCAGGTGCAGTGATAAGGTATGTTGATTTAATCGGGCTGTCACCGAATCTTAAGTGAGAAACGGTTACACCGAAAGATTTTTTAGAGTCATAAGCAAAGTATGCCTGAGCATCTTTGTTTGTATATTGACCGATAATTTTAATAGAGTTTTTGTTTGCACCAACGGTACCATCTGAACCCAAGCCCCAGAACATGCAGTTTGTTGTTCCTGCCGGTTCTGTTACGATATGTTCATCAATCGGTAATGATTTGTGAGTTACATCATCATTGATACCAACTGTAAATCCGTGGAAACCGTTTGCTTCAGAATGTTTGTAAATAGCAAGAACCATTGACGGAGTGAATTCTTTTGAAGCCAAACCGTAACGACCGCCGATGACTCTGATTCCTTTGCCTTCAACTGCTGCTACAACATCTAAGAATAAAGGTTCCCCGATAGAACCGGGTTCTTTTGTTCTGTCCATTGCAACAATTCTTTTAACTGTTGAAGGAAGTGCTTCATTAAATCTTTTAACATCAAACGGTCTGTATAATCTGACTTTAACCAAACCGTATTTTGTTCCTCTTGTAGAGTTAAGGTATTCAATTGTTTCTTCAATTGTTTCACAACCTGAACCCATTGCTACGATAACATCAGTTGCATCAGGCGCACCGACATAATCAAACGGATGATACTGACGACCTGTTACTTTTGCAACTTTGTCCATATATTCCTGAACAATATCAGGAGTTGCTTCATAGTATTTGTTAGAAGTTTCACGACCTTGGAAGTAAACATCTCCGTTTTGAGCACCGACTTTTGAAACAGGTGCTTCAGGTCTTAATGCTCTTTGTCTGAATTCTTCTATGTATTTTGGTTCAACTAATGAAGCGATATCTTCATAAGAAATTTCTTCAATTTTGTGTATTTCATGTGATGTTCTGAAACCATCAAAGAACTGTAAGAACGGAACTTTTGCTTTATAAGTTGCTAAGTGTGCAACTAATGCCAAATCCATTTCTTCCTGAACTGAATTTGCAGATAACATTGCATAACCTGTGTTTCTGCATGCCATAACATCCGTATGGTCTCCGAAAATTGCCAATGATTGAGCCGCTAATGCACGAGCAGCAACATGAATAACATGAGGAAGCATTTCCCCTGCAACTTTGTGCATAACAGGAATCATCAATAATAAACCTTGAGATGCTGTATAAGTTGAAGTTAAAGCACCTGCTGCCAAAGAACCGTGAACAGCACCTGCAGCACCTGCTTCTGATTGCATTTCGGCAACTTTTACTTCTTTGCCCCAAATGTTTTTCTTGTGTTGTGATGCCCATTCATCAATCCATTCACCCATTGTAGATGAAGGTGTAATAGGGTAAATTGCTGATACTTCGCTTAATGCATACGCAACATGCGCTGCAGCGTAGTTACCATCAACCGTGATAGTTTTAGCCATAATATTATAACCTCCTTATTTATAACTGCTTAATATCCACAACTAATTAATAAAATAATAATACAAACATGCTGTTTGGTGAAATTAATCATTTTATTTGTAAAGTTTACAATGATATATAAATGTGATATTATATTAAGTTATTTATTGGTAATAAAGTTATGAGGTGTTTATGAGAATATTAAATAAAGCGGGTTTCACGTTGGCGGAAATTCTTATTACAATCGGTATAATCGGTGTAGTTGCCGCTCTTACAATTCCTGTATTGATGCAAAATTCCAATTCAAAAAAGTTTACAACTCAGTTTAAAAAATCATTATCGACCTTAAATCAGGCTGCAATAGGCGCACAGGCTCAATATGATATGGACTATTCAACTTTGACGACAATAAGTGAGGATGCTTCTTGTAAAAATGATACTTTATCAGGCGGAAAATATTCTCTTTGCGGATTATTTAATAATACACTTTCAGCGCAAACATATTTGGGTAAATACGGAAATGTAAAAGGCGCAAATCTTGAAACACCTTATGCAGTAACGACAAAAACATTAAACCCCGCAAATTATTTATTCTTTTCATTTGCAGACGGTGCGTTAGTAGCGTTTAATCCAAATGCAAAAAGTTGTGGAGTCGGCGTTGGTCAGGTAATAACAACCGATATGCTTACAAGCGGTAAACTTGCAAATTGTTTGGGGTTTGTAGATGTAAACGGCCCAAATCCCCCAAATAGTGAAGTAAGTTGTGCTGATGGAGATACCGTAATTAGTGTAAATACAACTTGTAAAGTAACAAACGGTTCTATGGGTGATATATTCCCCGTAGTGTTTCATGACGGAAGTGTTGAGCCTGCGACAAATGCATCTTTAGCGGCATTTTTGGGCGGCAACGGAAAAGAAACTTCAGATGTACAACCTAAAAAGACTGCGGCTCAACTTGCCGCGGAGAAGGTTGATGATAATTTCCAAAAATCGGTTCTTATGCATGTCGATGAGGCAAAGGCGGCCGCTTTGCAGATGTACAAGGATGAGAACCTCGCAGATGTTGATTCTTGGGCAAAGCAGCATGGTATTGGAAATACTGCAGTATACAGAGTAAAGCCAAAGTCTGATGGTTCTTATGATATATCCTTTTATCGTATGAACGACAGTCAGCATGGTGAAAGTCAATTTTGGGGCGGTAAACCCTGGGATGAGTATTTTATAGTCGTAAATGGTGATAAAGCGATGACTAATATAAAGTTAAGAGAAAATAACGGGAAGACTGAGGCATATAAATCTTCATTCCGAATATATATAAATCAGTGGCATAATGATACACTTGATTCACAAAATTTAGAAATATAGTAAAAAAAAGAAGACTTTAAAAGTCTTCTTTTTTAATTATTTTAATTTAAATATCTATTATCCGATTGATGAAAAACTTCCGCAATCTCCGCTGCTGAAACTGCTGAAACTTCCGCTGAAATCTCCGCCGAATGATTCTGAATAAGACCCGATTTCACTCATGCCTGTCATTGCTTGTGAATATTCGCTTACATACCCCGCATTTGCAATATAATTTTCTGTTCCCGCATATTGAGCATAATCTATTTCCGCTTGAACCGAAAACATGTACATATCGTATTCATTCGCAGCCAAAAGGCTTTTTGGTTGTGTACTTCTTGCCAATATCCCAGAATTTTCTACAGGATGGTTTTTAATATTTGAGTTTTTACTTGATTTGTGTGCTTTTTCTCCGAATAATAAAATCATGTTTCTCTCCAAATATCTCGTTCTTACATATATATAAAGGTATTAAATTTTTCCTAATTTCAGCATGTATATCTATTGTTACAATTCGTAATAATAAATTTAAACCCATGGATTGATGCTATTTAATTCTAAAAGTTTTAGTATAAACGTGGAGATTAGGGAGGAGAGAAAAATGAAAAAAATATTTCTAATACTCGGATTCTTAATTGCATTTATATTCTTGGGACTGAATGTTACGGCGAAAGCAAATCAACTTCATACAATTACTTTTGAAAAAAATAACGAAAGTTACAACATTATTCTCGATACCGACAGTATTTCAAAGGTTTCAAGAAAAGTTTTATCTGATAATGAGATTGTTCTTCAACTTTCAGACATTACATCCTCGGATACCGTAAATGCGCTATATAAAGGTGCTGGTACGATTGAAAATCTTATTATAGAGAATGCAGGGCTAAATAAACTCAAAATTTATGTTTCTGCACCGAATATTAAATCTTCGACTGTAATAATGAATCCTGCTGATGGGGCTCAGACTTTGGTTGGAGAAAGTTTCCCTGTTGATAAAGCAATTTGGACTTTCTTTGTTCTTGCTGTGTTGGGTGTAGTTGCTAAACGCGCAATAAAGCGTACAAATGAAGATAACAGTTTGTTAATTAAAAAAGATATTAAAGATCGTGAAATTGCGTTGTATAGACAGTACAGAAGAAGTATGGATGAAGGGACAAGCCTTCCGCTTAAAAATCCGAATATGCAAAACATTCTAAAAAAAATTGACAGAAAAATTGATGAAAGATTGTCTCTTTTAACAAAATAACAAATATTTATCTCAAATATTTTAATATATCCCTAAAACATTTATTTATAAGGCAAGTCACAAGGCTTGCTTTTTTATTATGAAAAGTATTTATTTATAATTTGTTCAATTGCCTGCGCAGAGTTGCCTTTCCCGTAAGGGTTTTGAGCCTTAAGGCGGGATACGGATTTGTCTTTGCTTAAAATATCTTCGCTATGATTTACAATCTTATCATAGTCGGCACCGACAAGAACTGATACACCTGCATCAATCCCTTCCTGACGCTCTGTTTCATATCGCATTACAAAAGTCGGGCAACCAAAAGACGGTGCTTCTTCCTGTATACCGCCGGAATCTGTAAGAATCAGTTTTGCATTTTTCATAAGATATACTAAATTAGGGTAATCTAACGGTTCAAGCAGGTGAACATTAGAATAACTTTGTAATTTGTTATAAACTTTCCCTTTTACATTTGGGTTAGGGTGAACGGGTAATACAAATGTGTGGTCTGAGTATTTTTTTACAAGATACTCAATTGCATCAAGTATCCTGTCAATTCTTTCACCATGATTTTCTCTGCGGTGAACTGTTATCAAAACAAGTTTATCATCAATTTGTATATTTTTATTTTTATAAAATTCTTTTGCTGATTGCATTGTTGCTTCGCTCAAACAAAACAGGGCATCAATTACTGTATTTCCGGTTACAAAAATTGTATTCTCGTCTATCCCTTCATTTAACAGTGCTTGTTTATTTTTTTGTGTAGGGGCAAAATTCAATGCCGTTACTCTTGATGACATCTGGCGCATTACTTCTTCCGGAAACGGTTCAAAAATATCGTAAGACCTTAATCCTGCTTCAACATGGAATACCGGAATTTTGCGGTAAAAACTTGTTAAGGCTCCGCACAGAACAGTCATTGTATCTCCCTGAACTATGGTTGCATCAATATCATGCTTTGAAAATACTTCATGCTCTAATGAAGTTAAAATTCTTGACTGAACATCTGCCAATGCCTGATTCTCTCTCATGCAGTCAAGATTTATGTCTGCTTTGAGATTAAAATAACTTAATGTTTGATTTGACAGTTCTTTTTGTTGTTCTGTATTACATATAATTACATTGTACCTGTCAGAGTGTTTTTTTAATTCAAGTATAACAGGTGCAAGTTTTATAACTTCAGGTCTTGTTCCAAATACAAAAAGTATGTTCTTCCTATCCATAATTTGTAGTCTATAATAAAAGTTCAAGTTTTTCAATTTTAATAATAAACATATTGATTGCTAAAATCGGGTAATTTTTATATCATATATCTGTTGTTTAATAAATTCACGACAGGAGGAATAATATGTTAGATTTATATGTTTCGCACTATTGCCCTTATTGCAAAAAAGTGATGAATTTTTTGTATGAAAATAATATAGAGTTTATTCTTAAAGATGTCGGTATTGAAGAAAATTTTGAAAAACTTGTTTCTCTTGGCGGTAAGGATCAGGTTCCGTTTCTCAATGATACGGACAACGGAGTTCTGATGTATGAGTCAGGTGATATTATTAATTATATAAAAAATCTTCAGGGATAAATTTTAATGAATAACAGTGAATATAACTTTTTTAACTTTGATAGTGACGATTGCACATCAAGGGGTGTTTGCACGCTTTCACCGGGCATTGTTTCACTTCAGGAACTTGTATTGCATTTTATAAAACTTGCATCATTTTATGTTGTAAAATTGTCTGATTTTGGGCTTCATAATCACAAAATTGAAGACGAAATTATAAACGATATTGCATCTTTAATATATATAAATGAGTATAGCGAAAAGCAGGTCTACGAACTTGCTATGCGGTGCTATTATATTTTTTCAAATAGCAAAAACCGTTACAAATTTGAATGTTCACAAAAAAATATTGTTTTAGACAGAATAGATGAATTTATTGATTTTGATGAAAATTATTCCATGGCAAAATCAATATCTTTGGGGGATATTTTGGTCAGAAGATTGTATAATCGCATTTCGACTGAAAACCGCAATATCTCTAATATACTTTTTACGGTATTAAAAAGTGCGTGCCAAAATATATCAAAACTTTTTGATTTTAATATAAGAGATGAAGTTGCCGTTTCAGATGTGTTAAATTTGCTTGGTAAATGGCATCTGGTAGAAAATGACAAGATTATATTAACTGAATTTGTAAATTCTTTGTCTATTCTTGATTCTCGTATTCAGTTAAAGATAGCAAATGCCTTATTTAGCAATTTTGGCGAAATTTCTGATGTTATGGTTTCTCATTCGTCTCGAAAAGGAAAATGTATTTTAGTTTCAGGAAATAATTTTAATGACTTGATAAACGTTCTTGAGATTACAAAAGATAAAGATATTGATATTTATACACATGCAGGTTTATTAATTAGTCACAGTCTTGAGAAATTCAAACATTATCCAAATCTTAAAGGGCACTACGGCAAAAGCAGTGAAAATTGTATCGTTGATTACGGAACCTTTCCTGGTGCAATCCTTCTTACCAAAAATTCAAAAAATAATACCGAATATTTATACAGAGGCAAGATATTTTCTAATGACTATATTACTCCGCAAGGTGTTATAAAAATTGAGAATAATGATTACAGACCTTTAGTTGAAAGTGCAATATCTTCTGTTGGTTTCAAAAAAGGACGTCAAAAACCGGATACTGATTTAGGCTTTAACAATGAAGATTTAGAAATTTTATTTAATAAATTATTAGAGCGGCTTGAGTCAGGAAAAATTCGCAGGCTCTACATTGTTGGGATAAATTCATTTTCAGATGTCCAAAAAGAGTACTTTAACATTTTTTTTGAAAATATTCGTTCGGATGAATTCGCTTTGAGTTTTTATTATGACTCTAAGAAAAATAATGTCGTTACAATTAATATAGGTAATTATGTTCCATTAGCAACTTATGTTTTAAGTAAACTGCTTTCCTGCCGAAAATACCTTGATAAGATGTTTTTTATTTTCCCGACTTGTGATGCTACTTCTATTTCAGGTGTTATCAAATTGAAAAATATTGGTGTAAATAATATTTATATTGCTTCATGCTCTCCTAAGGTTATTAATCCGTCTGTTTTTGCGACATTCAAGAATAAATATAATATAATTGTGTCTTCAAATCCACTGAATGATTTAAAACAAATGAGAAAAAACACCTCTCAGTAAATTGAAAGGTGTTTTTTACATTTATACTGCATTTCACTATATTAATATCTGTAGTGAGCGAATGCCTTGTTTGCTTCTGCCATTTTGTGAGTGTCTTCACGCTTTTTGCATGCTGCACCTGTACCGTTTGAAGCATCTATGATTTCGTTCGTTAACTTATCTTTGAAAGATTTACCGCCTCTTTTCTTTGCGGCATCAATAATCCAAGATGAAGAAAGAGCAAAACCTCTGTCTGCTTTAACTTCAATAGGTACTTGATAAGTAGAACCGCCGATACGGCGTGCTTTTACTTCCAATAACGGTGTAGCATTTTTCATTGCTTTTTGGAAAATTTCAATCGGATCTTCGTTTGTTCTTTCCTTAATAGAATCTAATGTTGCATAGAAGATTCTTTCTGCTAATGATTTTTTCCCGCGTCTCATAATTCTGTTAATGAATTTTGAAACATCAACACTGTTATATACCGGATCTGCTAAAGGTATTCTTTTTGCAGGTTTAGAACGTCTTGACATTACTTCTTACCTCCTTTTTTATCTCTTTTAGCACCGTATTTAGATCTTGATTTTGCTCTGTTAGCAACACCTGCGGTATCTAATGTACCACGGATGATGTGATAACGAACACCTGGAAGGTCTTTAACACGGCCGCCTCTAATCATAACAACAGAGTGTTCCTGCAAGTTATGACCGATACCCGGAATATATGAAGTAACTTCAAATCCGTTTGTTAATCTGACTCTGGCAACCTTTCTCAATGCTGAGTTCGGTTTTTTAGGGGTTGTTGTATAAACCCTTGTGCATACTCCACGTCTTTGAGGACAATTCATCAAAGCAGGAGATTTTGTTTTTGATTTTAGTACTTTTCTTTCTTGACGTACTAATTGGTTAATAGTTGGCATAATTTCTCCTTTTACCAATATTTGCCCATATACTCTGCCTTTATTGAAATACGCTTGGGCGTCACGTTTCCGGCTACATTATAAAAATTTTGTCATTCTGAACTTGTTTCAGAATCTTAAAAATTTTTTGTCTAACCGCTTATATTTCAGCACGCAAAGTCGGTTAGTGTACTTATATCAAACATCAAGCAAAACTGTTTGTCAACAGATTTTATCGTTTTATTAAACTTGATACTTTATATATAATCGGGTATCTTCCAAGTAAACAAAATAATGTGCAATACACAATAAGTCCTAATATAAACAGCTCAGGAACAGAACGGGAAAATAATACAGGTCTGAATAACAGTAAATCAATCCATGATACAAGTATTTGAATAAGCGGAATATGTGAGAGCAAGTTAAATAATATTGCCCAACCCGTCCCTAAAACAAATATCGTAAACGCAATTATTATTGACTGGTAAACGTTGAAAGTAAAGAAATTTGACGGTCTTTTCTTTGCTAAATGCATCACAATAAATATAATCAGCCCGCCCCATCCTGCTGTCAAATAGGACAGTGCAGAACCTAAACGGCTTAAAATTCCGACCTCTTGTGTATATCTCATATCTACCCTTTGTGTGCAGTTTCTATATAGTCTTCCATAACTTGGGAATATATCAGTCTATACTCATCATTTGTCGGTGCAAGCGCAATTGCCGCTCGGTATGATTGAATCGCTTTATCAATATCGTTATCAAGATAATGAGCATTTCCTAACAATTCAAAAGTTTCCGCATTATTGGGGTCAACCTGTAAAGCCTGTTTATAAGTTTCAATGGCTTCTGATATTCTTTCCTGATTAGAATATAAATTTGCCAAAAGTACATAAGCAGGAGATTCTTTCGGTCTGCACTCAATCGCTTTTTTATACATGCCTTCTGCTATATCGTATTCTTTAAATTCTGATAATGATATAGCATAGCAAATATAAATTCTATATTTATCATCCGTCATTGACAGTGCTTTTTCATAGTATTTATAAGCCTGTTCTTTGTCTTTTGTCAGTGTAAGTGCATTTGCAATACAAACGGCAATCAGTTCATTATCGGGTGCAAGCACAAACACCTTTTTAAACAGTTTCAATGCCGTTTCATATTCAAAAAGTTTGAAACATACATTACCTAAATCTATCAATGCGTTAACATTATCGGGTTCTAATGATAGTGCTTTTTCATAATATGCTTTTGCTTCAACATATTCTTTATTATCCTGATACAATAATGCAATTGCATTATATATCTCTGCATTAGTTGAATTTAGGTCAATCGCTCTGTTATAGTAAAACAACGCTTTATCAAAGTTTTTCCATTCAGCAAAAACATTACCTATATTGTAATAAATAAGGTAGTTTTTAGGGTTAACCTCTAATGCTTTATTATAATATTGCAAAGATTTTCTGAAATCTCTTTCATAAAACCACATTGTACCCATACCGACCAAACCCTGAACATCATCAGGTTTGATTGCAAGTAAACTGTCTAATACAGACATTACTTTGTCATAGTTTTGCAACCCCAAATATAGTTCTGCAAGTTCGTGGTAATTTTCAATATTATTTGGCTCTTGAGCCATTTTCAGTGTCAAAGCACTAATCTTCTCATTTAATTCTTTATTTTCCATAGTATTAACATGATATATTATCATATTTATTTTGTAAATTATGTTAAGAGTGTAAAGTTTTATGCTATTATTATATTGGTATATCGTTGCTATGCATGTCAATTAATTAGTTACATGTTTTGTACATAAAAAATATTATCGGTATATAAATATGCTCCGCAGGGTCCTCCGGACAGGGGCACTTTTGGGGGCAAAAGTGCCTCCAAACCCCGACCTGCACTCCGTTCGCTAATCATTTGTACGCCCTCGCATTGTTCCTCTCCAAAGGGAGAGGTTAGGTGGAGTAAAATCTGCTCGGGCTATGCTCCACATACAGGCGGGATAACTCACTATCGTTCAAACAAATCCCGCCTTGTTTTCGTGTCGCAAACAATGATTGCTCACTTCGTAAAGGTCGTATATCTCTCAAGCGCGCGCCGTAGTTTTAGGCGCGCTAAGTGATTTTTGCCGATAGGCAAAAACACATTTTACTGCGTTAGCAGTCTTATGCCGCCGTAAGGCGGTATTGTACCTTTGCGTTTTTCTCTTTCTTTGGTTCTGTTTCTTTCTCTTTTACTCGCAATAAAAGAGAAAGAAATGAACATATTAAGAATATCTTAGCGAGATATTCGCATAATATTTTTTATGTAACTAATTGCTTTGCATGCACAGAAATTTTATGTTGTTAGTTTTTGCTTGAGCAAAGCCTATGAGTTGCAATTTTCTTATTTTTTTGTGGCATCTCACTATTGTTTATAATTCTAAAATTTCTTGTCATTGCTTTGTTTGCGCCTTGTTATATAAAATATTATATTCTATAATTGTAACATTTCTTAACAAAAAGCAATTAAAAAGGCAATTATTGAAAACAAAAATTTTTTATATAAATACGAGGACACTAACACAAGGATACAAGGACAATGGGTTTCTTATTAGGCGCATACGGAAAATTGGCTGCTGGATCGAGATACAGATCCTTACAAGCTCGTATGATGCGCATCCAATCAAAGATTAGACGCGCAACCCGAGATGTTGCCAATATGGAAAAAATGATTGACCGTCGTCAAAAGATGATGGAACAAGAATTAACCTTAAATAATAATATGTCCAAGCAGATGTATCAAAATATGATGGTTGGGTCAATGCAGGCATCTAAAGAATATACTGATGCAATGGCAATAATAGCTAAAGGGCAAAGTACAGATGAGGCAATTAGAAAAACCGTTTCAAGTGATCAATTATCTGCTGCTTCACAAACTCTTGCCAGACTCCAGTCTACTTCAAGTCAGCAAATTTCTTCAATGAATTCATATGCTGATACAAATACTGCTCTTATGAAATCTCAAATTGAAAATGAAATAGAATATATGAGAGATACTTTACTTGAACCTCTCAAAGATGAAGAAGATTCATTGCAACTTGAAAAAGACACTTTGGAATCTCAAATTCAAGTCGCAAAAGCAGATTACGAAGCATGTCAGAAGATGGAACAAGCAGATGTCAAGATGCTTACTCCAAACTACACCGGCGGACAGGGTTAATCAAGTCGGGAAAATCAATAAAGGAAAACGATTTAAAGGCAAGGGATATAATTTACAAAAAACGGGACTTTCGCAAAGTCCCGTTTTTTTATATTAATAAATAAAACGGCTGGATTGCTTCACCCTATCTGGTTCGCAATGACATGGTGCATGTCGTTGCGAGGAGGTCAAAGGATTGACCGACGAAGCAACCCAAATGTTTTTGAGACTTATTAACAAATTAAATGGCAGGATTGTCGTGCCCTAACGGGCAGTTAACGGCTTCGCCGACACATACAGGCTCACAAGGCTCATTATTATTTCGCCTGTTCGCTTTGTATCGCAATGACATGGTGTTACCGGATTGCTTTTATATTTACCCCTAATCTACATGACTTGTTATCCCGATAGAGGCATTATTATCAATATCTATAACATGTTTTATTATTGAATGAGCGGTCAAAAGCAGATATGGATTAATTTCTGTAGTTTGTGACATGTTTACGCTTGCTTTTGCCTTATCTGATGATGGTTTAAAGTCCTTTTTAACTTCATACGAAGTCAGAGTATCAACAGAATAATGTTTTTTATCGCTATCCAAACGATTATCAAGTTCTTCTTTAGGGAAGTTTTCCCCGCATTGGATTGCAATCTGAACGGAATTAGAGGTTTCCAAATACAATGTTGCTACAACCGTTCCAAAATTTATTGTCGTTATTGTTACCGTTAAAATACTGTCACTTTCGCTTGCACTTTCTTTTTGAGTTACCTCAAGTTCAAAATCTACTCCCTCTTTTAGCGGCAGCCATGGCAGATACAACATTAAAAGCAGTTTCATTGTTTTTGTCGGGTCGTTTTCTGAGGCTATTGCAATACTTTGGTTAATTAGTTTTGCCATTTCTTTCAACTGTGTAAGGTCATTAATACCCATTTGTGAAGCCTGTGTCATTGTCATAATTATTTTTGTAAGTGCATCTTTTCCGTTTGTCTGAATCATTTGGGCAATTTGGTTTAGGTTAATCATTCCGTTAGACAGTATTTCAAGATTTTTTAAAGATGCCTGAAGTTGTGTGGACATTTGTTTATTAACAATTTCAGTCATATTTGTAAAATCAAGCCCCTGTAATTGTGCCAAAATTTGAGCCTGAAGTTGAGAAATTGAATTTCTCTGCGCCGCAAGTTGAGAGGCAAACATAGCGTTAAATTGCCCTGTATTCAAACCTCTCTGCATCATATAAATAAATTCATTTATATTTTTGGGCACTCCCATAAGGTCTTTTGCATAAATAGCACGGTCAAGACTTTTCAGGGTATTCATCTGAAGATTTTGATTTTGCGCTAACTGAGGTTCAGGGACTACAGGCTTTGGAGTTGCAGGAGGTTGTGAAGCCTGAGGTGCCGGCTGAGAACCTGCACGCTGATTAATAGCAGCCTGTCTGATTTGCTGTTGACGTAAAGCATTATTGTTGAATTGACCTATATTAAAGTCTGCCATAAAATAATTTTAACAATTTTTGCCAAAATGTCTATATGTTTATTTTAGATTAGATACCGGCAGATATGCCTGTGGATAACTGTAATCTTCTAAAAATCCCAAATTTTTATACAATCTCAATGCCTGAAGATTGTTAGTTTCTGTTGTCGTGTTTATTTCAGTAACATTTGACATAACTCTGTTATTTAAAATCTCATCCATTGAGCGTTTGAGCATAAGAGTTGACAAACCTTTTCCCTGATGTGCTTCCGTAACCCCGACAAGCGGTATATTTACAATAGAATTGTTTGTAATGTTCATAAATGAAAAACCGACGGGCTGTTCATTGTATAACAAAACACTTGTTGCTTCCGGCAAAAATTTTGCATATACATCATTAACTACTTTTGAAAGAATATCTCTGCAACCTGTGACAGACTTAAATCTTGGGTCAAACAAGGCATCGGAACTATCTTTAAATGATTCTTGAATTACTCTTACCGCATCATCAAAATATCTGTTATCCCATCTTGCTACTCTGTAATTTTGTGGTAATTCAACCATTCTTGCTCTTGAAAATAATTCTTTCGAGTCTGTTCCGCTCATTTTAAAACGCAGAACTTCTATCCCGACAAATTGAAAGCCTTCTCTTACAACAGTACCTATAAGAGTTTTTTGGTTTCCAAGCATCGGATAGCAGACAATTTTTTCTTTTCTTGCCGTTCTTGTTAATTCAAGAAATTTTAAAAGAAGTTCTCTTGCATGTTCAAGATAATTTTCTTGTTCGGTGCAATGGATTATATTTAATTCAATAGCCTCCGAGATTGCTGTTGTATAAACTAAAAACCCTACTAAACGGTGATTATCGTATAGCACAATACATTCTATAAAACCTCTTTCAACCGAATCCAAAAATCCGTCATAATCTATCGGTTCAAGTTCAAAATTGTATTCAATTTTTGCTTTTGAACAAAAATCGTCATAAATTAGCTCAAAATTTTCGTAGTCTTCTTGCGTAATAAGTTTTGCGCTATACATCAAAATCTCCTTATAATGTGTGGTGCATTCTCTCTTTTTTCGTTTCAAGATATCGTCTGTTGTACGGTGTAACTTCTGATTCTACTTTTATTATATCCTTTATTTTTAATCCGTAACCCTCTAAACCGATGACTTTTTTAGGGTTGTTTGTTATCAGATTGAATTCTTTATAACCTAAATCTCTGATAATTTGTGCTCCTGTCCCATAATCTCTTAAATCAGATTTAAACCCCAGTGAAATGTTTGCTTCAATCGTGTCTTGTCCCTGTTCCTGTAATTTATATGCCTTAATTTTGTTGCAAAGCCCTATTCCTCTGCCTTCGTGGTCTGTCAGATAAACGACAGCCCCTTTTCCGTAATCTTCAATATATCTTAAAGCATTATGTAATTGTGAATTGCAGTCACATTTTAAACTGTGAAAAATATCCCCTGTCAAACACATACTATGCACTCTGACTGCGGGAATTTTGTCACTCCCGTCATCTTTTACAAGGGCAACATGTTCGTGACCGTTTAATTGATTTTTGTATCCGATAAGTTTAAAATCCCCGTATTTAGTCGGTAAATCTGCTTCAGCCTCTCTTGTTACAAGTTGTTCTGAATTTAATCTGTATGCAATCAGTTGAGCAACCGTAATGAATTTTAAATCGTATCTGTCTGCAAATTCTCTCAAATAATCGCGTCTTGCCATGTGTCCGTCAGGAGCCATTACTTCGCACATCAAACCTGCACTTGTATGACCACAAATTCTAGCCAGGTCTACCACGGCTTCTGTGTGCCCCGTTCTTTCTAATACTCCGCCCTGTTTTGCAACGCATGGAAATAAATGCCCCGGTCTGCGTAAATCTGACGGAATTGCATCAGGTGCTATTGCTACTTCAACCGTCTTTGCTCTGTCATAAGCCGAAATTCCGGTTGTTACCCCATATTTTTCATCAGCATCAATACTTACTGTAAATGCTGTTTTCATTTCTTCCGTATTTTGATCAACCATTTGAGGAAGTTCAAGTTTGCGCGCTATATCAGGTGAAATGGCTAAACAAATTAATCCTCTGACTTCTGATGCTAAAAAGTTTACTATTTCCGGAGTAACCATTTGGGCTGAAACTATGACATCGCCCTCGTTTTCTCTGTCCTCATCATCCGCAACGATAATAGGTTTACCTGCTTTAAAATCTTCTATTGCATCTTCTATACTGTCAAATCTGAATTTTTCTTCCATTACACAAACCCGTTTTCTTTCAAAAATTCCATACTGATATTGCTATTTGTTTTATTATCGTTTAATCCAAGCAATTTTTCAACATATTTTGCCAAAATATCCGTTTCTATATTTACACTGTCGCCCTGTTTTAAATATTTCAATACTGTATTTTGATATGTATGTGGGATAACGGCTACGGTAAATATATTATTTTGTATTTCCGCTACGGTAAGACTTATTCCGTTTACTGTGATTGAGCCTTTATATACAACATATCTTGTCATTTCAAAAGGTATTTCAAATCTCAAATTGTAGAAATCAGATAATTCTTCGACAGAAATAAGTTTGCCGATACAGTCTGTATGACCGCTTACTATATGACCGCCAAGTCTTGTATTGAGTGTTAAAGCCCGTTCAAGGTTTACATAATCACCTTGTTTTACGGAAGAAAAATTTGTTATATTTAAAGTTTCGTCACTTAGCATAACCGTAAAAGATGAATCTGTATATTCACTTACAGTTTGGCAAACACCGTTTACACAAATACTGTCGCCGATATTGATATCTGATAATATCTTTTTACATTCAATCACAAGTTTTGCACCGTTTGAAAGTGCATTAAAACTTTTTATTGATCCTGTTTCTTCCACAATACCCGTAAACATATTATAAGAATATCACAATAATATTAATTTTGAAATTATCTCAAACTTTCAGGAACGGCAATCGGTATTTGTTCAGATTTTGGCACCGGAGCCTGATTTTTCTTAAAACTGTTATTTATATCTGTCGTTGTGACAGGATTTGTATTCTGATTTTGAGATGAATTTTTAACAGATTCAAGTGCTCTTTCTTTAAGTTCATTTGCTTCTTTTAAAAGTGCTTCTTCATCTTGAGTTTTGGTTGTTTCGCTTTCGGCATTTTGTTCATCATCAGTATCGATTGGTTTTCCTTTATCGTTGAGGATAATTTCTGGGTAATCAAAATCTTTAGCCCCGTATTTTGCAGTCGCAACAACCATTATATCTTTCCATATTTTGGCAGGAATTGTACCGCCTGTAAGTCCGTGCATTTGTTTGTTGTTATCATCTCCAACCCAAACGCCTGTTACAATATTTGGAGTGTATCCGACAAAATAAGCATCTCGATAATCATCAGTTGTTCCGGTTTTGCCTGCTGCAGGTTTGCCGATATTTGCCCCCATGCCTGTGCCGTTTGTAATTACGGTTTTCATCATTTCAGTCATTTCTGCAGCGGTATTTGAACTCAGCTGGTGAGATGATTTGGTTCCTGATGCACGGTAAAGAACCCTACCTCTTGAATCCTCAACTCTTTCAATTGCATAAGGTTCAACAACATATCCTCCGTTTGCAAATGCTCCGTATGCTCTTACAAACTCAAACAGTTTAACCCCGTTTGACCCGAGTGAAATAGTGTAGTCTTTTTCAAGCGGAGTAGTTATACCCAAAACTCTTGCGAGTTGTATGACCGAATGAACTCCTACTTCTCTTATGATTCTTGCCGCACAGACATTAGAAGATACCATTAAAGCCTTATACAAAGGAATTTTCCCTCTATATTTATTCCCATAGTTTCTTGGTGACCATTTTGCAAGTGTTACCGGACTATCATCCACAATGTCGTTAGGTGAAAATCCTTTTTCCATAGCCGCTGCATAAACTATCGGTTTAAATGCCGACCCGGGAGGTCTTATAGCCTGCGTAACTCTATCATATTGTGTTTCCCCATAATTTTTCCCGCCTGCATAAACTAAAATTTTTCCGTCAATTGGACTAAATGAAAACACTGCGGCTTGCTGCGATTTACTTGTCAAACCGTAGGCTTTCATATTTGCAAGTATTGCTTCATTTGCTTTTTCCTGCGCTTTTGAGTCAAGTGTAGTTATAACTTTATACCCGCCATGAATAACTTCGGTTTCGTGGAATCCGAGTTTTTCAAGTTCTTGCATTACATAGTCGCTAAAATATGGGGCTTTATTTGCGGTGTACAACTGAGGTATATCACTGAGTTTTATTTCTGCATCAATTGCTTTTTCATATTGCTCTTTAGTGATATATTTCATTGTTAACATTCTTTTTAAAACCTGATTGCGTCTTTGTTTTGCCAAATCCTTGTTGTTATACGGATTATAAACTGACGGCGCCTGAGGGAGTCCTGCAATAAGTGCGAGTTCAGGCAGTGTAAGCTGATTTAATTTTTTGTTAAAATAAGTTTTTGCTGCTCCTGCAACACCATAAGAACCTGCACCAAGATATACGTTATTAAGATACATTTCCAAAATCTTGTCTTTGGAAATAGTTTTTTCTATTCTTGTTGCAACTTCAAGTTCTTTAACTTTTCTTATCAGTGTTCTCTCGTTTGACAAAAACAAAATTCTTGCAAGTTGTTGTGTTATGGTACTTGCCCCTTGAACTGTGTGCATTGCCATTACATTTTGAAGCGAAGAGCGGATAATACCTAAAAGGTCGTAACCGCTATGATGATAAAAGTTTTTATCTTCTGTTGCAATAATTGCGTTTTTCAAATCCTCAGGTACATCTTTGAGTTCAATTTTGTCATAAGTATATGCGGTAAATGTTTTTATAATTTCGCCGTCACCGGAGTAAAATTTGGTAACAATATTTGGTCTGAAATCTCTTAAATTTTCAATAGGCGGGAGTGAAGATAAATATAGATTTAAGGCAATAAACCCTGCTATTGCAAGTGCTGAACAGACAATTACAAACATCTTTAAATAGTTAAAAAAGTTGTTTGGTCTATTTATTCTTCTCCGCCCTCTAACAGGATCTTGCTCTGCTCTTTGTTTTTTATAAAATTCATACGACCTTGACATGTTATTCTCTCCCTAATCAAGTGAGATTATTATATCATGAAAAATAAAAATCAATAGATATATAAAAACGAGGCACAAAATTGTACCTCGTTTACACTACAAAAGTGATATTTGTTATTCATTACACCCAAAGGCAATTGTGATGTGTTCTCTTGGGTTAACCGCAGAGATTTTGTAACCTCTCGGGTCAACAAGATATGCAAATTCATCTCCTGTTGTCTGGAATAACCCCATTGTGCCTGATACTGCGGTTCTTGTCAAATCAACCGGTGCTTTTACGGTTTCATATATGCCGTCGCCAAGACTTCTTGCTGCTGCACCAAATTGACCTGAAAAACCGTGACCTAATACATAACCGGCATCATTTGTTACATTTTCTGCTGCGTTACCGACATTAGTTAAAATACCGCCTGCAGTTCTGCCTACTATACCGACAAGTGAACCTGCCCATGTAAACGGCATCTGAACCAATCTTGCTACAGGGTTAAGGTTTTTCTGTTTATTTACCTGAGCCTGTAAAATTTGTTTTGGTAATTTTGTTTTGCATTTGCCGTTTGTAATACTTGTAAACGCAAGTTTTAATGCCCCTTTGTTGCATCCTGACGGTCTGATAACTTCAACGACCTGACCTGTTACCGTTGAGCCGCATGGATATTTTACACCGTTAATTGTTACATCTTCCAAGGTATTTGCTCTGAAATACTGACCTACATGTGATGATTTTGCATTAACCTGGTCTATCATAGATAATTTTAATGTAGGAATTTTAACTATTTCTTCCTGTTCAAGTAATGCTTTCTTTTCTATCGGGCACGCAGGGCATATATTGTTTGCTGTTCTCGGATTTTTATCATAACCAAGTGCAACTCTTGTATTTTGCATCATAGATGCGATTTCTGCTCTTGTTGCATCACGATTTGGCATAATCATATTAGGGTTAGGACTGTCGCTTAAAGCACCGTTTTGAAGTGATTTTGCAACTGGTATTCTTGCCCAATTAGGAACTTTATTTCCGTCAGCGTATTTGCTTAAAATCTGGTCTGCTTTGCAAGAATCTATATCGCATGTCATACCTTTTGAAATTGAAGTCAGTGCTTCAACTCTTGTAACAGGGTTGTGAGGCTTGAACGTGTGATTAGGATACCCTCTTAGCAAGTCTTCGTTAACTGCTTTTGCTATTGCAGGATTAGCCCAATTGCTCGTCGAAACATCAGAGAATTTTGATGTTGTACGTCCGTCAGGGCACATATTAAATCCTTTAACAAGCATTGTTGCAAATTCTGCACGAGAAATGTTTTTGTTTGGTTTAAACATTCCGTCAGGATAGCCGACAACTACATTGTTAATCGCTAATTTATCAATATCGCAAGATGCCCAATAGCCGTTTGGAACATCAGGGAACATTCCTCCTGTGAATGCAGGAGCCGCAGCACCTGTGATGTTTTCTTTAATAGTATAAGGAACTAATGACTTTTTTACTGCATTAATAGAGTTTGCAGATTTAAAATCAATCGGACAGCCTTTATTTTCACCCATATTCACGCTTACACCGTTGTTACATCTCGGTAATTCGTTTAAACAAGGCATAGATGCGGCTGCACCTGTAATTTGGCTTTCGGTTTGTGTGGAAATTGTTGTTCCTGAAATTTCAGAACTCAATCTTGAAGCAGGACAACCTTTCATTGCAGTTTCTGTTGAGAAAATAGAGTTTGCAGGTTCACCTACATAGTTGTTCGTTCCGTAGATAGCCTGTGGATATCCGTAAACCTGTTTCATTTGTGAACTGTCTGGCTTTCCTGATTGAGGGCATAGTGCTGTTGAAGGAACGGCAGGTTTATCACAACTGATTTCGTCATTGCATGGTGTTTTAACAGGACATGCTTTTTTCTTTTTGCAACCGCAATCCGCTTTTGCACGTTTGCATTTATTACATTGCGGTTTTGCACAGTCAGATGGCCCTGTCACAACAGGCAAAGCCTCATTTTGTGTACACGGGCAGGCAGCCATTGCACTATTCAAGGAACATGTTGCTATTCCAACAGCAATCGCCGCTGCCGCAGTTAGTTTTTTAATTGACATTTTTAACCTCCTTGTGTTGTTCAAGTTTTTGTATTAAACAAAAACCTTTAAAAAACGAACTCATAGAAGATTATTTATATTTGATTGCATTAAAACATTAGCAATTTATACAGTCTGATAGGGTAGTTTGTTTAGTATCTGCTTTCTAATACTCCGTCGTTTAACTGCCCGATAGCGCCTATCGGAACGGTAACTTTTGTTTTGTCATGGGTGATTTGATACCCGCCGTAAACAGGAATATTTAGTTCCTGTGCAATTTCATTAAATAAAATATCAAGTTGTTCTTTGTATTCGTCTATACCTAAAAAGTCGCCCAATACTATGGCACAAACATTTTGCTTAAATTTATCAATATTCAAAAGTTGTCTGAATGAACGGTCAATTTTGTAAACAGGTTCATTCAAATCTTCCGCAAAAAATATAAATTTTTCATCAGGAATAAAATCTAATCCGCATAACGAACAAACAGTTGCAAGATTCCCGCCCCAAATAATCCCTCTCGCATCACCGCATTTATAAGTTTTTAGTTCAGGCGCAGTTATTTTTATATCACAATTTTCGAGAGTGCTCCAAAAATTTGAAACCGTAAATTCATCAAGTTTTTCAGGCTGAAAATCACCTTTTGGCATTGGAGCAGAAAAAGTTATCAGCCCAGACCTTTTGAAAAACATCAGCGATAGTGCCGTAATATCAGAATATCCACAGAAAATTTTCGGGTTATTACTTATTAGTTCGTAATTAATTTTATTAACTAATCTTATTGCACCATACCCACCTCTTGCGCAAAATATTGCATTTACTTCTTTATCTTCAAAGGCATTGTGTAAATCTTCAAGACGGTCATTGTCGCTTCCTGCAAAGTATCTGTCAGATTTGAAAATATTTTTTCCTAATTTTATTTTGTAACCAAGACTTTCAAAATATTTGACGGAATTTAGTATTTTGTCTTTTTCAACAACTCCAGCCGGGGCAATTATTGCTATTGTATCACCATTTTTGAGTTTATTTGGTTTAATTATGTTCATAATCTGTCCTTTTTAATAGATTCTTTGTTATAATAACATTATCATGAATAAAAGTTATGTACCTTTATACAGAAAATACAGACCGCAGAAGTTAGAAGAAATTGTCGGACAATCTCATGTCAAAAAGGCTTTAACTAACGCTATTGAATCCGACAGAATTTCTCATGCGTATCTTTTTACGGGTCCTCGTGGTACAGGTAAAACTTCTACTGCCCGTATTTTTGCAAAATCTTTAAACTGCGAAAAAGGTCCTACAATATCGCCTTGCAACGAGTGTGAAAATTGTACGAATATAACAAAATCCATACCTATAGATGTGATTGAAATTGACGCGGCAAGTAACCGTTCGGTCAGCGATGCCGAAGAAATTATCCAAAATGTAGCGATGGCACCTGTTCATAGCCGATATAAAATCTATATTATAGACGAAGTCCACATGCTCACTCCGACGGCGTTCAATGCTTTGTTAAAGACACTTGAAGAACCGCCTGCGAATGTTATTTTTATTCTTGCAACAACAGAAGTGCATAAAGTTCTTGATACCATAAAAAGCCGCTGTCAAAGATTTGATTTCAAACGTATTACCACAGATGATATTTCGAAACATTTAAGATTTATTTCTGACAGTGAAAAAATTAATATAACTGATGATGCACTTAATTATATTGCATCAAATTCTGCAGGCGGAATGAGAGATTCTATCGCATTGTTAGATCAGTTAAGTGTTCTGAATTCATCAAAAGAAGCAATTGATGTTGATGATATTAACAGACTTTTAGGCAGATTATCTTTTGATGATTTGACAAAATTATTTGAATGTGTAATTAAATCCGATTCAAATTCCGCACTCGAAGTTTTGAATAATATTTATAATCAGGGCAATGAACCAAGTCAGATATTATCAAATTTTTTGGAATATTTAAGAAATGCGTTAATTCTGAAATCAGCAGATTCAAAGTTACTCACGGGAGTTATTCAATTAAATGATGAACAGATTAAAAAATTATCCGGTTATTTAAACGATATTGAAACACATCAAATTGTGTCATTGATTGACAAATGCAGTTCTTATATAAAAGAATTGAAATTGACCACAAACCCAAAATTGTGGCTTGATGTTGCAATTTTGGATATGGCAAATTTGTCTGAAAATACAAAACTTGAAGATATTCAAAAAAGGTTGCAGCAACTTGAATCAGGACAGTCCGTAAAACCTGCACATGTGTATAATACTCCTCCAATGCCTGTCAATAAAATGGGTGAGAAAAAAGAGGAAGTAAAAACTGCGAAACAAGAGCCTGCTGCTCAGGTCACTGCCACTCCTAAAGAGGAACCCGAAATAACTCAACCCGTTAAAAATGTTTCCTCGAAATTCGATAATACGGAATTAAAAAATTTATGGATTAAATTTTTGGATAATATTCAGACTTTTGCGTCAAGAGCAATATTAAAACAGTATGCAAAGCCTGTTAAACTGACACAAGAAGAAGTTATTATTGCAATAAAAAGTGACAGTTGGCTAAATCGTTTCAGAGATGAAGCGGACAGAATGGCTCTTTTAGAATCCGCATCCGTTGCCGTTTTGGGAGCAAAACCTAAAATTGTTTTGCGCAAACCAAATGCAGATGATGACAAATTGTCAGTAGAAAGTTTGCCATTTGAACCCGAGCCTGAGCCTGCAACTAAAAAAAAAATAATTCCTGACAAAAATGAACCGAAAGAAGTTGTAGAAGATGCAATTGAGCAGGTTGAGCGAGTTGAAATAGCAACTTCTGATATAAATACTTCTTCAGATAAAGTTTCACAGAATCATTCTGCACAAAGAGAAGATGCCGGTTTTCATTCTGATAATGTAAATATGGTTATTGACCTTTTTGACGGCAAAATTATTGAATAATTAATTATAAATCTTTCTGTTTAAGTCTGCTTTGCGGAGCCTGATATTTTCAGGTGTAATTTCTACAAGTTCGTCGTCAGTGATATATTCTAACGCTTCTTCAAGCGATAAAATTCTTGGAGCCTGCAAAGTAACCATAACATCAGCCGTAGAACTTCTCATGTTTGTTAATTTTTTGGTTTTGCAGATGTTTACAACAATATCTTGCGGTCTGTTGCCTTCTCCGATAATCATTCCTCTATAAACTTTTGTTTTGGGAGTTACAAAAAATACCCCTCTGTCCTCAAATTGAGCAAGAGCATAAGGTATTGCTTCCCCTTGTTCATGAGCGATTATTGAACCGCATCTTTGACGGCTTATATCACCGGCATAAGGTCTGTAATGAAGGAAAGTATGATACATTATCCCTTCGCCTCTTGTCATTCTGATAAATTCGTTTCTAAATCCGATTAATCCCCTTGCCGGAATGTGAAAGGTCAAATGAGTTCTGCCTTTTGCAGATTTCATATCCTTCATTTCGCCTTTACGGTTTGAAAGTCTTTCTATCGCTGAGCCTGCATATTCATCAGGTACATCAACTATTAAATTCTCATAAGGTTCACACTGTTCACCGTTTATAGTTTTAAATATAACTTCAGGTTTTGATACTGCAAATTCATACCCTTCACGGCGCATAGTTTCAATAAGAATACTCAAATGAAGTTCGCCACGGCCCGAAACCTTAAAACAGTCTGTTGAATCTGTATCTTCAACTCTTAAACTTACATTTTTTTCAAGTTCGGTGTAAAGTCTTTTTCTTAATTGTCTTGAAGTAACAAACTTACCCTCTTGTCCTGCAAAAGGACTGTCGTTAACAGAAAAATTCATCTGCAAAGTCGGTTCATCGACTTTAATTAGAGGCAGTGCCTGAGGATTTTCGCTATCGCATAATGTTTCTCCGATTTGAATATCACTAAAGCCTGCAATTCCGACAATATCTCCCGCTATTGCTTCCTGAATTTCAATTCTTCCTAAATCGTGAAAACCGAAAAGTTTTGTAATTTTTCCTTTTGATTGAGTTCCGTCAGCCTGAATCCAACAAACAGTATCCTGACTGTGAACAACCCCTTGTGCAATTCTGCCGATTACTATTCTGCCGACATATTCGTTATAATCTAATGTTGTTGCTCTGAATTGGAACGGTTTTGATGAATCCCCTTCAGGTGCGGAAATATTTTCCAAAATGCAGTCTAACAGCGGAACCATGTCTTTTGGTTCGTCTTCAAGTTCTTTTATTGCAAAACCGTTTAAACTGCTTGCGAAAATAAACGGAAAATCAATCAAATCTGCTCTGTCCGTAAGTTCAGTAAACAAATCAAAAACTTTGTCTAACGCCGTTAACGGCTCTGCTGCAGGCTTATCAATTTTATTGATTACAACTATAATTTTTAGCCCTAATTCAAGTGCTTTAGATAGTACAAATCTTGTCTGAGGCATAGGACCTTCCGCAGCATCAACGATTAAAAGTGCTCCGTCAACCATGCCTAATACTCGCTCAACTTCTCCGCCAAAGTCTGCGTGCCCAGGGGTATCAACAACATTAATTTTTGTGCCTTTATAATCAATAGCAATGTTTTTAGAAAGAATAGTAATTCCCCTTTCTCTTTCCAAATCATTTGAGTCTAAAACTCGTTCTTCAACATGCTGATTTTCCCTAAATACTCCGGCTTGTTTCAGCAAACAGTCAACGAGAGTTGTTTTGCCGTGGTCAACGTGTGCTATTATTGCGATATTTCTAATATTATTTTCTGTCATATTTTCCGCCATTCATAAATTGTTTAGTGTAAATTTTACACTTATATAATAATATAATAAATTTTTATTTTCAATATACTTTAAGAATTTGGTGCTTTACTGTCGTGATACGCAATAGTAGAGCAGGTAAGGCAAATTATACCAAACAAAATACCGAAAAGCATTGTCGTGTGGTAAGACTGTAAAAATGCGCTTTGTTTACCATTTATCGCAAAAATATTTCTAAAACTTTCAAAGAGCGTAATTGTAATTGCAACGCCTAATATGTTTCCTAAATTTCTTGATAGAGATAAAATTCCGCTTGCGACCCCGAGTTCATTTGTTTTAACACTTGTGATAATTGCATTATTTGACGGCGATTGGAAAAGTCCGTTGCCTATGCCCATGATGACAGATGCCAAAACAATTTGCCACATTTGTGTTTTTAGTCCGAAAGTCGTAAAAATTAAAAGAGCAAATATATAAACAGACGGTCCGATTCTTGTCAAAATTTTGCTTCCGTGAAGTCCTGAATATGCCCCTGCAAATGGGGCAACAGTCGCTGATGCGACAGAATACGGCAGAATTAAAAGTCCTGTCGTAAATGCATCATATTTTAGTATTCCTTGTAAAAATAAAGGAAGCAGAATTGCATTTGTAAACATTGTCATATATGACATCATTACTGCTATATTTCCAAATGTGAACGGTTTGATTTTAAACATTTTAAAATTAATCATCGGGTATGATATTTTTTTATCTCTAAAGTAGAATAATCCGCCAAATAGCAATGTTAAGATGCCAAGCATAATTATTTGGAGTGATTTCCAACCCCAACTGTGTCCCTGCGAAATAGCAAGTAAAAGTGACAAAAGTGAAATCCCAAAATATAAAAAGCCTTTATAGTCAAATTTTAGTTCTTTTCGTCTTATATATGACGGCACCATTTTTAGAGCAAGATAACCGCAAATTAGTGAAACAGGAATTGACGGAACAAATATTGTGCGCCAACCGAAATAGTTTATCATCAAACCTCCGACTGCAGGTCCTAACATCCCCCCTATTGCAACAAGTGAACCGTTTATTCCGAGTGCTTTTCCTCTGTTTTTACCGTGGAATAGTGTTGCAATAACGGCAGGACCGTTTGCCATCATAATTGATGCCCCTAAAGCCTCAATGCATCTTGATATGATTATCAGACCAAAATTGGGAGAAATTGTGCATAATATTGCGCCGAGAGCAAATGTAAAAAATCCTGTCGCATAAACCTTATTTTTAGGGTAAAGGTCGCCGATTTTGCCAAAGAATGGCAAAAATACAGTCATAACAAGCATATATGCAATAATTATCCATTGGACTTGCGTCAGTGTTATATTAAGTCCCTGCGAAATCGGATATAGGGCAAGTTGGACTGTTGTTGAGTCGAGCATCCCTAAAAAATTTCCCAAGATAATTATTATACAAATAAACCATTTTACTGAAATGTTTTTCATGACTATTAAAATAATATCACAAATTGTTAATTATATTGAATGATTGTTGCTAATGTGTTATAATATTATATATAGTATAAGCATTTTTGGAGTTATTTTTGAGGATGAAATCAGGGATAAGGGCATTTTCTTTAACAGAGTTACTGATAGTACTCGTTGTAATTGCTCTTTTGTTTGCGGCAATGGCTCCTATTGTTACCAAAAGACATATCGCCGAAACTCATGAAACCGAATCCATCTGGAATTTTGTAACGGGTGATGCCGAGAAAAATGCTTATTTTGATCCCGGAAATGAAACATGGACCTCAAGCGTTTATATGGGTATGGTGCCGACTACCGCTGACAATAATGCAGGAAAACTTGTTATTGATTCTGGTACAATTTCTTATGGCGGCGCAACATATCATTCTCCTCAAATGCAGTTTAGATTTTCAAAGAATCCTCAACAACAAGGCAGAGGTTTAAATTCTGCCGTTCTATATTTTGATGGGTCTGATATTGTATTTGGTTCGTCTTTATCTCCATATAGTTGTGAATATTCAACGATATACGGTCTTTCTAATTTGGAATCAGACATAAAAGCATTTTCATTATCAATATTGGGTAATGATGCCATGGGGCAGGCAAAAATTAATGCTAAAGGTGGGGGTTCAAATCAACAGTATATCACTGCTGTCGGGCACAGGGCTTTAAATAAACTCGGAACGGCAAATTCGTCAAATACTGTGAACGGTATTTATGTTGGTTCGGGTGCAGGCGCCGGAGGTGCAGAGATTGATGCTGCGCCTACTGACAATGTTGTAATCGGTTACGGAGCGATGAACAAAGAAGGTTCTGCAGGTTCTCACAACGTATTTTTAGGCGCACATACAGGTAACGGTTTCAGTTCAACATCTGCGTCTTATAACACAATTGTAGGGTCTGTTTTCCCCGGAACAAGTGCGTCTTATAACACAATTGTCGGTTACGGGGTTTATACAAATGGTGACCCTGCCGTAAAAGCAATGACTGCAATCGGTTACGGTGCATGTAATTCAATTTCGGGAGCCAATAACGGTTCAAGAGTTTGCTTAGGATACAATTCAGGCTATTCGACAAATAATACTCCGTCTGTTTTCAATACGGATTCAGGCGAACACATTTTTATAGGCGGTAAGCCTCAGTCTAACAATACAAGAGGATTTTCCGGGCGTTCAATACTTGAAGTTCATAATAATACAATAGACACTCAAACATACGGAAATGTTGTTATAAATTCAAATCTTGTTGTAAGAGGTAATTTTTATCCGTCTGATGAAAATGGCAAAGTTTCTTATAATGTCTTTACTGATACACAAACAGGCGGAGCGGAAACAGCATATTATCGTTGCAGTAATGATGCATATCAAAGTATTTTAAATTATAACAATTATGTTTGTACTGAATTGACACAATCGAATCCAAAGTCCGTAAATATGCTCGTTAAAGGCGGTAATTGTTCAACTTCTGACGGGTATCCAAGCGGTAACGGCTGCGCAAATGTCGTATCTTCTGACAGAAGATTAAAAACAGCAATAACATTGAATAATGACGGTCTTAACAAAATCTTAAAACTCAGACCTTATAATTATACATATAAAAATGATGAAAAAACTCCTCAGGTTGGTGTTATAGCGCAAGACCTTCAAAAAGTATTTCCTGATGCCGTTTCAAAAGATAAAAAAGGGTATTTAAAAATCAGAATTGAAGATATGTTTTATGCTCTTGTAAATTCGGTGAAAGAACTTGCGCAAAAACTTGAAGATATATCGTCAAAAATTGTAAAAGCGAACAAAGATATTTTAGGTATAAAGAAAGAACATCAGGATATAAATAAACAAATTTTGGTGTTAGAAAAACGAATAAAAAAACTTGAAAGGAAATAGGATTAAATGAAAGCGGTAAAAACTAAACTTATAACCGCATTTACACTTGCGGAACTTATGGTCATAATGGCGGTTATGACTGTGGTTCTTGCTGCAGTAGCGCCTATTTTTACATCAAGATATTCAAATATTGCGCTTGACAATGTGTGGGGCACTGTCGGTGCAAGTAATATGAATGATATTTATACGGATGCTCCGATTCGTTCTATGATGCAGCAAACACTTATTGGTATCACTCCTATTGATTTGGAAGATATCAGAAGAACTTATCAACCGTATTCAAAACTTATTATTCGCTCAGGAAATAAAATTAATGGTAATAAACTTCAAAAACAGATTGAATTTAGATATAATGGTACAAAGTATGGTTATTTGTTCGCAGGCAATTCTAATCTTTTATTAGGAAGTAATTATAACAATTTAAGTTTTACTTATGTTCAGCCTGATTTAGATGATATTACCGCAATGAAAATAGGCAGCGGCGCAATGGGGAACACTGCTCTTGGCAGAAATGCTTTAGATTCGATTACTACCGGTATATATAATACTGCATTTGGTTATGAAGCGTTAAAAAGCATCACAACAGGGAGTGCAAATACTGCTGTCGGGGTTGGTGCAGGTTCCGCTCTTACGACAGGCATTGGTAATGTATTTGTCGGTCGTAATTCTTATAATGCGGCAACAGGAAATTATAATACGATTATCGGGAATAATACTTCATCAAAATCAAGTGCAAGTAATTATACAACTGCTGTCGGTAATAATATTAATGTAAAAGGAGATTATAATGTTGCAATAGGTGACAGTTCAAATGCAGGCGGATATTATAATACCGCAATAGGTTATGGTGCATTACAATCTTCAAATCCTGCAGGTGATTCATATTCAAATTTCAAATATAATACTGCTATCGGGTATAATTCCTGTAAGGGTATAGGTTCATCATCTCAATATACCACCTGTATCGGTGGTCATGGAGTTGATACTGCAGCCATGGGCTCTACCGCACAATCATTTTTTACTGATTCAAAAGAACGTGTTCTTATCGGCAGACCAACTTCTGCATTTAACGGAGCGGCAACTTTAGAAGTTCATAATCTTACATCAGCAGGCAGCAAGTACCCGTATCCTAACGGAATAAGCGGTGCGCCAGATTTGGGAGATTCTTCGGTTGTTGTAAACGGAAATTTAATCGTCAGAGGGCAGACATATATGGTCGGGCGTTCGCCATTCCCTATGGCTCCGTCTGCATCTGCAAATACTTATGCAAATACTATTTCTTTAATGGGGTATAAGTTATACAAAGAATCTGCTCTGACTCATAAACCATTGATTGGTTATGACGGAAGCGAATTTACCCAAAGAATTAAAAATGCTCAAAGTTATATGCGTGAAGCATATACAGGCAGAGAACATTGTATTTGTAATTATTCCTGCTCAACTTCTGCCAAAGATTATGCAGGTGGTTCTGGGTTTTCAGGACGTGATTCTTATGATTGGTCATATTTAGCATTTAAAAATTACAATAACATTATTGATAATTCTTTCGGCGGGTACAATTATTTTTGGGGACATTCCCCTCATAAATGCGGTTCTTCTTACAATGATACCGCTTACACCTCTGCCAATATAGAACTTGATGGAGGTCATAATCTTACTGATGGCGGTACAAATTCTGTCGCTACGCAGTTAATTACGGGTGGTTCATGCTGTCCTATACTTACTCCTGTAGGTATAAGGCGAACCGATGACTTAGGTTCCTCGAATCTTAATACAGAGGAAGTTTCAAGTGATTTACGGCTTAAAAATGTTGGTCAGCCTTATGAAAAAGGATTAGAACTATTATCACAGTTAAAAATTTACAATTTCACATTAAAAAATGATAAACAAAAGGTGCCTCAGGTTGGTGTGATTGCACAGGACTTGAAACGCATATTCCCTGATGCTGTCACAAAAGATGACAGGGGTTATTATAAAATACGCAGAGATGAAATGTTTTATTCTGCCGTAAATTCTGTTAAGGAATTATATGAGAAAATTTCTGATTTAGCAAAAAGGGTTGTAACTGATGTTGAGCGAATTGTCATTCTGAAAAAAGAAAATAAAATGTTAAAAGATAAATTAATTATGTTATCAAAAGAACTTGATAATTTAGAGAAGTAAAAAGGCGGGAATTTACCCGCCTTTAAATTTATACTTCGTTTTGTTTATTTGCTCTGTGATTATATTCCTGTTCGTACTGCCCCTCTTTAAAGGCATGCTTTCTTTCAATTGCAACAAGTGTCCCTACTGCAGCAAGCCCGAGCAAGCCTAATAGTTTCTGTCTGCCTGATGTTTTGGCAAGTTTTTCGCAACCGGTTTTAAACAAATTTGCTAATCCTTTTGCACCTTTTGCAATATATTTTTTAATTCCGCTATTTGATTTTGCTGCTTTTTCAAAAATTTCAACACCATCTTTATATACGCTTGCAATTTTTGACAAACTCTTGTTCAAGCCTGTGTTCCAATTAAAGCATTTACCTTTTGTTGCACAGTTTATTGCCTTGTACCCTGCATAAGTTGCTACTCCGAGTGCACCTGTTTCTAATGTCGCTCTTGCACTGTTTACTGCTCTGTGTGCGGTGCAATCTAACCTGTTGCCAAAAGATCCTTTTGATGAATCAAACATTGTGTAAATAACAGGAGAATTCCCGTAACCTGTGTAAATGTTACTCATAAATAACCTACCTTTCATTAACCATTAGTAACCTACATAACCTATACTTCTATAAAGTATTTTTATTTGTAAAAATTGATATATAGATTATTTATGAGTTTACATTTTGCAACAACAAGCGGTATGGCTTTAACCACACCGCTGCTTTTTAATAATATTTGATTAAAATATTTATTATATACAACCTAATCCGCAGGAAGTCGCTCTTTGTTTAAGTTCTTCTGCTTTATCCGTTAATTCCCAAGGAACATTTATATCAGTTCTGCCCATGTGACCATAAGCAGCAAGTAATTGATAGAATTTCCCGCCATTTTTCTTTGGCAGATTTCTTAAATCAAATTTATTGATAATTCCTGCAGGTGTAAGGTCAAATGTTTTTGAAACAAGCGCAGAAAGTTCTTCATCAGAAATTTTACCTGTTCCGAAGGTATCAACCATAATTGATAGCGGTTCTGCTACACCTATTGCATAAGCAAGTTCAATTTCGCATTTTTCAGCCAAACCTGATGCAACAATATTTTTAGCGACATAACGAGATGCATAAGCAGCAGAACGGTCAACTTTCGTCGGGTCTTTTCCTGAAAATGCTCCGCCGCCATGTCTTGAATATCCGCCGTAAGTGTCAACTATAATTTTTCTTCCCGTTAAACCTGAATCTCCTTGAGGTCCGCCGATTACAAACCTTCCTGACGGGTTTATTAAAATGATTGTATCTTCATCAGGTTTAATATCACAAGATTCAAATACATAATCAATAACAAGTTTTTTAAGGTCATTTTTAATAATTTCCTGAACTTTTTCATTATCAGCAATTCCGCTTATGCTTGGATTGTGCTGAGTTGATAATAGGACAGTGTGTATTCTAAACGGCTTACCGTCTTTATATTCAACGGTTACCTGTGATTTACCGTCAGGTCTTAAATAATCAACAAGTCCCTGTTTTCTGACCTGAGCAAGACGGTATGATAATTTATGTGCCAAACTGATAGGTAAAGGCATAAGTTCAGGTGTTTCATTGCAAGCATAACCAAACATGATACCTTGGTCTCCCGCGCCGAGTTCTTCAGTTTCAATAACAGATGTATCTGCATTATTAGAACGAGATTCAAATGCTTTATTAACACCGTTGCCTATATCTGTAGATTGTTCATCAATACTTGTTAATACCGCACATGTATCTGCATCAAATCCGCCGGAGCATGTGCCTGTGTAACCGATATTTCTGATAGTATCTCTGACAACTTGAGGAATATCTACATAACAATCTGCGGTAATTTCACCGCAAATTAAAGCCATACCGGTTGTTACTGTTGTTTCTGCCGCAACTCTTGAACGGTTGTCTTTTGACAAAAATTCGTCTAAAATTGCATCAGAAATCTGATCACATACTTTGTCAGGGTGTCCCTCTGTTACGGACTCTGAGGTAAATAAAAAGTTTTTTCCACTCATTTTTTATTCTCCTTAATTTCTATTTTGCCGGTAAGGTTTTTAATTCCGACCCGGCACTACGTTACTTTTATATAGTGTAATCTAAACGCTTAATTTATTCAAATAAATTAAGCACTATTACAAAGTTTTATTACAAATAAAATTATTTATTTTTTAATTTATTAACTCTTACTGTCAATAACTTAACTTGTGTTTTGAGTTTAGCATTTTCTTTTTCTGCTTCTGTTATTTCTTTTTCAAGTGAAGTAACGCTCTTGACTAAAGAAGCAATTTTTTCGTTTAACTCTTTAATGGAATTTATTACAGCATAAAATATTTCATCAAGTTTTATTTTCAAAAATCCGTCTTCACCTTTAAATACCGAATTAGGAAATATTTTTTCCAAATCTTGTGCTATTACTCCGACATGGTGTTTTTGTTTTTTATCATTCTTAAATTTATAGTTGTAAACTTTTAATTGATTTATTTTATCAATTCCGCCGGTATTTCTTGATAAAATATTTTTTAGCCTTCTATCGCTTGTTATAGGGGCAAGAGTTGCACATTCTCCGGCATTTGAAAAGTCATAAGTAATTTGATTTGCTGCACAATTTACATCTTTATTTGTTCCGAAAATATTATTCTGATAGTAGAACGGGTATAGTATATTACCCATTGTAAGATATGTTTTTCCCTTAACAATAAGATTTCCATTAATTATGGTCGTTGCATTTGATTGAATTACAGGGTTATTGATCAACTTGTTATTTCCATAACCTCCTGAATTATGTATTTCCAAAACAGCATCTCCACCGTATAGTCCTGAAGATTTCCAAGTACTGTCGGTTAAAGAATTATTTTTATTATTAAGATTTGGATTTGAACCGATATATGTTCTTGGTGTTGAATCATTTTTATCAAAAGCAAGTTCTGTATTTACGGGGGAATTTGATGCAGGACCTGAATTTGCCCCGATACATGTTTTGTAAGATTGTCCTGTAATCCCTGCACATGCATTGTATCCGATAGCAGTATTGTAATTACCTGTTGTTAGAGCCCCTAATGCTCCTGAACCGATTGCAACATTGTATTTCCCGGATGTTACACTGCTTAATGCTTTATAACCCATTCCTACATTGTACTGAAAATCTCTGCTTCCCTGACAAGTAGGACATTTATCACCAAATCCGGTATATGCACCGATAAGTGTGTTATAGTCACCTGTTAATGCTTGAGAATGATAGCCAACTAATGTGCTGAAATGTGTTTCTGATTCACTGCCGGCATCATAGCCAATAAATGTATTATTGTAGCCGGCAAGGTTTGCATACCCTGTTCTTGCTCCAATTGCAGTATTGTCGTCGCCGGAGTATGTATTAGGTAAAGAATCATTCCCGAATGCGGTATTATTATCTGCTTTTGAATTTACATCATTATAGTCTTTTATACCATTCATTGCATTAAATCCAAAGGCGACATTATTGCTTGGGTATGTTGTATCACTTTCTTTTCTTTGAAGCATAGGAAAGTTAGCCCCGAATAATAAGTTCGTATTATCCGCTATAAATGTTGCTGCAAGTTGTCCGGGGTCATTAAAATCATTCCTTCCGTACCTCAGTTGTAATTGTCGTTGTATAAGATTATCAGCAATGTAACCTGAGCGAATTACAACTTTGGATAATGGGGTATAAGATGATTTTATATCATTTTCCGAATCGGGAGTTGTTCCAATATATATGCCACCTAAATAATTGTCGGAAATCGGTTTGTAATAAGTGTTCATTGGTCCTGCCATGTAATTACGGCTTGACCACATCCAAAATTCCTGTTTTGCTGCTGAATTTCTTCTGCGTTTTGTTACAAAAGGTGCAAAAGCGGCAAATAATATAGTAAGTACTAAAAGTACAATCATAACTTCTGCAAGTGTAAATGCAGGTTTTTTCTTTGTTTGTGTCATTCGTACTCCCATATCCGCTGTGTTTATAATATTATAACATATTTTATTCTCTATTTCAATTACTTCAACTATGCGTAACATATTTTATTTTTGTGATAATCTTTTAATATAAACAGTTAAAAGAGGAAGAAATATGACTACAACAATTCAGGATTTACCTACCGTTTACAATGCTAAAGAAACAGAAGAAAGTATATATAAATTTTGGGAAGATAACGGATTTTTTAAGGCTGATGCCCATAGTCAAAAAGAACCGTATTCAATAGTTATACCTCCTCCGAATGTCACAGGAGTTTTGCACATGGGACATGCATTAGACGAGACATTACAGGATATTCTTATTCGTTATCACAGAATGAGCGGATATGAAACTTTGTGGGTTCCCGGTACTGATCATGCTGGTATTGCAACTCAAAATGTCGTAGAAAAACAGTTAAGGGAACAGGGACTTTCAAGATATGATTTAGGTCGTGATAAGTTTTTAGAAAAAACTTGGGAATGGGCAAATGCACATAAATCAAGAATTTTAGATCAATGCAAACGGCTTGGTGCTTCTTTTGACAGAACAAGAGAAAGGTTTACTTTTGATAAAGGTTGTTCTGATGCTGTAAAAGAAGTATTCGTTCGCCTTTATGAAAAAGGACTGATTTATAAAGGTAAATATATCGTCAATTGGTGTCCTCGGTGCCGCAGTGCAATTTCTGATGTAGAAACCGAATATGCAACAGAACAAGGACATTTGTGGGAAATTTCTTATCCTTTAAAAAATGAATCAGGAGCAATAATAGTTGCAACAACAAGACCTGAAACAATTTTTGGGGATGTTGCAATCGCAGTTCACCCTGATGATAAAAAATATTCGGAATTAGTAGGCAAAACGGTTGTTGTTCCGCTCTCAGGCAGGGAAATTCCAATTATTGCAGATGAATATGTTGACAGAAATTTTGGATCAGGTGCTGTAAAGATTACCCCTGCTCATGACCCAAATGATTATGAAGTAGGTAAACGCCATGGATTAAAACCGATTTGGGTAATAGATGAAGAAGCAAAAATGATTGCTTGCGGTGAAGTTCCTCATAAATACCACGGACTTGACAGATATGAGGCAAGAAAAGCGATAATTGGCGATTTATCATATCAAAATTTCTTGTTAAGAACAAAAGACCATGAACATAATGTCGGAAAATGTCAGCGCTGTGGAACTACTATTGAGCCGTTACTTTCGGAACAATGGTTTGTAAAAATGAAACCTTTAGCGCAAGAAGCAATTAAGGCAGTTCATGACGGCAGAATAAAATTTATACCTGAAAGATGGGAAAAGAATTATTTAGGCTGGATGGAGAATATCAGAGATTGGTGCATTTCACGTCAGTTGTGGTGGGGACATCAAATTCCTGCATATCACAACAAAAAAACAGGTGAAATGGTTGTCGCAAAAGAAAATCCGAATCCAGAACTTTGGGAACAGGAAACGGATGTTCTTGATACTTGGTTTTCATCGGGTTTGTGGCCGTTTAGTACAATGGGATGGCCTAATACCGACAGTGATGATTTTAAGAAATTCTACCCGACAACAACTCTTGTAACCGGTTTTGATATTATTTTCTTCTGGGTTGCAAGAATGATTACTATGGGACTTGAGTTTACCGGTAAAGCGCCGTTTTCTACCGTATATATTCACGGTTTAATCCGTGATGAAAAAGGTCAGAAAATGTCAAAATCAAAAGGCAACACAATTGATCCTGTTGTTATTATCGATAAATACGGATGTGATGCTTTAAGGTTTACAATGACTTCGCTTTGCACTTATGGTGGTCAGGATATAAAAATAAGCGATGAACGCTTTGAATACGGCAGAAATTTTGCGAATAAAATCTGGAACGCATCAAGATTTGTATTGATGAATCTTGAAGGTGTTGATAACAATGAAATTGACTTTAATACCCTAACTATTGCTGATAAGTGGATATTAGATAAATTAAACAGTGTTGCAAAAGAAGTCAATGAAGATATAAAAAGTTACAGAATTGGTGAAACGGCTCATGTTCTTTATGATTTCTTCTGGAATTCATATTGCGATTGGTATGTTGAAATTGCAAAAATTCAGTTGCAAAATTCTGAATTAAAACTTAATACTCAAAGGGTATTGAGATATGTTCTTGATATGGCTTTAAGACTTTTACATCCTATTATGCCTCATATCACCGAAAAAGTATGGCAGTTAATCCCGAAATCTACTGATATTAAGGCTATTATGCTTGCTCCTTATCCTGTTTATAATGAGTCTTTGGCATATGCTAAAGAGGCAAAGGAGATGGAACTTGTATTTGAAACAATTTCTTCTTTAAGAAACGTTCGTCAAAGTTTTAACATTCCGCTGTCTTTAAATTTTGATATAGAAATTCATGCTTCTGAGGATGAAAAACCTATATTTAAAGAAATTGAAAGTTATGTAAAGCGCATGGCAAAGGTTGAAAATATTACTTATGCTGACGGGGACGTAAATGCAAAAAAATCTGCAAGTGCAGTTGTTTCGGCATCAAAAATCGTTATTCCGCTTGAAAATCTTATTGATTTTGAACAGGAAATTGCACGCCAGAACAAAAAACTTGAAAAACTTTCAGGAGAAAGAAAATCCTTAGAAGGCAGAATAAATAATCCTAAATTTGTTTCAAATGCTCCTGTTGAACTTGTTGAACAAACAAAAGCACGAATTGCGGAAATCAAATTGCAGGAAAATTCTATAAACGAACTAATTTCTTCTTTAAAGGATTAATTGTATCAGAGTTAAAGTAAACACAAAGAAAAACAGGCATTATTGCCTGTTTTTTTGTAGTCTTGATATTTAACTTTATCCGTTTTGGTCGAATTTCATTGTCCTTTCTATATTTTTATTCATTACTCCCTTAATAACATCATATTCTGTTTGGAGGGCGGAATGTTCTGTATCAATATTTTTAAGTTGAAGATCAAACATACTGTCCTTTTGTTTAATATCGTTCATTGCTCTGTTATATTTTGCTTCTGCTTTTGACACAGTAGCAGAGTTATCTGTTTCTTCATAGATATTAGAGCAGGATTTGTAATCCATTGATACCCAATTTTGCGAAAGGTCAACCTGCTCCATTGATACAAGACCGCTTTCAAAGGCATATTCAAGCCATTCCTGTGATTTTGCAAGTCCGTTTTCTAAAACTTTGTAACCTTTTTGCATTCTGTTGAATAAGTTGGTTAACCATTGTGCTTTTGAATCTGCATTACCGATATTTTCAGGATCACTTTTGTCAACCCAAGCATATTTCGGTTCACCGAGTACATCAAGCATTAAATCTGCCATAAATGAATCCAATACACTTTTCATATATGGATTTACTCCGTTTCTTGTGAGTCCTTTTTGTTTAACCATTTCATTGTAGTCAACAAGACAATTGGCTTCTTTAGGGATTGATACTGAAACTCCGTAAACTCCAAAGTCTGCAATGGAATCATTGTAGCCTTTTAATGTCGGACAGTCCTTATTTTCTGCGGCATAACCGTAGTAGTTGAATGCTGCCTCTGTATCAAGTACATATTCAAGATACCAATCTGCTAACTGTTTGTAAACTCTATCTTTTGTTGAATTCGTTCCAATTGGAACTTTGCATACATAGTAATCAGGAGTATGATTTTTGTCATCTTCATATATATTTACATATCTGTACTCAATTGTACCTGTAGATGAGTCTGTGTATATTTGGTCAATTACAGAAGCTCTTGTGCTTGGGTTACTATTCCAACTATCTTCCGTAATCTCGTTTACATTTGGTAGTATCATAGAAGAATCACTTGAAGTTATTTCGTTATGACGTCCTGTTACCCTTTGCCAGTCATATTCTCTGATAACTTTCCCGTCCGCATCTTTTATAGTTTTGTGCTCAGGGTCGCTCAGTGTAGGAACATCAAACGTTATTGTAAATGTTGGATTTCCTCCAAAAGTATAAGAGGTACCGCCGGAAATGCTCACTTCATCTCCATTACTATTGGTATAAGTTACTGTTGGGGATGTTGGTCCGCTAATCTGTGTTTGTTCGGTAGCCAAACCTGCATATCCGGGGCGACGTGCACTATCAGTCAATGAACTTACCTTTTTACGAAGTAATACTTCATAGCCTGTATTTAGATAATTTTTGCTGGTTAAATAATTCAAAGCAAATTTTGCACCGTTATCTATGTCATCGTTTATAGGATCGTTACCGTACAAGTTTCCGCTAAGCAGTTCTCTTTTGACTTTTGCCGCATTATCTAATCCTGCTATGGCATTAGCAACATTTTCTTCAGTAATATTACTGTTGGTAGTATCTAAAATTTCCTGACGCATTTCAGGAGCGGCATTTTTATAAAGTGAAAGAACTTCGGTATAGTAATTTTGTGCTGCTTGTTCATAATTAAGTTTTTCAATTGATGCGTCTTCACTTAAAGAATCAAGATACAGTTGTTTTAAATCGTCATTTGACATGCCGCTAAATAGGTCTCCAAGATACTTATAAGACCCTGTACCGTAGAAATCCTGAATTTTCTTTGAAAGATTTCCGCTTGAATCACTAAAGAAAGTAGTTTCCCATTCAAGGCCATGCGCTTTCAAAAATGCTTCAAGATTATTACTTGTATTTTTGAATATTGCGGCATCTTCTTCGCTTACCATAATCATTCCTGCAGAATTTACGATACCGTATTGAGTGTTATATTGACTGTATTGTGTTAGTGCGTTAAAAGTTAAAGCCTGTTTTTGTGCCAAACCGTCAGTTCCTACATTAGAAAACATCATTTGGGCATTATTTAAAGCAGAAACGTATTCATCGCTTGCCTGCGCACTTTGAGTTGCAAGTCGCATTTTAGCGTTGTTAATGGTCTGCGAACGCAGTTCATTGTCTGCGAGTCTTGCAGTTATGGTCAGTAATCTTGCTTGTGATGCTGCCAATCCCATTGTAATACAGTCCTTTCAATTTTCCATATAGTTTTATTATTCTTTTTGTCGGCTATATTTACTGAAATCTTTAATATTTTATATCTTTTGTTAATATTTTGTTACAATTAATAGTTAATTTTGTATCAGTTGAATGATGACAAATTTTGTTATCTCATTAAAAATATCTATATGAAGAAAATATTTATACTATTTTTCTTATTATTTTTTTGTTTTTGTAATACCATGGCACAGCAGCCAACGTTGCTTACAGGTTCAGTTACAATGGTTCCAAAATCCTTTTATGGGACCTGGAGAGTGACTTCTCAACGGATTGAACAAAATTCTGCAATTTTTAAAGAAAAAAGTTTGGATATGTGGAACTTATCCTGCACAGGTAACGTCATAACTTTATATAACATGTTTAACGGTGCAAAAGCAGAAATAAGTGTTGAGGATTCAGACCAAAGGCATGTTATTTTTACCAAGAACGGAAATTACGGTAAGAAAAAACTGACAGATAAAGCCGATATATATATTGACGGTGATTACTTTGAAGGTTACGATTACATTAAAATAGATACTTATGTTGGTGGTAAAATAGTAAAAACCGAGTCCGCAAAATATAAAATTAAAGGAGAAAAAGTCGGAGGCGGTATCGTACAAGATTAGGGGAAGTGAGGATTATATATAATGGAAACTTATGATTTTGATGTTGTGATTTTAGGGGGAGGTCCTGCAGGTTTTAGTGCCGCATTATACAGTGCAAGAGGGGCAGCAAGCACGGCAATAATTGATGTAAGCATGTTAGGCGGTCAGCCGTCAAATTATCTTGAACTTGAAAATTATCCGGGGATGAAAAAGATTGGCGGTTTTGATTTGATGGAAAAATTTGAGGAACATGCAGATATGTTCGGAGTTCAAAAATTTCCTATGCAGGAAATCGAGTCAGTTGATTTGGTCTCAAATCCAAAGGTTATAACAACAAAAGAAGGCATTTTTAAAGCAAAATCTGTTATTATTGCAACAGGTGCTAAGCCAATGAAACTCGGAGTAAAAGGTGAACTTGAGTATATTGGCAGGGGAGTTAGTTATTGTGCTGTTTGTGACGGCTCGTTTTATCAAGATAAAGTTGTTGCCGTTGTCGGCGGTGGAAACTCTGCAGTTGAAGAAGCAATGTATTTAACAAAATTTGCATCTAAAGTTTATATTATTCACCGCAGAGATGAACTTCGTGCAGATAAAATCATTCAGGAAAGAGCATTTAAAAATGATAAAATCGAATTTGTATGGGATAGCGTCGTAGAAGAAATTTGCGGAGAAGATTTGGTTAGTTATATTGTTATCAAAAATGTTAAAACAAATGATGTTACAAACTTAAAAACTGACGGGGTATTTCCTTATATCGGCATGCTTCCTAACGTAGATAATATAAACGGGCAAATTAAGCAGGATGCAAGAGGATTTATTTTGACGGACGAAACAATGAAAACATCTTTGGATGGTGTTTATGCGGTCGGGGATGTTCGTAATACTCCGTTAAGACAAGTGATAACTGCAGCATCTGACGGTGCAATCGGTGCGGTTTATGCTACAAAATATGTTCAGGCCCAAAAAGAAGTTGCTGTTTAGATATAAATAAAGCAAAGGTCATTAATAAAATAAAAGCGGTCTTTTGACCGCTTATTTAATGTATTTTCCTATCCTTTTCCAAACTTTTCTTTTCTCTTTTTCCTTATGATTATCCAACCACTTTTGAAATAAAATTCATTGTATCAAATATAGCATCTTCAACAAATTCTTTTGCCAACTTGCTGACAGGACGATTTTCTATACAATCAAAGATATAATAAATCGGATCCTGTGCATTGTTGAATCTCATTCTTCTGTCTTTGTGCTGTAAATATTGAAATTCCTTAACTGCACCTTTTCTGTGTGCCATTGGTTTAATAATTGTTCCAAATTGTCCTGTAGCCATAATGCTTAATCTCTCTCTTATCTCTTACATAGATATAAAGTATATATTTTTGAATTAATTGCCTTTTTTATTAAAATTGACTTTACATTTCTTAATATATTAGAGTAAAAGCATTGAAAATAAAGGCTATGCGATTTCGCCATTTAGGTACCAGGTTTTGCAGCCGGTAATTTTTACATTGAGAAATTCCCCTGTTAAATCATTTTCGCAAGGAATATGGACAATTTTATTATTTCTTGTTCTGCCTGAAATGACTTTTTGCCCCTTGTGGTTTTCAAAGTTTTCTATTAAAACTTCCATTGTTTTTCCGATAAATTTTTTGTTAGAAGCAAGACAGCATTTGCGGTTTTGTTCGTTTAGTCTTTCAAGTCGCTCAAATTTTATGTCCTCATCAATAAATTTATCAGTCCATTTTGCCGCAACTGTTTTTTCTCTTGGAGAATATGCTGCGGTATTTGAATAATCAAGGCAAAGTTCTTCCATTGCAGAAAGGGTGTTTTGGAATTGTTCTTCCGTTTCCCCAGGAAAACCTGCAATAAAATCGCTTGTGATTGTTACATCAGGAACCATTTTTCTGATTTTGTTTGCTATCTCAAAGTATTTTTCTCTGTCATAGCGTCTGTTCATTGCCTTCAAAACAGTACTGTCGCCAGACTGCATAGGAATATGGAAGTACTCACAAACTTTATCAAGTTCAAGTGTTGTCTGTATAAGTTCATCAGTAATATCTGTCGGGTAAGATGTTACAAAACGGATTCTGAATTTACCCTCTATGGCGTTTACTTCACGCAGTAAATCCGCAAGTCTGTAATTTTTGTCTTTAAAATCCTTGCCGTAACTATCAACATTTTGCCCCAATAAAGTAATTTCTTTAAATCCTGAATTCAGGGCGTCATTGACTTCTTTTAATATTGTTTCAGGCAGTCTTGAACGCTCACGACCTCTTGTGTACGGCACAATACAATATGTGCAGAAATTGTTACAGCCTTCGGTTATCGGTATCCATGCATTAACGGATTTTACACGATTAATATTATACTTTACCGCTTCATTGTCCTCGGTTGAGTGTGTTTCTTCACATTCACAAACTTTTTCTCCCTGTTCAATTTTTTTGATTATGTTGGGTAAAGAATAAATTTTGTGGGTCCCGAGTACAAAATCTACATAATGGGCGCGTTTGAATATCTGTTGTGCCTTTTGCTGAGCAACGCATCCGCAAAATCCGATTTTTAAATCAGGTCTTTTCTTTTTCCACTTTCCCCACAAACCGATTAAACTGTATGCTTTATCTTCGCTTAATTGTCTTATTGAGCAGGTGTTTACCATCAATAAATCAGCCTGCTTGGGTTCTGTTGTTTCTTCGTAGCCAAAATTATATAACATGCCGAGCATACGCTCAGTATCGGATTTGTTCATTTGGCATCCCATTGTTTCTATATAAACTTTTTTCATAATCTTCCTTTTTTATACCTCTTACCCCTCTACCTTTGGGAGAGGGAGCAGTTGTAGGGCTAAGTATGAGCCGTACAAATGCGGGTGAGGGTTTGTACTCAATTTAATTTTACTATAAACATAACCCTATTTCCTTTTTAAATCTCCAAAAACAGTCATTCTCGGGTTTGATTTATGATAATCTTTTGTTTTTTCTCTTTTTTCGTGTTTTTCAAGATGTTTAATGATTTTATACTGTGCTCTTTGTCTTTTATCCAATATATTCTCGTTTCCGTCGTTAAATTGGCGTATTTGTTCCTTGCTTAAGTCTAATACATTGTAATATAGAGGCCTAAAATCAATATTTTCTACATTCGCAATTGCTTTAATGTATATTTGACTAAACAAAATTAATATAATAAAAAAATATCTCATTAAAATAACTTCTCACAAATTTTTTTCTTGTTAAATACTACAATAGGGTATTTTGTAGTAAAATTCATTTATGCAGGAAATCAATTTAAGAAATTACGCATATTTAGGCGATGCTGTTTGGGAGTTGTATATCCGTAAAAAGACAATTCTTGTGACGAATAACGCTAAAAAGTTGCATCAATTAACTATATCAATGGTCAAAACACAGTTTCAGTGCGAGTTGTTGCATTATTTAGAGCCCAATTTAACTGAAGATGAAACAGAACTTGCAAAAAGAGCGAGAAATTTACCCATTCCGGTCGGCAGAAAAAATATACAACACGAATACAGGCAGGCGACCGCTTTTGAAGCCCTAATCGGCTGGTGGTATTTAAACGATAAACCAAGGTATGACTTTATTTTATCCCTTGTCTCAAATAAAATTAATGTTAAGTAATTGTTACGAATTGTAAACAAATTTTATTATATAAGCAATTATATACTCTTTATATACTTTATATATTTAATTAAAAGTAAAAATAAGAGGAGACATGCTTATGAGTTTAGTCGGAATGGGCAGAGCCTTTAACTTAAGATTTATGCCAAACGGTCCGTTGAGAACAAACTGTTATCACAGACCGATGCCGCGGATAGGTATATTTGGTGGTGGCGGAAACTTTTCTTATACTGAAAATGTTAATATTCAAAACGGACCATCGGGATTTTGGGGCTTTATGACAGGCTTAACTCAAGGTTTGTTTGGCGGCGGCATGTTCGGTATGGGCATGGGCGGCGGAATTTTTGGTTTGCTAAATTCCCGTCAGGCTACTACTCCACAAGGACCAAGTCAAACGCAGGGTGAAGATGCGCACCTTAAAAATTTAACAGATTTTTATGGTAAATCTTATATAATAAAATCACATCCGGATAAGGATGGAATTTATCAGGCAGTACCAAAAGATGGTGGTAAACCTATTGAGGGTACCTATGATGAGCTAATGGAAAAGTTGGCAAGTGGTGGAAGTGAACCAACAGTTGCGCCTACCGCAGCACCGTCGGAGGCCCCAACAGCAGCACCGACCGCTGCTCCATCAGAGGCACCAACAGCAGCACCGACTGCGGCACCAACAGAGTCTCCGACAGTAAGTCCTACAGATGGACCAAGATCCCGGACAGGTGTAAGTGGGGGCCGCAGAAGTGCAAGTCCTGATGGTTGGTATAGAGCAGAACAAAACAATCAGGATGGTAAAGCGGTGCTTAAGGCAATCCGTCCGGGAATGTCCGCTCGTCAGGTAACAGATATTATATTAAATAATAAGGTAAATTATTTAAGTCCTGAGGACAGAAATAAATTAGCAAAAGACGTAGAAAGAAACAATCCGAGTGTATTCCAAGACGGTAAGGTTAAAGAAGGATTTGACCCGTCTAAATTAGACATTCCTTCAATTGATTATATTAAGAAAAACTATGTCGGCTCAAGTAAAGACATAAAAGCAACAAAAAAAGATGGGACGAAAAAAGCAACCGGCAAATATAACGGAGCTTCAGGTGAGCACAAAATTGGTCAAACAATTACGGGTAAGACAGGTCGCTATGCAAAACAAATAGATGGCAGATGGCACTATTTTGCAAAAGACGGTACAGAATTAAACGAGGCTACAATTCGTCAACGTGACCCTGACTTATTCGCTAAGACAATTGCAGAACAGCGTCCAAAGATGAACAGTGAAGGTAACAATGTATATTCAGTTCAAATAAAAACAATGAAAGGTACTCGTACATACAGAGTTAAAGCAAATAATCCGAGTGAAGCAAAAGATAAATTAAGAGCAAAAATTGCTCAAGATGGGTATAATGTATATACTTCAAGTTCAAGCAATACTTTTACAGTTCAAAAACAATAATTTACAAAAAGACCGATAAATTTATCGGTCTTTTTTGTAAACAAATATTACAATATTTTTAAATTTTGAAATAGGGCATAATAAAAATCCTTTATATATACAAAGAAGTAATATGGAGAGAGTACAATGTCTTATTTTAATTTTTTCAGAGCACATGACCAATTTATGCCTCAACATTTTCGTTTTCGAAGCGGCGGTTTTATGATGCCACGTGGCGGTAATGTCAGTATTACTGAAAATATTAATATTAAAAACGGGCCGTCAGGATTCTGGGGCTTTATGACAGGTTTAAGCCAAGGTCTGTTTGGTGGCGGAATGGGCTATGGTATGGGCATGGGCAGTATTTTTGGTTGCCCGTCAATGCCTATGATGGGCATGGGTTCATATCCAATGTTAAATGGAGCTGTTACTCCGCAAGGTACCGCCCCGCAGACTTCTGGAGAAGATGCACATTTAAAAAATCTAACTGATTTTTATGGTAAATCATATATAATAAAATCACATCCGGATAAGGCTGGAATTTATCAGGCAGTACCAAAAGATGGAGGTACACCTATTGAGGGTACCTATGATGAGCTAATGGAAAAGTTGGCAAGTGGTGGAAGTGAACCAACAGTTGCGCCTACCGCAGCACCGTCAGAGGCCCCAACAGCAGCACCGACTGAGGCCCCAACAGCAGCACCGACCGCTGCTCCATCAGAGGCACCAACAGCAGCACCGACTGAGGCACCAACAGAGTCTCCGACAGTAAGTCCTACAGATGGACCAAGATCCCGGGCAGGTGTAAGTGGAGGCAGCAGAAGTGCAAGTCCTGCAGGATGGTATAGAGCATCAAATGATAAATCGAGTGCTGTAAATAATACACATAATCGAGATGGAAACGGAAAAACCGCACAACAGATAACATCAGCGGTATTATCTACCAAATTAAAAGGTGTATTGAATGCACAGCAGCAAAAGGAATTATGTAGTATTATTATACAAAAGAATCCGAGTGTATTTGATTCAAATGGCAATCCAAAAGCAAATGCAGATTATACAAAACTTGATGTTCCTACAATGCAGTGGATAGAAAATCATTTTGGTTTGACTCATGGGGCAAGAACAGCACGTCATGATGATATTCACTCCCAAGATACAAAAACAAGAACAGTTCGTGGAAATAACGGATATTATGTAAAAATTGATGGTAAAGGCAAAAAGACATATTATGATCCAAATGGTAAACAAATAACTGGAGAAGAATTCAAGAAACATTGTCCTACAATTTATAAAAATGTAAATAAACCACAAAATACACGCACACAAACAACACATTCAAGTGCATATTATTCCCCAGGGGACACACCGGAGGATTTGTATAGAGCAGGACAATAATACAAATAACCTGACAAAATAAAGTTAAAAAAGGTGGACAAATGTCTGCCTTTTTTATTTGACACTCTTTTTACGTTTTGTTAAACTGTATATATCAAAAGCCGATATGGCTCAGTTGGTAGAGCAGCTCATTCGTAATGAGCAGGTCGCGAGTTCGAGTCTCGCTATCGGCTTTTTTATTTTGTCCAAATTACCATCTGCCGACTCTCACTACAATTTTTGTCGTTTGTCTACTGCAAGCCAAAGAAAAACTGTTTATTAAATTCTGCTCCGATATCTTTATATTCTTTACTTGCTTTTTCACCGGCTTCTCTTGCTTTTACTTCAAGATAATTATTCATATAATCCATATTCTTACTTAAATCTTCTTCATCTGACAGTTTAGGGTAATTTATTGATGCAATTGAATATTTATGCGCTTCCATACTTTCTTGTAAGTTATCAATCGGACCATAAATTTTTCTGCTGTTTCTTCCGTATTGAGAATAACCCTTTCCTGCTCTGCCGATTTGACAATATTGATATGCGTGTTCTACTTCATGTGCGGTTGTTTTTGCTATATCGCTTGTAGTAATTGCATATGCAATTTCGTTTCTCTCTTCGTCAAAGTAGCCTGCTGTGTTCTTACCAATAGTGTCTTTCACTCTTACTTTTATATTTAATTTGTCAAGATTTTTTTCTTTTATAAAATGCTTTGTAAGTTCTTTTATCTTTGTTTTTGTATCAAGTATAAATCTGTATGGAAGATATTTGTCATTTGCAGGCAGTTTTACATTTGTTGTTTCAAAAGTTCCGGTAATATTTGGAGTGCTTTCATTTAATTCTATTTCAAGTCCTGCAATTTTTCTTAAATTGGAAATTTTTGGAACTTTTCTGTCTCCGTTAAACGGATATTCGGTTATAGTTGCGCTAATTTTATTCCCGTCAATAATATTTTTGATAATTTCAAGTTTTAAAAGGTTCTTTCCTGTTTTTTTATTCTTTTTTGTTTCTGATATATATGTTCTCATTTCTTCTATCAAATTAGTCACAAATTCAGGTCTACCATTTACCATTTTCTTTTGCACAATTTTTCTGTATCTGCAATTACTATCCTTTACATCATGCCCTCTATGCTCATATTCCCTTATTATTCTTTCACCTTCCGTAGATTCAAAAAGCCTTTCAACAACATTTCCATCTGAATAAAATGTAGTAATTTTCTTTTTATAATTTTTGTCTTCACGCTTTCCTATTGTTACGATAGTAAAACTGTCAGCATTTTGAGGGGTATTGTCTGAAAATGTTTTATATTGGTCAATATTTATTTTTTGTGTTTTTTCAAGCAATACAAATTTGCATTTTTCAGGATTTATTTTGTGTATAATGTCCTGTTTTAAATGATATATTGATTTTCTAAATGCAGGGTAAATTTTCATAATTATATTGCCTTTGCTTTTTACAAAACCCCTGAATTTAAAATTTGCTAAATAAAATGCCCTGTAAAAGAATTTTACAGGACATTTTATATTGAAATATTAAATTACTTTTGAGCCGGAGTCTTGTCAGGTCTTGCAGTCGGCTGAAAATCGTGATGGCGTCTTGTTTGATTTCTGTCAAATTTTTGATTTTTAATTTGAAATTCACCCGGTCGTTTTGCATTCCAATGACCATGCATAGGAGGAATTTGTCTTTCATACATTGGTCTTGGCGGAAATGGCATTGGTCCTTTGCATGGACATTTAGGTTTTAACAGTGCCGCTGATACCAATATTGCAAGTAATACGCCTAAAAATATTGCTGCAACCTGTGTAAAAAATCTGCCTAACTCTCCGCAATTACAAACTTTTGTTTCTTTTTTTTCTTCATCAGCCATAATTTGGTCTCCTTATCTTATCTACATTTGTATAACGAAACTAAATTAAAATTGTTCATTTCTTATTCTGCTGAAATTGTAATTGCTTTGTAATCGGGTGTTTGAGCCATTTTTTCTTCAATTTCTTCAAAAGATAGTAATCCTTGCGTTGCGCCGAAATCTGAAACAACTCCGCCGGAATTTATTGAACCTGCCATTAAAGATTTTGGAATATCAAAATTATATCTGCTCATTGCCGCACAGAAGGTTGAAGCAAACGCATCACCTGCGCCAAGGGTTGAAACAACTGGACCTTCAAAACAAGGGCAGTAAAAATATTGTCTGCCGTTGTATGCATAAGCACCATGTCCTCCGTCTGTTATTACAATAACCTGATAATCAGAAATTTTCAGTTTTTTAAACATTTCTTTTAAATCCGGATGTATCGCTTCTTTTGAATATTTAATTTCTTTTGTATCCTGTCTTAAATATATTCCTGTTGCCATTTGTGCTTCTTCTTTGTTCATAACGACTGCATCCGCAAGTGCAAGAATTTTTTTTAGATAATTGAAACCTTTTTTAATCCCTGTTGAGCCCGCATTAAAACAGACCATCGTGTCATTTTCTTTCGCAAATTTCACTAAATCATCAAGTTGTCTGTTACTTTCTCCGTTTAATGGTGCTATATATAAAAGTTTTGAATTTTTAATTACTTCAAAATCTATTTCTGATTTTTTGATATGTGCGTTTGCACCTCGGTGTGCAAGAACTGTTCTGTCACCTTCAAAACTTGTCAAAATTATAGAAAAACCCGTCGTATCTTTTTTGTCTTGAATTATTGAATCCAAATTTACATTTTTAGTTTTGAAAAAGTCAAAAAGACCTTTTGAATAAATATCATCTCCGACCTTAAATATAACTGCGGTATCGAAACCTAAATTTGCAAAATTTACTGCTGTGTTAACACCCCCTCCACCTACCTGTGTATCAAAGTCTGTTATTTCCAACTTTGATCCGTAAGGATAACTCATAAAATCTGTTGAGTGGTCTTTTTTGCGTACAGAAACTACATTCGCATCATCACATTCAACAAAAACATCCATCGTTGCACTACCGATTGTTACTACATCAACCATATCATTCTCCCTTTTACTATTATTTTTTTTTATAATAGCATAAAAAAAAGACTGATAGTTTATCAGTCTTTCTTTTATTTATTGCCATAAGTATTAGTTTATGCAATTTGCTTTATCTTCTTCGGTTACCCCTTTTAATGTAAGGTTTACTCTGCCTTTTTCGTCGATTTTAATGACTTTTACGATAACTTCATCCCCAATATTCAAATGCGGTTCAATAGTTTCGATTCTTTCATTGCAGACTTGGGAAATATGAATCATGCCGTCTTTGCCGCCGCCCAATTCGACGAACGCTCCGATAGGAATAATTCTTACAACCTTGCCTTTGATTACCATACCGACTTCAGGTTTAAAAGTAATATCTTTAATCATTTTGATAGCAATTTTTGCACCTTCCTGATCGTTAGATGTAATAGTAACTACACCTGAATCCTGAATATCAATTTCTGCGCCTGATGCATCAATGATTTCTCGGATTTGTTTTCCGCCAGGCCCGATTACAGCACCAATATCTTCTGTTGGAATTGTCATTGTTGTAATGCTTGGTGCAAATGGGGATAATTCCTTAGCAGGTTCGGTGATTACTTCTCTCATTTTGCCTAAG
>JAFUXT010000027.1 GCA_017470815.1 bacterium | reverse complement strand
AGAGAAAGAAACGGAACCAAAGAAAGAGAAAAACGCAAAGATACAATACCGCCTATGGCGGTATAAGACTGCTAACGCAGTAATAAGTGTTTTTGCCTATCGGCAAAAATCTCTTAGCGCGCCTAAAACTACGGCGCGCGCTTTCAAGATGTCCGACCTTTACGCAGTGAGCAATCATTGTTTGCGACACGACAACAAGGCGGGATTTGTTTGAACGATAGTGAGTTATCCCGCCTGTATGTGGAGCAAGTACAAATGATTAGCGAACGGAGTACCGGTCGGCGGGTTTCTTTCTGACCGCTTTCTTTGACCGCCCAAAGAAAGCGGTCATGGTAGTTTTGATGAAACAAAAACTACCGATAATATGTTTTATGTAAATATAAAATCATTTTATGTGTATAATTAGTTATTAAGAAAGGAGACTTTTATGAATATTTTGTATATTGATGCATCCGTCAGACCTGATTCACGCACAAAAAGACTTGCACATCATTTCTTTAAAGGGATAGAAGAATTAAACGCAAATGTAAAAGAAATATATCTGACAAATGAATGTATTCCGCCATTAAATAGAGAATCTTTAGAACACAGAACAAGATTATCCGAAGAACAAAACTTTGATGAACCTATATTCCATTATGCAAAAGAATATTCAAATGCCGATATGATAGTAATTTCTGCTCCATATTGGGATTTGTCTTTCCCTGCAACCCTGAAAACATATATTGAAGCAATAAATGTTGTTGGATTAACCTTTATTTATAATGAAGACGGGCATCCTGAGGGTTTGTGTAACGCAAAAAAACTTGTCTATATAACAACCGCAGGGGGTAAAATTATATCTGATGAATACGGTTTTGGGTACATAAAAGAACTTGCACAAAAATTCCACGGCATAAAAGATATCGAATACATAAAAGCCGAAGAACTTGATATAATCGGTGCAGATATCGAAGGTATTATGTCAAAAGCCGAGAAGAAAATTGATAAACTTGCACAAGATTTGGTCAAAGAATGTAAATAAACAAAAAATCTGTCCTATATTTCAGGGCAGATTTTTTTTGCTATAATAGTTTCATAAAAGAAATGAGGGAAATATGGATATAAAAGCGGTAATTTTAGCAGCAGGCAAAGGTACAAGAATGAAATCCGAAACAACTCCCAAAGTTCTGCACGAAATATTAGGCAAGACTTTGTTGGGGTATGTCATAGATAATGTTAAAAATATAACTAACGAACAGTTTGTCATTGTCGGACATCATGCAGAAGAAGTTGAAAAATTTGTAAATGACAATTATTCTAATGCCAAAACCGTTTTGCAAACTCCTCAACTCGGAACAGGACATGCTGTATCTATGGTTTGTCCAAATTTGGAAAACTATGAGGGTTTAGTCTTGATTCTTTGCGGTGATACTCCGCTTATAAAAGAAGAAACACTAAATAAATTTATAGAATTTCATAACTCAAATCATTCTGATTTGACTGTTATGAGTACAATTTTTGAAAATCCGACAAATTACGGAAGAATAATAAGAGAAAACGACAATACCTTAAAATGTATTGTGGAAGAAAAAGATGCAACATTGGAACAAAAAGCCGTAAAAGAAGTTAATGCAGGTATTTATTGTCTGAATTGGGGAAAAATTAAAGGCGCATTTTCTCAACTCAAAACAAATAATGCTCAAGGGGAATATTATTTAACGGATATAATTTCTTGGGGTAAATCTCAAAACCTTAATGTAAACGCTTATATTTTAGACGATAGTGATGAAATTTACGGTATAAATTCACGCTCAAACCTTGCAACCGCATCAAAAATAATGAATAAACGCCATATCGAAAAACTTATGGCAGAGGGGGTAACAATTGTTGACCCTGATTCAACATGGATTAGCGAAGACACGCAAATCGGACAAGACACAATAGTTTATCCGTTTACATATATTGAAGGAAAAAATGTTATCGGTAAATCTTGCAAAATCGGACCTTGTGCACATTTAAGAGGCGGTGTAGAGGTTTGTGATAATGTAAAAGTCGGGAATTTTGTAGAAGTTAAAAAATCAAAAATTTCTTCAAACACAAATGTCGGACATCTGTCTTATATCGGCGACAGTGAACTTGGAGAGCGTGTAAATATCGGAGCCGGGACAATTACCGCAAATTATGACCCGATAAGCAAAACAAAATCAAAAACTGTTTTGAAAGATGATGTAAAAATCGGTTCAAACACGGTTTTAGTTGCGCCTGTAACAGTTGAACAGGGTGCAAATGTCGGTGCAGGTTCGGTTATAACAAAAGCGATTCCTCAATGGGCACTTGCTCTAACTCGTGCACCATTAAAAGTTATTGAAAATTGGGTGACAAGAAAAAATAACTAAAATTTTTAAAAAAATTATCTACTGTTCGCTTTCGTGATGATCAGAGTCTTTTAAAAGTTTTGAAAAATCAGACGGTTTGATGTCTTGGATAAAGTTTTTAAATTCTTCTGCTTCTTGAGCATCTTTTGCGCTATCAGTTGAAACAGAGCCGGCAGAAAGAACTTTTGCACTCACAAAAATTGGGGCATCAACACGAATTGCAACTGCTATCGCATCAGATGGTCGTGCATCAATTTCTATTATTTCGCCATTTTCTTTTTCAAGATAAATTATTGCGTAATACGTTTCTTTTTCGACATCATTTATTTCGACTTTAGAAATTTTATAGCCTGTTTTTTCGACCATAGATATAATAAGGTCGTGAGTCATAGGGCGTGATACAGACAGATTTTCAATTTTTCTGATAATAGAACTCGCTTCGGCAGAACCAATCCAAATCGGCAGAGCACGGCGGTTTTCTTTATCGTGCAAAACAACTATCGGTGAACCTGTGCGGGTATCAAGGGCAATGCCCATAACTTTCATTTGAATCATTATATAAACCTTTCTTTTAAGTGAAAAGTGAATAGTGAGAAGTGAATCGACCTTTACGGTTTTTGGAGTTTATCAAATTTATCAAATAATAATTTAATGAACTATTCACTATACACTATTAGCAATTAACTTTAATTATACAAAACAAAAAGATTTTTTTAAAGACTTTTCAAAAAAAAGTATTTGTGATAGAATGGTAAATGTAATCTTGGTAAAGGTTGCGCCGGTTGGAAAAGTGGCCGAGAGGCTTAAGGCGGCACCCTGCTAAGGTGTTGTGTGGGGTTACCTGCACCGTGGGTTCAAATCCCACCTTTTCCGAATTAAACCCGATAGGCATCGCCTTATCGGGTTTAATTGTATATTGTGAGGGTAGTTATAGGTTTTCTGGACAGTTATAATTGAGCCTGCTGTATACTTTCAAGACAGTTGTGATGCGTTTCCGTTGGCTATGATGCTGAATTGTTGGGAGTTTAAGGCAGATTTATAGTGTAGAGATTTACCGGACTATTTTTGCATTTTTGTCCTGATTTTTGCACTCTGCTTGTTTGCCGGCAATAAATGCAGCGACAAAGTCGCCGGTTTCAGCACTCTGCCGGCAAGCCGCTATTGCACCGATATTCTGACATGCTGAATCTGCTCAGAAACTATCCCACTTGCGATTTTATTCCAATATCGTGATTAGCAAGACATTTTATACTGCTATCATTCAAGTAAGATTTTTTTTGTTTTTTATTTGCGGCAATACCTGAAGTAATCATTTATTGACGGCTTTTCGTTGCATAACCGCCATAAGAAAACAAGATAACTTATCGCAATTATTATACAAATTTATAAGAGAGTATGGACTGCTTTTATTGTTTTGCAAAAAGTTTTAGCCCTATTACACCAATTACAATAAGAATTATAGATATTATTTGTGCAACGGTTAATTTTTCGCTGAATAATAAAACTCCGAGAATAGTTGTTCCGATAATCCCAAAAGCAACCCACATCACATAAGCCATTCCGAGAGGCAGATATTTTAATGCTAATGCTAAAAATACAGCACTTAAAATATACGCAACAGCAGTAATGACTGATGGAACCAAAATACTAAAACCATTTGAATATTTCATCGCAACAGCCCATACAATTTCAAATATTCCTGCAAGTAATAGCATCAGCCACTTCATTTTTAATTTACCCCTTTACCTCATTTATATAAAACTCTGCATAATCTCTTGTTTTTAATTTAAAATATTTGATTTTACATCTTGATAAAGGTTGTTATTGAATATTTCTGCGTTTTGGCCTTTGAATGCAGAACCTGCGTAAGAATCATTTTTTAATCGCCACATTAACCACGCCGTTACATAGCCGTCAGCCTCATATAGCACTTGTCCGTGTTCAATATCAACTTTTCTCATCATAACTTTTTGAACATTTAATTTATTATACATTTTAATCATAGCTTCTAACGGTATGACTGTTTGTGTTTCAAAATCACCTTTAGTACCTGCTATCATTAATATCGGAATTTTTACTTTTGTTAAATCATAATTCCATTTTAGTCCGTTTGCAAGTTCTTCATGTGTAGGCGACAAAGCTACGGCCGTTTTATACATTGAACTGTGCTCATTTGTTGTAATTGCGTTAAATATACCGGCTCCACCCTGCGAATGTCCGGAAGCACCAATATTATTTGTATCAATTTTATTATAAAAAATACTGTTTTTATCTTTGTTCTTGTTAATTATATATGTCAAGGTTTTATCAGTAGAAGCTCCTGCCCAAGAACTTTCATCTTCATTCCCAAGTACAATAAATCCCCAAGATGCTAAATGCCTAAATAATGCTTTATATCTTGAACCTTTAACCCCTGAACCGTTTACAAAAACAACAACAGGATATTTTGTGTTTGTGGTTTCTAAATCTTTTGGATAATATACTTCATATTTTTTAAAATTTTCGGTTGTTTTTTCTTCAAAATATTTTACTTCATAACTACCTGTTTTAATGTATTTCGCTTCAACCTCACCGCCTGTTTTTACAGATGTTGTGTAGTTATTCGGTACGGCAGGGTTCGCAAATGCTAAAATTCCGACTAATAATATTGCTAATAATCCTTTCATAAATCCCCTATTTCTTTTTTATTCGATTACCATATCTATCGATTCTGTCAGTTTATTTTTCATTCTCAACAAGAATTCTTTGAATGTTTTTAATTCCTCTTTTGTATAAATATTTTCTAAATCTGTTACAAATTTTTCCCAATCACCTACAATAGTGTGATAAATTTCTTCACCCTTTTTAGTAAGTTTTACTGTTTTAACCATTTTTTTATTTTTTTCTGTTAATTTCCTTTTTATTAAGCCTTTATTTTCCATTCTTTCAAGTTCTTTGCTTAAATTAGCTGTACCCATAAGCAATGCTCTTGCAATATTTCGTTGGTGAATATCAGGGTTAGTAAACAAAAGTTCAATAATTAAGAAGTTATTATATGTAATATCAAATTCGTTATGTTTATCAAAATATCTTGCACCAAGAACTCTTGAAATCTTTGCAGTGTTATCAAGATGGTGCATTAAGGTTTCCGAGAATTTAAAGTTTTTTTTCATATTTCTTCCAAATATTTGTTTTTT
>JAFUXT010000013.1 GCA_017470815.1 bacterium | reverse complement strand
GGCAAAAACACTTATTACTGCGTTAGCAGTCTTATACCGCCATAGGCGGTATTGTATCTTTGCGTTTTTCTCTTTCTTTGGTTCCGTTTCTTTCTCTTTTACTCGCAATAAAAGAGAAAGAAATGAACAGGCAGAAAGTTTTAATCTCTCAATTACTACCGATAACATATATTATGTATTTTTGTGTTATTATAACCTTATGAAAACAATTGTTTTAACAGGAATGTCCGGCTCCGGAAAATCTACTGTCGGAAAATTTTTAGCAGAAAAATGTAAATTGAAATTTATTGATATTGATGAACAAATTGCCTTACACGAAAAAAAATCAATAAATGAAATTTTTTCCGAAAATGGCGAAAATTTTTTCCGAGCACTTGAAGTTCAGACTATAAAAAATATTTTTGAACCTGAAAATATTGTCATATCTCTTGGCGGAGGCGCATTTGAAAATGACAGGACAAGAAATTTTTTATTAAATAACTCAATCGTAATATATTTACAAACTTCGCCTGAAACAATTTTTAACAGATTGAAAAATTCAACTGACAGACCACTTTTGAACAATAATATGAATTTATCTGCAATAAAAAAACTTTTGGATTTACGCAAAAATAATTACGAACTTGCCCATTTTACGGTTATAACGGATAATAAAAATATTGAAGATTTGGCAGGGGAAATATTAAAATGTGCAAACTTGAAGTAAACATAAAAAGTGCGCAAAAAAATTATCCGATATTTATTAATAATCACGACATAGAAACCTTGCGTGATGAGATTTTTAATACTTTTCCTGTAAAAAATTATATCGTTGTAATAAGCCAAAAAGTTTTTAAAATTTACGGCAAAATTTTAGATTTTCCAAAAGAAAAATTATTTATTTTAAAAGATGGTGAAAAAGAAAAAAATATTCAAAATTATACAAAAATTCTGAATTTTGCACTTTCACATCGTCTTACAAGAGAAGATTCCATAATTGCAATCGGAGGCGGTGTTGTTGGCGATTTGGCAGGGTTTGCGGCATCAACATATATGAGAGGAATAAAATATATTCAGGTTCCTACAACTTTGCTTGCCTGCACAGACAGTTCAGTTGGCGGCAAGACAGCCATAAATACAGATTACGGTAAAAATTTAGTCGGGTCTTTTTATCAGCCCTGCGCAGTCTTTATTAATGTCAATTTTCTCAAGACTCTTGATATGAGGCAATTTAAAAGTGGTCTTGGGGAAGTCGTTAAATACGGATTTATTGAAAAAAGTTGTTTATGTGATGAAGAACTTAATCTCATGAATTTTTTGACTGAAAATGTTCAAAATATTCTCAATAAAGATATTTTAACCCTTGCCGATTTGATAAAAATTTGCATAAAATTAAAAATTTCTGTTGTTAATCAGGATGAAAAAGAAAAAGGACTGCGCAAAATACTCAATTACGGTCATACATACGGTCACGCAGTAGAAACTATCGGGAATTATAAAAAATTTCTGCACGGCGAATGTGTAGTGGCAGGAATATTGTTTGCGCTGAATTTCGCATTCAAATTGGGCAAAATTGATAAAGAATACAAGTTTTTGTGTGAAGACTTGATTTCAAAATTTGAGTTTTTAAAAATTCCTCAATTTGACAAAAACAGAATAATAAATATTATGAAAACCGACAAAAAAGCGGGGAATGATTATATAACCTTTATTTTGCCAACGGATTATGCTAAGGTTGAAGCCTTTAAGTTTAATATTGACCAAATAAGTTTCTAATCAGTTGCAAAGCCTTAAATAATGTGATATTATGACATAAAAATCTGGTAGTAAAAAGATACGGGGAATATATGAATTTAAAAGATTTACCAAAGAATCCTGTTGCAGTAACAATAAAAATGATTGGCTGCCGCTGGAAAGTAATGATAATAGCGGATTTGATGGATGGTACAAGAAGATTCAGTGAAATAAAAAAATCGTTAAAAGGCATTACGCAGAAAGTTTTATCGTCAAAACTTAAAGAACTTGAACAAGACGGAATTTTGACAAGAGAAGAAGCCGGAACAAAAGTTGAATATACCCTGACAGATATCGGATATTCTCTGCGTCCTGTTATACTGTCATTTTACGATTGGGGAAAAGATTATAAAAAATATGTAAAACTGACTGAAAAAAGTTTTACACAAACCAAATCCTGACCTTGAAATCGGCTAAAAAAAAGACCTCTTTCGAGGTCAGGTTGGTTATTTTTGGTTATGTTATAGTATTATGTCAGTTAAAAAACTGTATATAGGTTTTATTTTTTTAGTGTCTTTCCTCTTTTCTTAATTCTCCTCAAGATTTACTTTTGCCTGTTTTTTGTTATATATTTACAAAAATTAACAATTTCGGTTAATTTTTAATATTATTATGTAATTATGCTTGAAAAACTAAAAAAAATTATATGGGCAAAGGTCTTTCGGAAACACTATTGGCGCACCGGAAAGTGTAAAGGGTGCGGACAGTGCTGTACTCATATTTATGTTAAACATTTTAAGCATGTACTTAAAGACGAAAAAGAGTTTGAAAAGTTGCAGGGATTGTTCAGTTTTTATTCGGGGTTAAAAATTATCGGCAAAGATGAATTAGGGTTAATTTTTGAGTGTAAGCATCTTGATCCTGATACAAAAAGATGTAAGATTCATTTTTGGCGTCCGCCGATTTGCAGACGCTATCCGCAGGAAGAACTTTTTGCAATGGGCGGAACGCTATCAGATGATTGCGGATTCAAGATGGAACCAATAATTCCGTTTAAAGATGTATTGAAAAAAATGGAAAAGAAAAAAATTAAAAATATTATCCGTTTGTAATAGCCTTACTGTCGTTATTTTGGGGCATGAAAATTTGCAAATAATCCGTAATAATAAATTTACGGAGGTATGATTATGAAAAAGTTTATTATATTAAGTTTGGTCGCACTTGTTGTGACTGCTTTGCACGCAAACGGAAAATGTCTTTTGCAGGATTTGCAAAAGAAACAAAGTTGTACAGGCGGGGCATCGGGAATTGATAAAACCATGCCTGATGTTTCGCAGGAAAATAATATTGATACAAAAGAAAAACTTAAAAGAATGTATCAAATTCCCACAATGTCGTATCCTGTGCCTTTTAAATTTGGATTTCCCGCATTAAACCAAGATTGCATGTTCGGTGCATGTTTTCCGAAATGATTATTACCCTCTTTCGCAAATAGTTCTTGCTACATAAACACCTGAAGCGGAGGCTTGGAGTAATCCTCTTGTTACCCCTGCACCGTCACCGATTGTGAACAGATTTTTTACGCCCTCTGTTTCAAGTTCATTTGTGAGTTTTACTCTTGCAGAATAGAATTTAACTTCTATACCGTAAAGAAGTGTGTATCTTGATGCTGTCCCAGGGCAAAGTTTATCAAGTGCTTTAAGCATTTCAATAATACTTGTCATTTGACGATAAGGAATTACAAGGCTCAAATCCCCCGGAGTTGCGCAGGTTAGTGTCGGTGTAATTACGCTTGATTTAATTCTTTCAGGTGTAGAGCGTCTGCCCTCTAACAAGTCGCCGAATCTCTGGACTAAAATTCCGCCTGCAAGCATATTTGCAAGTCTTGCGATATGCTGACCGTATTGGATAGGTTCTTTAAACGGTTCTGTAAATTTTTCGCTGACCAACAGCGCAAAATTTGTATTCGGAGTTTTAAAGTTTGCGTAACTATGACCGTTTACGGTTGCAATACCTGAATAATTTTCCTGTACTACTTCACCATTCGGGTTCATACAGAAAGTTCTTACTTCATCGCCAAAAGTCGGTGAATGATATATAAGTTTTGATTCATATAATTTTGATGTTAAAGGTTCAAATACAGGCGCAGGAAGTTCTACTCTGACACCGACATCAACTGCATTATTAACCATACCGATTTTGTGCTTTGCAAATTCTTGTGTAAGCCAGTCAGCCCCTTCTCTGCCCGGCGCAATAATCGTGTATTCCGCACAAATCGTTTCGCCATTATCAAGTTCAATACCTTTAACCTGTTCACACTCAACAATAAGTGATTTTGCACAGACATTATTCAAAATGGTTATTCTTTCATCAAGATAGTCTTGCATGTTTTTCAAAACATCCAGACTTCTTTCTGTTCCCAAGTGTCTGACAGGAGAATGAACAAGTTTGAGTTCCGCAAGAACTGCCTGATGTTCAAGTTCTTCAAAAACTTTTCGGTCTGTTCCGAATACTTCATCTGTTGCACCATATTGCAAGTACAAATCATCAGCATAGCCGATTAAATCTTCTGCCTGCTTTCTTGACATATATTCTGCTAAATGTCCGCCAACATCAGGAGTCAGAGTTAATTTTCCGTCTGAAAATGCGCCTGCTCCGCCCCAACCGCATAAAAGTCCGCACTTTTTACAGTTTACACACTTAGGAGAACCTTGTCTTAAAGGACATTTTCTTGTTTCAATTCTCTGCCCTTTTTCTATTAAAACCACTTTCCATTCAGGTTTCAATTTCATAATTTCCAAAGCGGCAAAAATTCCCGCAGGTCCTGCTCCGATTATTGCGACATTATACATCTTTTTCCCTTTCAAATTTTTTAACCCTCATTCAGAGGGAATACTCAACAGGCATAAGAAAGTTTGTTCTGCTCATATACCCAGCCAATCAAGTCTATCCCAAACAAAGTTTAATTTCAAGAAGCGGATTATTATTTGCCGTTTTTCTCTTTTGCCTCATCTCTTTTTTGCATGTCATGTCCCCATTCATTAAGGGTTAATAAAAATAGTAAAATCAAGTTCAGTTTTCGCCAAATATCATTTTTTGTTGTGAAAAACTCAAAATCTTCAAGCCCTTGCGCTTGTTTAATTTCTTCTTGATATTTTTTGACATTTTCTTTGTTTAAGATTATTTTTTTACCGTTTTTCAGCTGATATAATTCACCGTTTGGTTTTCTGCCAAAAATAAATTTTTGATTTTCTTTGTTGCGTACAAAAATTTCAAATTCTTCGGGATTTTGCGGATTAAACACGGCTTTGTATTTTAATGATGTATTTTTACCGGATTTAAAATATCCGACAAGCATATTGTCATTTTTTTCGGATGTATTTACATCAAATTCAATTTTTTTACCGTTATCAAGAGTTAATTCAAGGTTATAATTTCCCATTCCTCTTGATTTTATTAATGGTCTGTCAACATCTCCAAGTCTGTTTAAATGATAAGTTGAAACAGACATTCCTCTGTTTGCAACATCTTCAAAATACTCCTGCTGTAATTTTTCCTGTTGTTTAATGTTATCCGCTTTTAAAAATTCTTTTGTTGACGGATCATTATATACTGCAAGACCTATCAACGTAAATAACGCACCCTTGCGCAGCCATTCGGGATATTCGTTCTGTTTTTGGGGTTTATTTTCACTGTTATCAGGGGCATAACTTTCACGCCAATTAACATTGACAGGCGCAGAACTTTTAAAATTTAAATTGTAATTTTGTATAGAACAAATTCTCATTATGTTTTTTATAACACTAAAACAAAAATTTTTTTGCTAAATAATTATTTCTTTTTAGAGGCTTTTTTAAGAGTTTTTGTATAACGAATCGGACCTTTGCCGGCATTAAGAGTAGTTCTGCCTTTGGGGTCAACCGACACTCTGCATCCTTTTATGCCAAAAGATATACCTATTCCCGATTTGGAAATATTTATTCTGAACAAACCCAAATTTATACTTTTTCTAAAAGAAAAACCCATAAATTTATAATATCACTTTTTTAAACTTTTGCAACGGGTTGAGGGGTTTGTCTTACTGCCTGAACAAGTGAATAATAAAGAATCGGATGAACACGACCTTTTTGAACATCATCATATATAATTCCCAATGCCTGTTCAGGACTTAAAGCCTTTTTATAAACACGATTTTCCGTCAAAGCAGAATATTTATCCGCAATATTAAGAATTTGAATATTCATATCCGGAACAAATTTGTTGTCACTCTCAAGATTATCATGATGATGACGAATCAAAGCCAAAACTTCGTTATTTACTCCGCTGTTTTTGAGCAACTGATAACCAAGTTCTGAATGAAGATGCATAATTTTAAATTCTTCTTCCGTTAATTTCCCGTCTTTATTAAGAATTTCCGGAGGAATTAAAACTTTACCAAAATCATGAAGCATAGCACCGTCTTTTAGGTCTTTTATATTTACCTGACTTTTTAGCGCAGGCGGAAGAATCTTGTAAATTTTGGCACAAATTTCCGCACTATCCCGACAATGACCCTGTTTCAACTCCATAAGCTCTTTCATATTTAACCTGACAGGCAACTTGTTTTTGCTCATTATATCTTTTAATTCTCGGTTTTGAACAATCGCCATCATGATGCTTTTTTCATTGAAAAAACGCTCAACAGAATTATTTTGAAAACTGTCTTTACCTACATTATTTCCAAAAGGGATAGTATATTTGTTATTTAATTGTACCTGACTGACGGGATTACTAAACAACCGCCAAGGATTAAATTCAATTCCCACTAAAAGACCACACTATTAAATTTACACACACGTATAACTACTACTTTTATATAAAGTATTTTTTTTTACCAAAATTGCCCTGAAATTTATAAATGTAAAGTTTTTTTAATTAATTATTTTTAGTGTTAAGATATTTTTGCTATGAATGAAATTAAAAATGTTTTGATATGCGGAATAGGTGCAATCGGCTCAATTTATGCCGATAAAATAAGTACTTATGATAATGATAATTTAAAAATTCTTGTTGATAAAAAACGATTTGAAAAATATATTAAAACTCCGAAAATTTTTAACGGAAAAGAATTAAAATTAAATTATGTTTTACCGGATAATGAGAATTTTAAGGCTGATTTATTAATTATTGCTACAAAATATGACGGATTTTTTGAGGCATTAAATAACATAAAAAATTTTGTAAAAGATGACACTATAATACTATCACTTTTAAACGGGGTTACAAGTGAGGATTATCTTGCGCAAAAATACGGATGGAAACATATTATTCATTCCTATTTTATCGGTCACAGTGCTATGCGAGATGGGAATAAAATTACTTTTGACGGTACGGGAGATATTGTTTTTGGGGTGTTAAATTCCGATATTACCGACAAAAATGATGAAACAATTTTAAAAAATTATTTTGATAAAGCCGGAATTTCTTATAGTATTCCTGAAGATATTGAGCGCTCAATATGGCTAAAATTTATGCTCAATGTCAGTTCAAATCAGATTTCTGCAATATTACACAAAACTTTCGGGCAGATGCAAAACAGTAAAAAAATAAGAAATTTACTCAAAAATATTATGCTTGAAGTCGTGGAAATCGCAAAGGCAAAAGGAGTAAAAAATACCGACACAATAATTGATGATGCATTTAAAGGGTTTGACAAAATGTGCCCAGAAGGTAAAACTTCCATGCTGCAAGATATTGAAGCAGGCAGAAAAACCGAAGTTGAAATGTTTGCGGGTGCAGTAATTGAAATGGGTGAAAAATATAATATTTCTACTCCTTATAATAAAATGCTCAAAGAAATGATTGAAATTATTGAAGAATGAGTAAATAAATGTTACAAAATCTTTTACCCGCTTTACAAAATCTGAAAATTAATTTATACTACACTTGTAGTTTTTAAAGTAGGCGGGTATAAAATATGTTAGTAAGTTTGATGGCAAGATTGAATGCGATAAATACAATGCATAACGTACAGTGGGCTATGATGCAGAACAGCAGAAACATGATGCATATTGCAAGAAATTTGTCTTTTGGCGGGTATGATATGAATACTCTACACGATTTGGATACTCGTTTTGCTTTGAATAATGCTCAAAATCAAACGCTTTATATGATTGCATCAGCACAGGAAAAAGCCGCAGCACAACAAATGGCGCAGGAAGCAAAAGATAATAAAATATCTTATATTGCATAATTTCATTTTTTTATAACTATTAAATTTCTTTTAATCGTTTCTTCTAAAGGCAGTTGATATTCAATAATATCAATGATTTTTGCGTTGAATTTTTTCAGAATATCCTGTGCATTTTCAATTTCATCCGGTGCTTTTTTGGATTTATATGCCACAAAATAACCGTTGTTTTTGGTTTTTGGCAGGGCATAAGTGCATATTTTGTCTAAAGATGCAACAGCACGGGAAGTTACAACATCAAATTTTTCGTTAATATTTTCAACTCTGTCCCAAACGGGGGTGAGATTTTCAAGATTTAAGCCGTTTTTCAGATTTTTTACTGCACGAATTTTTTTTCCGATACTGTCAATCGCCGTGATTTTTATATTCGGATATTTTATTGCTAACGGTACTGACGGAAATCCTCCGCCTGTTCCTATATCAAGCAGTGTTTGAGGAGTACCGTATTTGTCAAAAAAAATGCCAAGTGCCAGGGAATCAAAAATATGTTTTTCCCATAAAAATTGTTCGTCATTTTTTGAAATCAGATTAACTTTTTGATTTTCTTCAATAAAAAGTTGAGAATATTTTTCAAAATCTTGTTTATTTACCATATTTTTCTTCCAGTTTATCAAATTCTTCCTGAGGGATAAATTTTTTCAGGTATTCAATTTTTGAATCAAATTTCTGTGCATTATCTTTTGTCATTGAAGTTTTTGCGGTATTTTTTGCCTGAATAAAGTATTTATAAGCATTTTCGAAATCTTTTCGCAAAAGATAAAAATTACCGATTTCTGATGATACATCAGCAATGTAGAAAGGTTCATTCAGTTCTTTTGCATAATTATATGCCTGTTTTAAGTATTCTAAAGATTTTGCACTGTCTTTCGGGGCAAAGATTTCAGACAGATGACGGGTACTTGAATAAAGCCCGTTATAATTTTTTGCTTCTTTATCAATTTCAATACTTTTTTCATAATATTTTACCGCAAAATCGGTATTTCCTGCTTCATCATAAAGTTCCGCAAGATTAGCCATTGCGCGTGAAAGATAATGATTGTCTTTTTTGATTTCGATACATTTTTTGTAGTAAAAAGAGGCTTTTTGAATATCGTCTTTTTCATCAAAAATTCCTGCTATACGATAAAATAGTTGGGCAAGAACGGATTTATCCGTTTCGGCAGTTATAAGTTTTACGGATTTTTGGTAATAAGAAAATTCTTCATTAAGATTGCCTGAAATTTTTGCAAGGGAAAGATATACTTTTATTCTCAAATCATTTGGCAGGTTTTCTTTTTTATCGAGTTCATGCAGAATATATTTTGCGTTATCTTGTTTGTAAGTGGTAAAGTAGATATTTGCCATTTCAAGTTGAACTTCCCATGCTTTTTCGTTTTCGGATATATTAAAATAGTAATCCTGCAATTTGGTCAGATATTCTAATGCATTGTGCCAATCGGACAGATGCTTGTATGCATCGACAAGTTTTTGATAAATTGTCGGTAAAAAAGTATCAAAGTTGTCATCATCAGTTTTGTTTAATGCATTTTGGTACAATAAAACGGCATGTTTGTAGTTATACTTTGCTTCTTCCTGTTTTGCGGAATTTAAAATATCTGTCAGAGTCATTTTTGAACCGTTTAAGGCAATTTCTTTGTTGCTGACGGTTTCCTGAATAAAGTTATTAATAGAAGATGCAATATTATCTAAAATGGATTCATCATCAAATATGAAATTAATTTTTTCGATTTTTTCTTCTTTTGTCTCCTCTTTAGCGGGTACAGATATTATTTGTTCTGGTTCAGATTCTTTCGGAGTAAGAGGTTGAACAAACTGTGCAAGATTTGGTGCAAAGTTTTGCATTTGTGGTTTTTTGGGAATGAATAATGAATGATAATCTATCTCATTTCTCATTGTTTGACGGGATAATCTCAAATCACGCTCTAAAGGTTTGAGCGGTAATTGTGTTTCATACAAATCTACGCAGGCTTTGTGAAGTTTGAGCATTACACTCTGTTGAATCTGCTGTTCTATTATTTCTCTGAAAAAATCTTTCAGATATAGACTTTCACCATCAACCGACAGCAAATAATTTTGCACAAAAAAGTAAATTCGCTCCTGATTAAAAAGGTGCAGGGATTTGATTAAATTTACATGGAGAGGAATTCGCATAAGCGCAAGCAATCTGAAAAGATGCAGACTTACAGGGTCAATAAGCATCAGTGCTTCTTTGCGCACAAATTCGGAAAATCCCATTCCGCTTTTTGAAAATACTTCCAAAAATTTTACAAGACTGTATTGTCTTAATTTCATTATCCTTACGGAGAGATTAACATAAGTATAATATCCTCTTGTCTGTTTATAAAGTTCGTTTGATAAAGGTCCGATGTTTTTTATATCATTGTCACGAAGATATTTTTCAAACCACTCTTTTGAAAACGCAAGAATAGAAACTCTGTCGTAATCGACATTTCCAAATTCATTATAGTCAAATGTCCTTGACGATAAAATTATTTTAATGTTTTCAAATTTTTCAAGGTGTTCTATAAAATTGAGAATTTCTTTTTTATTTTCTTTCAAAATTGCCTGAAATGAATGAAGTACAACGACGACAGGATTTGTAACCGCATTAAAATACGAATTTATTTTTTGGGTAAAATTATCGACTTTCCCCTTTGGCAGAGTGATTGTTCCTTTTATTGCATAATTTCTGAAACTTTCAAAAAATGATAACAACATATCATCTAAAATAGTTGTTTCAAGGCACATATATTTTATGAGAACAACATTTTCGTTCAGATGTGAAGCGGTATAATTAAGAATTTCACCTTTGCCTGAACCTGCAAAACCGTTTAATAACAAAAGTTTTTTGTCATTCTGCAAAAAATCACAAATTTGTTCTATCTGCTTTTCGTTATTCCCGATAAGATACGGGTTGTAAGGAGAATCAGAAGTCAAATCTTTTATATTTATTTTTTGTTCTATGTAGTTGGTATTCATTAAAATTCACTATTCACGCAAATCAGTTTACTCTGTTTCTGCCGTTTTCTTTGGCATGATATAATCTTTTGTCGGCAGATTCTATAATTTTAGCCGGTTCTGTGCCGTCAGTTTGTCCGTAAGTCGCAACACCAAGGCTTATTGTGACATTACTTTCTCTGTTATTACTCAGTTTAAATTTTTGAGATGCTACAATATTGCATAATTTTTGGGCAATAGAAACTGCTTCGTCTTCTTTTGCATTTGGCAGAATAATACTCATTTCTTCCCCGCCGTAACGACATACAATATCACTTGAACGAACATTTTTCTTTAATGTAAAAGCAACTTGTCTTAATACCGCATCACCCGATTGATGCCCAAAATTATCGTTGAATTTTTTGAAGAAATCTATATCTAAGATTATGAGTGAAAATACACTTTCATAGCGTTTTGCATTAGAACAGAACATCTGCATCTGTTCCTGAAAATATCTGTGATTATAAAGTTCTGTAAGCCCATCTGTTGTTGCAAGTTTATACTGCTTGTCAAAATCTCTTGATTTAATAAGATATTTGACAATTACCGTTATTATAAATGCAATGATTATAAAAATTACCGGAGATACGACTTCAAGCCAAAGATTTTGGTGAATCATAAAATAATAAGCGGAAATTAAATATACAAAATAAATTGTTATTACAGAGCCAAGAATTACGGGCATTGAATCAAGTAATAAAACTATTGCGATTGTCAAAACCGCAAGAATCATAATGATGACAATATTCCATGCAGGAGAAATCTTTTTAATTAAATTATTATCCAAAATATTATTTACATAAGTTGTCTGAACTTCAACTCCCGGATAAACTCTGTCAACAGGAACGGTTTTTATATCCGAAAGGCTTGAAACGGTTGCTCCGAAATAAACGATTTTGTCCTTAAAATTAAATTTATAGTTTTTATCTCCTTCCATTGCTTTAATAAGTTTATATAGCGGAATGTGTTCAAAAGTTTCCGCTCCGCCGTACCAATTGAGAGTGATAGAACCGTCTTTGTTTACGGGGATTTTTTTATTCCCCAAAATCAGTTCGCCTTTTTTGCTTATTTCAAAATCTTTTTTATCGTTTAAACCAAGGGAATTTAGTGCAACTTTTAGTGCAAGTTGCGGGTAATATTTGCCGTTGTAATTTAAAAATAACGGCATTTGTCTTAAAACTCCGTCATCTCCCCGCAATACATTTATCATTCCTATATTTTTTGTAGAATTTAAAATTCCGTCTAAAATACTTCTGCAATTTGCAAATTCATAATATTTTGTATCAACTTTTTTCGATTTATTATTTATATTTAATGCTAATTTTTCAGGCAAAATTGCAGGTTTTCTTAAATCAACCTCCTGATTATCAAGATTCATTGCCGTATAAACATTATTGTATTTTTTGAAAATATCAATTAGTGCCTTATCTGAATTTGCACTACTTTTAACGGATTTTACAAACATAAGGTCAAAAGCAATGCTTTTGGGGGATTGTGCTTCAATATAATCCGTCAGTTTAGCGTAAATACTTCTGTCTAATGGCCATTCCCCGTATTTTTCGAGAATATACTCATAACTTGCATCATCAATGGCAACAATCACAATATTTTTATTATGCTCCCTCAAACCGATTGATGAAATATAACTTTGTCTTATATCAAAACTGCGATTTTCCATTGAGGAAATAAATGTTTTGTAACTTCCGTTTTTTAAACCAAATACTATTAAAAAACCTAAAACTAAAATCCAAAGAATATAAAAAATCTTTTTTAGCATAATTTTCCTGTTTTATTTACCCCCTTGGGCATTTCCCCCTAAAAGGAAGCAAATTTTTTATTAATTCTTATTTTGCACTTTCAGTATAATTTATTGCAGGAAAATTGACAAGAATATTTTTAAATACAAACTTTTGCTCAAGAATTTTGTTATATATTTTTAAAATTTCCGTATTATTAGACAATTCATCGGGATTTTTTAAATAACCCAAAAGACATTCTTCATTAATATTCATATCTCTTCCTACAAAATGTGTGATGACATTCTTATTATGCCAAATTTCAGAATACAAAAAATCAACTTTTTAATATAGTTTGAATAAATTTATCTAATACGATTGGGGGAAATATTAATACTCAATGCCTTTTCTTGCGTGAACACCCTTATCCCAATAGTGTTTAACAGGTTCAATTCTTGACACAAGATGTGCTATTTCAACAATTTTTGGGTGTGCATTACGCCCTGTCAAAACAATTTCCATCTCATCAGGCTTGCTTTTTAAAACTTTTACGACTTCATCGACATCCAAAATACCCATATCTATAGCAATATTGGCTTCATCCATAATTATCAATTGATATTCGTCGTTTTTTACGGCTTTTTTGACTAAATTCCAGCCTTTTTTTATTTGTTTGTGATCTTTTTCACATTCGTTTGATTTATAAATTACTCTATCCAAACCCGCCTGAACAATAGTCAAATTATCAGCGATTTTATCAGACAACTGACGAAATGAATTTAGTTCGCCGTAATTGTTTCCGCCTTTTGTAAACATCACAATCAAAACTTTCCAATCTCTGCCCAAAGCACGCATTGCAAGTCCCAATGATGCGGTAGTCTTACCTTTTCCATCTCCCGTATAAACCTGTATATATCCGTGCTGGTCCCAATTCGGATTTATCAATTTCATTTGCTTGTATTCAGTCATGGTACCTATCTGTCATTGTGAGGGCTTTAGCCCGTTTAATCCCGTTTATTTTTTTTGCCGCTATTTTATTATATAGTAAAAATATGATTGATAAAAAAGAACTTCGTATAAAAGCAAAAAATATTCGCAAAAATCTTCCGATGAAAGAAATTTCTAAACAATTAGTTGATTTAATCAAAAAAAATGCAGTTTATTGCGATTCAAAAAATGTTATGCTTTTTTATCCGACGGAATTTGAAGTTGATTTAAGAGAACTTTCTAAAGATGATAATAAAAATTTTTATCTGCCAAAAGTCGATGGCTCAGAACTTTTGGTTTGTCCGTATAGTAATGATTTGCAAAAATCTGATTTTGGTATATATGAACCCTGTTCAAAACCTGTGAATGCAGAAATTTTGGATTTAGTCATTGTTCCGGCTCTGATGTGTGACAAAAACGGTTATCGTTTGGGCTATGGCGGGGGATTTTATGACAGATTTATAGATAAATACGGTCAAAATTTTAAAACTCTTTGCCCCATTCCGAAAGAACTTTTTGTTGAAAATCTTCCTATTAATAAATTTGACAAAAGTGTTGATTTTATAATAACGACTTGAAAAATGCACAATAAAATGCATGTTGGGCGTACTTGCACAATACAAGGTCTTATTTTTTATAATATTTTTTGTTTATGCTATTATAAATTTGCTTATTATAAATAATAAAGAGGATAAAAAAAATGGCAGAAATTCAGGAAATAGCAAAAGAGGCAGGTTCATCACAAGACAGAATCCGCCAAATCAGAGTTGAAAAAGCAAATAATTTGAGAGAAAGAGGATTAAATCCTTATCCTTATAAATACGAAAAAACAATAATGGCACAAGATTTGCAAAATAAATATGCAGACCTGCCTGTCGGAGAAGAAACTTCTGACAGTTATAAAGTTGCAGGCAGAGTTATGGCTGTGCGTAACAGCGGAATGTTTATTGACCTTGTTGATGCATCAGGTAAAATTCAGGTTTTTTCTCACAAAGAAAATCTTGACGAAGAAAATTTAAAGACTCTAAAAACAGTTGATATAGGTGATATCGTAGGTTTTGAGGGTACTGTTCGCAGAACTCCCCGTGGTGAACTTACTATCAAATCAACATCATTGGAAATTCTTTCAAAATCACTTTTGCCGTTACCTGAAAAATTTCACGGTTTAACTGATGTTGAAACAAAATATCGTCAAAGATATGTTGATATGATTACAAACGAAGATGTTCGTAAAACTTTTCAAAAAAGAAGTTTAATTATCCAAAAAATTCGTGAATTTCTTATAAATAAAGGTTTTATGGAAGTTGAGACACCTATGCTTCATCCGCAGGCAGGCGGTGCTAATGCAAAACCGTTTATTACTCACCATAATACGCTTGATATGGATATGTATTTGAGAATTGCACCGGAACTTTATCTGAAAAGACTTATGGTTGGCGGTGTGAGTGAAAAAATCTTTGAAATTAACCGTTCATTCAGAAATGAAGGTATTGATACCCGTCATAATCCGGAATTTACTATGATAGAACTTTATCAGGCTTATGTAGATTACTACGATATGATGGATTTGATAGAAGAACTTGTTGCCTATGTTGCCAAGGAAGTTCTTGGAACGACAAAAATCACTTATGGCGAAAATGAAATCGATTTGACTCCGCCTTGGGACAGAAAAACTATGCTTGGTGCGGTTGAAGAAGCAACCGGAATTGATTTTAACAAAATAGAAACATTTGAAGATGCCGTAAAAACAGCACAAACACTTCATATTGATACTGAAGAATGTTCAAATTGGGGACAGGTTGTAGAAAAAGTATTTGAAGAAAAAGTTGAGCCTACGCTGATTCAGCCAATTCATATTTACGATTATCCGAGAGATATTTCACCTTTGGCAAAAGTTCACAGAGATAATCCTCGTTTGACCGAAAGATTTGAAACAAGAATCAACGGCTGGGAAGTAGACAATGCGTTTTCCGAACTCACTGATCCGATTGACCAGAGAGCAAGATTTGAAGCGCAAATGCAGGCTAAAGCGCAGGGTGATGAAGAAGCAATGCCAATAGATGAAGATTATATCTGTGCATTGGAACACGGTGTACCGCCAATGGGCGGGTTAGGAATGGGTATTGACCGTTTGGTTATGCTTTTGACCAATTCACCGTCAATTCGTGATGTTATCGCATTCCCGACATTAAAGAAAAAAGATTAATTGTTTAAAATATGTTTTGAAAACCGATTTTGTTTTTAATAGCAAAATCGGTTTTTTAATTAAAATTTTGGTAGCAAAAATATTTTTTATGTGTTTTCATGACTTTATAAATTTATAAGGAGTTTAATTATGCAGGTTCAAAGTGTTAGCAATCAAAGTTTTGGAGCATTAAAGTGTGAGCCGAATTTCAGTGAAATAGTAATGCACATTGCAAAAAAATGTTCAGCAGACGGAGCAATTCAAGGTGACAAATATTTGAAAGAATTAAAAAATAACAGAGCGGTAACTGATTTATATCTTGCCGGAAATATGCAAAAGCCGCGATTATATGCAGAAGTTGGCGGCAGATTATTTAAAGAAAATTGGTTTGTTGGTCCTTTGACAGTTTTGAAAAGAGCATTAAATGAATCAAAAAAACAAAGTTTAATAGAATTTATTGAAGATGCGGCAGTAACTATTTCAAAAGGCGGCTTGATTTAAAATAACAGAAATGCCGCAATCTCCTACATGATTGCGGCTGTTGAAAGGATTACAATAAACACGAGAAATTTTAATTAATATAACATTCTAATAATTCACTTCCTGTTGCTTTGAGTTTTTTCAGTGCTCTCATTTCTGTTTGGCGAATACATTCTTTGGTTACACCGTATAGGTTTCCGATTTCTTCAAGAGTGTATTTTTCGCAATCATCAAGTCCAAAACGCATGCGCACAACATCTCTTTCACGCTCTTTTAATGTTGAAATCACATTATTAATATCATTTTTTAATGACTGATATTCAACATTTTCACTGATTTGTGCTTTGTCATCTGCCAAAATATCTGCGACATTGAGTTCTTTACCATCATTTTTTTCAATACCGTTTTCTATTGAAACTGTTTTGGTGTAAGCAGATAAAAACATTTCAATTTTTTCAGGTGCTACATTCATTTCTTTTGCAACATCTTCAACTTTAACCTGATTATTCGTTGATTGCTCCATTTGATATTTAATTTTTGAATATTTTGAAAGCGTTTCCTGAATATAAACAGGTATTTTCATACAATGTGACTGCTCTGAAATTGCCTTAAACATTGCTTGTTTAATCCACCAGCCTGCATAAGTTGCAAATTTATAACCTAATTTGTAATTAAATTTTTCAACAGCAACCATCAATCCCAAATTACCTTCTTGAATTAAATCAACAAAAGGTAAACCTGACATGTGTATTGTTTTTCTTGCAATGGTTACTACAAGTTTCAAATTTGCTCTGATAAGTTCTTGTTTTGCTTTAACATCTCCATTTTCAATTCTTTTGCATATTTCTTTTTCTTCTTCCACTGATAATTGCGGATAAGAAGAAATTTCTCTTAAATATGTATTAAGTTCATCATTTTCATCTCTTTGTACGCTTCTTCTTTCTACACCTTGATAGCAAGTTTTCATGCGAATAACTTTCTCAACATTGCTCATAACGTTAAACTCCTCTTATTTTTTACAACACAAATCCCACGACTCTTTTGTCGCAATGGGGCAAACACGAGATATTTCTTTAGGGTATATATTTAGTATATACTATGATATATATTTTCTCAAGTCATGTGTTAAGATATATTAAGATTAATTTACAAAAAAGTTTTCAGTTGCAATTATAATTTTGTTTGTAATAACATATTAAAGTATTTATTTAATGGAGGTATTAAAACATGGGTTCAGAAAATTTTTGTGCTAAAGAAGCATTAAAAATGGGTTTATTAACACTTGTTGCTGCTGCTACAACATTTAGCGCAGTTACAAATTATCAGGTAAAAGGTTTATTAACAAATGGTGCTGCTCCTGCTCAGGCACAAGCAGAAGCACCTGCACAGCCGGATCCGAACGAGCCGACTAAAAAACCGTCAGATTATAAATTTGGTATCCCTTATTCAAAAGCAATTAAGGCTAAAAAACCTATGATAGTTTTATTTTACGCTGATTGGTGCGGATTTTGTATAAGATTTATGCCAATATATGAAGAACTTTACAAAAATCACAAAAATCACTTCAATTTTGTAAAAGTCAATGTTGATGAAAAAGAAAACGAAGCATTGGTTAAAAAGTATGAAATCGCAGGATTTCCAACTGTTTATATGGTCAATACAAAAACCGATAAACGTGAACAGTTAAAGAATGAAAACTTTGGCGATATGAATAAGTTAAATGAACTTATGAACGATTTTCACAGTAAAAATAAATAAAATATAAAATATTTTAAAAAGACCTTTCATTATACGAAAGGTCTTTTTTTTTGTAAAAATTTAAAATAAACTTTCTTTTTTATTTTTTTGTTATATAATAAAATTTGTTTCTGCTTATTAAAAATTGGGGAATACAAATAAAATAAGTAGTTTCGGGGATTTTATATAGAAATTTGTAATAAATAAAATCTGCTTAATATTTATTTACATTTAATAAATTTATAGCAATTTTTTATTTAATTTGGTTTCTATATATATGGAAGGTTTATAGGTAGTATGAAAGTAGATATTGTAAATCAAAATTATCAGTCAAGGGCATTGACGCCTAATTTGAAGGCTGGAAGCACAAAAAGAACACCTCATTTTACTGGCATGTCATCAAAACAAATTGAAAAAGAAATGATGAATATGCTTCATCACAAAAAAGCAATCGAGTTTATGAAGTCTTTTGAGTGGTTAAAAGGTGAAATTGGCGGTATTTTATTAACTGCGTTAGGTACCGGTTTGGTTGCACCGATATTTATCGGTTACAATCCGTTTGTGCATGCCCCGAAAGATGCTACTCCTGAAGAAAAAGAAGATGTAAAAAATACAAAACAATATACTGCAATGCGTCAGCCTGTTTCAGCCGCTTTGGCTATTTTATTCCAGGCAGGTGTTCAAAAATATATTGATAAAGGTCTTGATGCAGTATTTAATAATCCGAAATATTCTAAAAAAGCAAGATTAAACTTGGATCAGCAAGTTATAAATACCGATTCATATATCAAAAATAAAATCAAAAAAGAAATGGCAGAAGAAGGCTTATCAAAACCATCTTTGGTAAAATCTTGGTTTAGTTCTGATGCTAAAGAAAAGCGTGCATCATACAGTAAAGATTTTGACAGCAGAGTAGAAAGAGTTAAAAATGACCAATTAAAAATTGTTGCTGATGGCTTGGAAAAAGATAATGTAATCCATATCGGCGAAAGAAATCTTGAAAACAAGACAACTGCAAAATTGATAAATAAGCAAATTGACAGTTACATTGATGATGCTAAAGCGCTTAAGAAAAATCGTGACCAGATAGTTTTCTACAAAGACAGAGCGCAAACTTTAATTGAAAATGAAGACCATTTGAGAGAAATTTTCAAAGATATTCCTGTAGAAAAAGTCAGAAAAACTATGGATGAAAAAGAGTTAAGTAAACTTTATGAACAGGTAGGCAAACAAGTTCAGGAACTTCTTGAAAAAGAAACAAACCCGAAAGTCCGTGTAGTTTTAAGTGAAATAATGGATAAACCTGCAGATTTGCGTGCTCACAGAATTGAAAGAACTTTGCAGCGTATAGATTCTATCAAGAAAATATGTTCATCATACAAAGACGGTTTCACAGTTGAAAATTATGGTGATGCTTTGCACGAAAGAAATAAAATTTTAGATAAACGTATTACTCAACTGATGGAAGCACAAATTCGTGAGCCTCATTTGGCAGATGAAAATGTTATTAAGAAAACATTTAAAAAGTTGCAAGCGGCATGTACGTTTGAAAAAGGTGATAAAATTTTAGAACCGCTTTTAGAAAATACAGATACTTTTGCAAGTTCTGCAAACGGTAAAAAACTTAAAGAAAAAATATACAAAGATATAGCAAAAGCATACAAAAAACTTGTAGATAATAACTATAAAAGTTGGAACCAGATAACCAAAATCGGTGTAGGTGTATTCATTACATTACCAATCACTTGTACCGCCCTAAACTGGGTTTACCCGAGATTTATGGAAATCTTTTTCCCGAAACTTGCCGGAGTAAAAAAAGATAATGCTCCGCAGCAGGTTCAACAGCAGGGAGGTGACAAATAATGGGTCTTAGTATCAGCAAAATAGGAAATTATGTTGGCGGTAAAATAGCAAACGGCATTGCCGGAGCCACAAATTTAAAACCTGCAAAATGGTTAGGCGACAAGTTTGACGGTAATCTTGAAAAAGCACTTGCAACCGCAGTAGTCGGTTCAATCATTGCAAAAGACGGTATCGGTTGTGCAATGTATGTTACACAAAGTATGAATAACAAAAAGATACCTGATGAAAAACGTAAATTCGTTGCAGCATTAGACTTGACAAACGGTTTATTGATGATTGTTGCTCAAATCGGTATGTTCCTTGCAATGAGAAAATATTCAGGTGCTATATTTAATAAATTATTTGATAAATCATTTAACCCGATTGCAAGATCCAATAATGTATCAAGAATGCGTATGTGGATGGGTAAAAAAGGTGAAACCGTTTTGAAAAAACTCGGACTTGAAAAAATATTTGATGATAAAGTTCAAAAAGGTGCGTTAGATGTATTCAAGTTTGTATTAGATACGGCAGCAGCAACTATTGTAGGTAAACGTGTAATCGTTCCGTTGATTGCAACACCATTTGCAAGTAAAGTTGAAAAATGGCTTGATAAACGTGAAAAAATGAAAAACGGTGAACTTCCGGCTGAAGAATCTGACAAGTCAACTCCGTCAATGAAAGGTAATGAAAAAGTTGAAGAACCTGCTCAAAAACCTGCAATTGATGAAGATGAAATAACGAATTTATTGGATATTTACAAGAAAAATCACACTGAAGCATAAATAACATAAATACCTATAATTAACCGAGTAATGATGTCTTTTGTATTAACATAAGGCATCATTTTTTATTTATCTATATAAAATAACCTATTAAAACTGACCAACAGGCTAATGTTAATAAATATATGTTTTTATTTTAATGTAGATAATCTTTTTCATACTTCCAGCTATTCTTAATTCCAATGAGGGCATTTGCCCTCTTTTTTTTACAAATTTGTATATTCCCTATTTGTATTGTAGAATAAACGCATAATTATAGTGAAACGTGAATAGTGAAACGTGAATTGATGATTAAAATATCATTTTGAACATATACGATAAATATTAATAAAATAAAAAGGAGAATAACTATGGAAATATTAAATAAAGCAGACATTGGGGTATTCGGCGGTTCAGGTTTTTACAGTTTTCTGAAAGATATTGAAGAAGTAAAAGTTGATACGCCTTATGGTCAAACAAGTGACAGTGTTTTTATCGGCAAAATCGGGGAACACAGAGTTGCATTTATGCCTCGTCATGGCAGAAATCATTCTATTCCGCCGCATTTGGTAAATTTCAGAGCAAATGTTTGGGCAATGAAGCATTTGGGTTGTAAAAGAGTTATTTCGCCTTGTGCTGCAGGCAGTTTGCAAAAAGAAGTTGAACCGGGGCATTTTGTTATTTGTGATCAGTTTGTAGATTGGACAGATGGCAGAAAATCAACATTTTTTGAAGGTCCTGTTGTTCAGCATCCTTCTCCTGCCGATACTTATTGTCCGGAACTTCGTAAACTCGCTGTTGAAACCGCAAAAGAACTTGGCATAAAAGTTCATGACGGCGGAACGGTTGTTGTAATAAACGGTCCAAGATTTTCTACAAAAGCAGAATCGGCATTTTTTACAAGACAAGGCTGGCAGGTTATTAATATGACTGCTTTTCCTGAAGCATATTTGGTAAAAGAACTCAATATGTGCCCGTTAAATATTTCTTTGATAACCGATTATGACGCCGGTTTGGTCGGAGATGTTCCTCCTGTTTCTCATGAAGCAGTTTTGGAAGTATTCAATAACAATGTTGAAAATCTTAAATCATTGTTGTTTAAAATGATTGAAAAAATCCCGTCAGATGCGAATAATTGTGAATGTAAAAATTCAACGAAATTGGATTAGTTTATGGCTAAATTTATACGATTTTTATACAGACTGATAAATTACTATTTATATTTTGTAGTAATGGCATGCTTTTTGGCATTAGTCCCGAATATAAATCCTAATTATCCTCTGTTTAATTACATATTCAAAATTGCCGGATTTTATATTATTCCGCCAATTTTCGGGTTTATAATTTCTCCGATGCTTGTGTTGATAATTTCAGCACTTATAATGATGGGACTTGATAAAATTTATGCAAAATATTATGCACCAAAAGATCCGAAAGTTCTTGTTATGACGCCTGAACAGTTTATGGAGCAGATAAAGAAAAATGAGCAGGCTTATATTAATAAAGTTGTTTCGGAAGTGAAAAAAGAATTTGGACAGGAAGAACAGGAAGAAAAAAATTCCGAAAGTGAGGATAAAGAATAATGATTGCAGCAAAAATTATATGGGCGATTGATATGTGTTTCCAGATATATTTCTGGATGATTTGTGTCAGATGTCTTTTGACATGGCTGCCCAATCTGAATTGGGATAATCCGTTATTAAGTGCCTTAAAATCATCTGTGGATTTATATTTGAATTTGTTTAGAAAAATAATACCGCTTGTCGGACCGTTTGATTTTTCACCGATAGTTGCAGTTATTGTATTATTCTTTATTCAGTTTATAGTACGCTATGGTGCGATAATGATTTTTTCTTCTTTAGGATTAATCGGGTAGGTAATTTATGAAAATAGTCATTTATGGCGCAACGGAAATAGGATGTTTGCTTGCAACAGAATTCTTTGAAGATTGCGATATAACGCTTATTGACAAAGAAGAAAATCGCTCTGAAGAATTTGACAAACTTGATATAAGTTTTGTTAGCGGCAGTGCAACTGATATCGGAGTCTTAAAAAGAGCAGACATAATGGGCGCAGATGTGTTTATTGCATGTTCGCCCTTAGATGAAGCAAATATTGTTGCCTGTCTTACGGCTAAGAAAATAAGCGGTGTGAAAACGATTTGTTTTGTTACCAAAAAAGAATATCAAAATGCAATGGCGCAGGATAAATCCAATGAATATTTGGGCGATTTCTTTATTGATAATATTATCTGGCCTGAAGAACTTTTGACACAGGAACTTTTCAGAATTGTTACAGTTGCGCATGCGCTTGATGTGGAAAATTTTGCGGATGGTAAAGCAAGATTGTTGGAATACAAAGTCAAACCGACATCTTCTATTGTCGGTAAAATGGTCAAAGACTGCGGATTTACCAAAGATACAATTATTGTCGGGATAAAAAGAGAGGAACTTTTGTTTATTCCAAACGGTTTAACAGAAATCAATGCGGATGACAAATTGATATTTATGGGTACTTCAAGGTCATTAGACATTCTTGCGGGTACATTTTTCCATGAAAAAGAGAGAGTGAAATCCGTTGCCATAATAGGCGGTGGAAATGTCGGGTTTATGCTTGCAAAAAATCTTGAAGTAATGAAGATTAAATCAAAAATTATCGAAAAGAATTACGAAAGATGTGAATTTTTATCACAAGAACTCAATTCAACGCTTGTAATCAATGGTGATGGTACGGATTTGAAACTTTTGGACGAAGAAGAAATCGGCAGTTGTGATGTTGCAATTTCGGTTACAAATAATGATGAACGAAACCTTTTATGTTCGCTTTTGGTCAAGCAACTTGGAGTAAAGCGTGTTATAGCAAGAGTTTCAAAAGTGTTAAATATTCCGTTGTTTGAAAAAGTCGGAATTGATATTGCGGTATCTTCAAAAACTTCCGCAATAAATGAAGTGCGTAATGACCTTGATGAAGCGGATGTTGATATTCTTGCAACAGTTGAACAAGGCGAGGCAGAAGTTTTGGAAATTCCTGTCAAATCCGATTTTGACGGACAGTTTATTAAAGATATACGATTTCCTGCACCTGCAATTATCGGTGTAATTCAGCGCAGAAGCAGAGTTATTATTCCAAAAGGGGATACTCAGATAAGAGTGAAAGATATTCTTATAGTCTTTACTAAAGCGGAAGATGTTCAAAAGATTAAAGAACATTTTAAGGTAATGTAAATGAGATTTAATTATATAGCAAATGCAATAGGTTTGTTGTTGGTAGATATCGGGTTTATGATATTTATACCGCTTGTTGTTGCACTGATTTTTCAGGAATGGCAGTGCGCTGTTGCATTCTTTTCTGCTGCTCTTTTGTCTTTGGCAGTCGGGGATATTCTGCGTAAAGCGGAAAAACGTTCAAAAAGCGAAGATTCTCTAAACGACATAAAAAGAACCGAAGCACTTGTTGTTGCTTCTTTGGCTTGGATTTCATTTGGGTTGGTTGCGTGTATTCCGTTTTTATTTAACGGGTTTAGTTTTATAGATTCGCTTTTTGAATCTGTTTCAGGTATTACTACAACAGGTGCAACAATTTTAACTTCATTTGATATTCCAAAATCACTTTTGTTTTGGCGTTCATTTATGCAATGGCTTGGCGGTATGGGAATTATAGTCTTGTTTATTGCCATAATGCCACAGTTTGCGGTCGCAGGCAGACAGATGTTTTTTGCCGAAGCCCCCGGACCTACGGAGGAAAAATTCACTCCTCGAATTAAAAATACGGCTTCTGCTTTGTGGATTGTTTATGCGACTTTGACTGCGTTATGTGCGCTTTGCCTTTATTTTGCAGGCATGAATCCGTTTGATTGCATTTGTAATGCGATGTCAACTCTTTCTGCAGGCGGATTTTCGCCAAATTCTGAAAGTATTGGCGGATATCATTCAAATTTGATTATCGGGATAATATTTGTGTTTATGTTTATTGCAGGTGCAAGTTTTGTTGTTCAGTCAAAAGTTCTTACAAAAATGGACCCTCGCCTGTTTTGGAAAAGTGAAGAATTTAGGTTTTATACAAAAATTATCATTGTAATTTCCACTATTTTGGCCTTAATTTTATATTTTGAAAATCATTTTTCAATATTACATTCTTTCGGGGCATCATTTTTTCAGGTGCTTTCGCTTGCGACTTCAACGGGTTGTTCAAGTGAAGATTATCAGTTGTGGAGTCTGAATGCGAAGTTAATTTTATTTATTTCAATGTTTTTATCTTCTTGTTCGGGTAGTGCCGGCGGTGGTGTAAAAATGACTCGTTGGCTTTTGATATGCAAGTATATGAAAAATGAAGTGTATAGAATTTTGCATCCGAATGCAGTTTTGAGTATCAAAATAGACAAGGTTGTTGTACCGACAAATGTTATTAAACAGACAATTTTCTTTATGCTTGGTTTTTTCTTAATTTTTATTGTAAGCGCTTTGCTTGTAATCGGAATTGAGGGCGATATTGTTATCGGTGTAACTTCTGCGATTGCGTCATTAGGTGATGTCGGGCCTACGCTTGGGCATGTAATCGGACCAATGGGGAATTATTCGTCATTATCTTTTTGGACAAAAATTATATTTATATTCAATATGCTTGTTGGGCGTCTTGAAATCATTCCGTTCCTTGTACTTTTTAGAAAAGAATCTTGGAAAGTCAAATAAACGTTTAAATATACTGACTGTTTTGTTTTTCACTTTATATTTATTTACAACCCCTTTACAACTGTCAGCAGATATAATAAAATGTAAGCATAGAAAGCAGTATTGCTTTAGTCGAAAAAGAACGGTATCCCCGTTCTTTTTTTCACTAATAAAGAAAGGTCGGTAAAAGATGAGAACGGAAGTAAACAGATTGGAAATTTTGGCTAAAATTACTCCATTAATTGAAAATACTGCTATGCGTTACAATCTTGTACCGATAGAGGTTGATTTTTCAAAAGAAAATCACCGTTGGTTTTTGAGAATATTTTTGTATTCAAAAGAGCGTGATATTACCCTTGATGATTGTGAAAATATAACAAGAAGTTTAGAGGATTTTCTTGATGAACTTATACCTGTCAAATACTATTTGGAGGTATCTTCACCCGGTTTAGAGCGTAAATTCAAATCAGAAAAAGAATTTATTATATTTAAAGGTAAAAGAATCAGTTTAAAATTGAAAGAACCTTTAGAGGGGGAAACCGAAAAAATCTTTAAAGGGGAACTTGTCGATTATGATACAAATGAGGGTTTGACTTTTTTCAGATTTGATGATGGTAAAGAATTACATATTCCAAAAAGTAATATTGCCTCAGCGAAATTGTATATAGATTAATAATAAACGAAAGGACATAAAAATGATTAAAATCGGAGCAGGAAACTTAAACGAAGTTTTTGAAGAATTAGAAAGAGAAAAGGGTATTTCAAGAGAAGTTATTGTATCTTCACTTTGTGATGCAATGGTTGCGGCATACAAAAAACATTTAAGAGTAAAAGAAATTGAAAATGTTGAAGCAATTCTTGATGAACAGGGTGGCGAAATCGGTATCTTCAAAGGAAAAACTGTTGTAAAAAAAGTTGAAGACGAAGATAACGAAATTTCATTAAAAGATGCAAAAGAAATTGACGAAGATGTTGAATTAGGTGACGAAGTAAAATTGGAAGTTACTCCGGAACAGTTTGGCAGAATTGCCGCTCAGGCTGCAAATCAGGTTCTTACTCAAAGAATCAGAGAAGCAGAAAGAAATCTTGTTTTGAATGAATTTTTGGATAAAAAAGGTACATTGATTACTGGTATTATTCAAAAAGTTGATGAAAGAAGAAATGTTATCGTTAATATCGGCAAAATCGATGCAATTATGCCGAGAAAAGAACAAATCCCGGGAGAATTTTATAAGCCCGGCAACAGAATCAGAGTTTTCGTTCTTAATGTAAAAGAAACAACAAGATTACCGCAGGTAATTGTTTCTCACGCTCATCCGGAAATCGTCAGAGAATTATTTGAACTTGAAGTTCCGGAAATTGAAGACGGTATTGTTGAAATTAAATCAATTTCTCGTGAAGCAGGCTACAGAACAAAAATTGCTGTTTGGTCAAATGACCCTGAAGTTGATTCCGTTGGAGCATGTATAGGTCCAAGAGGGGCAAGAATTCAGACTATCGTTAGCGAACTTAAAAACGAAAAAATTGATATTGTCAGATATTCTTTAGACCCTGTTGAATACATAGTTAATGCACTTTCACCGGCAAGAGTAGTATCTGTTGATATTATGGCTGATGATGAAGAAGCGCACGAAGCCTTGGTTGTTGTTCCTGATGATCAATTATCACTTGCAATCGGTCGTGAAGGACAAAATGTCAGACTTGCACATAAATTGACTAATTGGAAAATAGATATCAAATCGACTTCTCAAATGGAAAGAGCAGAATCAGAAGCACAAAATTATGAACAAGAACCTCAATATGAAGAAGAAAATGAAGTTGATGATATTATGAATTCTGAAGAACTTCAGCAAGAAATTGAAGAAGAAATGAATCAGCAAGCATTAGACGAAGAAGATATGCAAGTTGAAAAACCCGCTGAAGAATCAGAAGAAAGCGAAGAATAATATTAATTATAAATGACTATTTAAAAAAGTCCTCAGGAATGAGGACTTTTTATTTGTAAACTTTTATATTAATTCTTTTTAATTAGACTTTAAATTTCAAAAAACATGCTGGATAATATATACAGAGGATATATTTACCCAAGGGAAACGGAGTTAATATTATGGAAAAACGCTGGTATGAGATTTCGCCGGATGTTAATTTGCTGATTGGCAACATTGAATCATCTTTTGGCGATGACAGAATCAAATTTGCCGGAAAAATTTTGTTAGAACTCAAAAAAGCAGGCTACATTTTTGATGCTCACAAATTTGATGCAAAATTAAAAGAGTATTCAATGAAACGCTGGTATGATTACAACAAAACTGTGTTTTATGCTTTTGAGTGCTTAAAAGATGCGGACAGAAGTTTGCAGGGTTATATTGCCCGTAATGTTCACGATTACATTATGAATTTCAAGCAGTCTAAACGAGTCCTTCCTTTAGCGCTTTAACTGCGGCTTGAGTTCTGTCATCAACAAGGAGTTTTTGGATAATATTGCAAACATGTGCTTTTGCAGTATGGGATGATATTGTCAAAATTTCGGCTATTTCATTATTTGATTTGCCGTCAACGATTAGTTTTAAAACTTCATATTCTCTTTGGGTAAGGTCTGCGTGCTGATTGCGAAACATCGCACGCGACATTTTTCTTTGGGGGATAAGTCCGCTGTTTTTATCTCGCAAAATTGGAACTGCAAGCGGGTCTATCCACATTGCTCCTTGTTTAATGGTTTTGATAACCATTTTTAAAATATCCGTATTAATATCTTTCATTACATACGCTCGCGCACCTGATTCAAGTGAATCTATCACTTCTTTTTCGCTTAAATGAGAGGTAAGAATTATTACTTTTGCATCAGTATTTAATTCAAGTATTTGTTTTGTTGCTTCTATTCCGTCAATATCCGGCAAACCGATATCCATAAGTGTTACATCAGGATGAGTTGTACGGAATTTTTCTATGGCATCTTTGCCTGATTGTGCTTCAGATGTTACTTCCATTCCGTCTTTAGGTTCAAATAGGGATTTTAATCCGACACGCATAAGTTTGTGGTCTTCTACTAACATTAATTTTATGGGTGAATTAATCATAATTACTCCTTTTTTAATATTATTGAAACTCTTGATAAGTAACCCCAACCTACATTTGTCATTACGGTCAACTATTATTTTAAGAGGTTATTTTTGGATTTTTATTTTAATAAAAATTTAATAGATAAAATGAAGTGTTTGGGGTATAGTTATAAAAAGGCAGTAAGGCACTAAGACTATAAATAAAATATGGAAAAGTCAAAATATTCAGCAGTAATAGTAGGGAGCGGAATTTCAGGTTTATATACCGCATTAAAATTGGAACAAAATTGTTTTGGTTCAAAAATTTTGCTGATTACAAAATCGACTCTTGGCGAAAGTAACTCATATTATGCACAGGGCGGAATGGTTGCGGTTTTAAAAGATAATAATGCCGATAGCGTAGAATCACATATAAAAGACACCCTTGTTGCCGGTGCAGGGTTAAATGACGAAAATACCGTCAAATTTATCAGCGAAAATTCAGATAGGGTTGTAAAAGATTTGCTTGACTTTGGGGTTCAGTTTGACAGAGATGAAAACGGAAATTTTAAACTGACAAAAGAAGCGGCACACAGTGTTCGCAGAATATTACATTCCGGCGGAGATGCAACGGGCAGAGAGATGGAAATTGCACTTGTAAAAGCCGTAAAAGAAAATAAAAATATTGAAGTGCGTGAAAATACTGCAGTTGTTGATTTACTTGTTGAAAATAATGTTTGTAACGGTTTAATTTGTTTTGACGGAGATTATGAACAAATAAATTCGGATGCTGTAATACTTGCAACAGGCGGATTGGGACAAATTTATAAATATACAACAAATCCTGCTTGTGCAACAGGTGACGGGTTTGCACTTGCGTACAGAGCGGGTGCGGTTTTAAGAGATATGGAATTTGTTCAATTTCATCCGACCGCTTTGGCACTTGACGATAAAGAACAACAAAACAGATTTCTGATTAGTGAAGCAGTCAGAGGCGAAGGGGCAAAACTTTGCGATAAAAACGGTTATTATTATATGAAAGATTATGACAAGCGTGAAGAACTTGCGCCGCGCGATATTGTGGCAAGGGCAAATTATACGCAGATGCAGAAAACAAATTCGTCTTGTGTTTATCTTGATGCAACAAAACTTGAAAATCCGAAGAAACGATTTCCTACTATCACAAAAAAATGTTTGCAATCAGGAATTGATATAGAAAAAGATTTAATCCCCGTATCACCTGTGGCGCACTATTTTATGGGCGGAATAAAGACGGATTTGAACGGCGAAACATCAGTCAAAAATCTTTTTGCAATCGGGGAGGTTGCTTCAACAGGTTTGCATGGTGCAAATCGTCTTGCAAGCAATTCTTTGCTTGAATGTGTAGTCTGTGCATACAAAACGGCTGAGTATTTGAAAAATAATGTTGGCGTTGTTGCGCCGACCTACAAATTATGTGCCCCCCTTGAGGGGGAACCGAAATCTTCGATTTCGAAGGGGGGTAATTTTCAAAACCTCAAGACCGCACTACAAACAACTATGTGGCAAAATGTTGGAATTTTCAGAAACGCAGATTCTATAAATCAGGCGCTAAAAGATATTGAACAAATAGAAAATGAGTTTAATAAGTCTGAATTGTGTGCCAATATTGAAGAATATGAATTGCGCAATATGTTGATTACGGCAAAACTCGTAGCAAAATCGGCTCTGCAAAGAAAAGAATCAAGAGGTGCACATTACAGAACAGATTATTTACAGACAGATGCAGTCGCACATCATAGTGAAATTAGCAAATAAATGTAACTCATATAGTATTAGGTAGTTTATATACCACAGAATAGCCGTATGTTTTAACGAATTTCAGCCACAACACTTGACAAAATAAGGGTTATAGTAAATAATGTGAATATAGGGGGAAGCCCCCGACAGACTCGCTAAAGGTGTCGAGGACTTCACTTAGTACCCTATTTCATGAACAAATTTAATGCTACTACGAGCGTTGTTAATGCTACGAGTAGCATTATTATTTTGTCAATCATAGCGTTACCCTCCTTCCTCGCCACCGATTTCTTAGTAAAATACGTGTGTGGGCAAAGGCTGGTGGTACTACCCTAATCAGATTGTATTATAAATATATATGTGTGTAAATCTGAAACGCAAACGATTAAGTCACAACTAAATCGTTTTTATTGTGTATTCAAATTTGCTTTAAATATATATCCCTAAATTTTTATATTTTTGTGGTAAATTCTATATAGTTACCTAAAAATACATTCAGCAGATAAATAAAGAGGGAAATATTATGTTAAGCAGTTTTTATGTGGAAGAACATGTTAAAAAAGCACTTCAAGAGGATATTGGTTTTGGTGATGTTACGACAGAAAGTATTGTAGGTGAAGATAAAATTTTTGAGGCAAAACTGACATCAAGAGTTGAGGGTGTCGTTTGCGGTCTTGAAGTATTTAAAACGGTTTTTAAGGTTTTATCCGATAAGATTGAAGTAAAACTTTTATTCAAAGATGGAGATAAAATTCACAAAGGCGATGTTCTTGCACAAATTAAAGGTCCTGCAAAATATATTTTGCTTGGCGAAAGAGTTTCGCTAAACTATATTCAAAGAATGAGCGGTATTGCAACAGAAACAAGAAAATACCAAGATGCAATAGGTGAATTGCCATGCAAAATTGTTGATACAAGAAAAACCACACCGAATTTCAGAGCATTTGAAAAGTATTCGGTCAAATGCGGCGGCGGTGCGTTGCACAGATTTAATCTCTCTGATTGTGCAATGATTAAAGATAATCATATTCAGGTAGCAGGCGGAGTTACAAATGCAGTCAAAACTGTTAAGGCAAACTTATCTCATGCTCACAAAATAGAACTCGAATGTGACACAATAGAGCAGGTGAAAGAAGCGTTACCGTTGGGAGTCGATATTATTATGCTTGATAATATGGATTTGGAAACTATGAAAGAGGCAGTAAAACTCATTGACCACAGGGCGATTGTCGAAGCAAGCGGGAATGTGAATTTGAATACGGTTCGTTCTATTGCACAGTGCGGAGTTGATATTATATCTTCAAGTGCTATTGTCGCAAAAGCACCTGCACTCGATTTAGGGTTGGATATGTAACAACTTAACCTAAATTTTTGAAAAAATACTAACTTTATGATAATATTTATTCACAAAGAAAGATTTTACTTTTAAAAAAGGGGAAAAATATGATTTCAGTAAACGATTTTAAGACAGGTTTGACAATAGAACTCGATAACGGCTTATGGTCAGTTGTTGAATTTTTGCATGTTAAACCGGGTAAAGGTTCTGCATTTGTTCGTTCAAAATTGAAAAATGTAATGACAGGTCAAGTTGTTGAAAAAACTTTCAGAGCGGGTGAAAAAGTTGCAAAAGCAACATTAGACAGACGCGAAATGCAGTACTTATATAAAGAAGGTTCTGATTATGTAATGATGGATAACGAAACTTATGATCAGTTGCATGTATCAGAAGTTCAGGTAGGTGATGGTAAAAAATACCTTAAAGAAAACATGAATGTAATGATTTTATTACATGAAGGTAAAGTTATCGGTGTTGACATTCCGCCTCATGTTGAACTTGAAGTTGTTGATACTCCACCATCAGAAAAAGGTAACACTTCTCAGGGTGGTACAAAACCTGCAACTTTGGAAACAGGCGCAGTAGTGAATGTTCCGTTCTTTGTTGCAAACGGTGATATCATCAGAGTTGATACAAGAACTAACGAATATTTGGATAGAGTGTAAACTAAAACTAAATGAATTGTGAGATGTGAATCGTGAATAGTCGTTATCGTTGCTATCGCACATTTTACATTTATTGAATCTGTAAAGGTCAATTCACAATTCACTATTCACGAAAATAGAATAATGGGGCGGGGTACCTGCCCCGCCATTATAAATAATAAAGAGGGATAAAAATGAAATTTGAAACAGATTATATAGAAAAACTTGCAAAAATAATTAAAGAACAGGATTTGTCCGAAATTTCTTTAGAAGACGGCGAACAGGCTATTACAATCAGAAAAGATGTAATAGTTTCTTCAGCACCTGCAGTTGCAATCAGCACACCTGCCGTTCAACCGGTCAGCGCACCTGCATCTGCTCCGATTGAAGCACCGTCAGAAGCAAAAGAAGAAAAGAAATCGGGAACACCGATTACATCACCAATGGTTGGAACATTTTATATGGCTCCGTCACCAGACAGCGCACCGTTTGTTTCTGTCGGGGGAAGTGTAAAGCAGGGCGATGTTGTTTGTATTATTGAAGCAATGAAAATGATGAACGAAATTAAATCAGAAGTTGCCGGTAAGGTTGTTGAAGTTTGCGTTGAAGACGGACAACCTGTTGAATTCGGTCAGGTTCTGATGTATGTGGAATAAAGGCAGTAAGGCATTAAGTTCTTATCATGCTATTTGTGAATTGTGATATGTGAGTCGTGAATAGTTGTTATCGTTGCTATCGCACATTTTACAATAATTGAATTTGTAAAGGTCAACTCACAATTCACAAAAGAATAGAATAATAGGGCGGGGTACCTGCCCCGCCATTATAAATAACAAAGAGGAACAAAAATGTTTAGAAAAGTTTTAATCGCAAACAGAGGCGAAATAGCAGTCAGAATAATAAGAGCGTGCAGAGAAATCGGGATTCCGACTGTTGCAATATACTCTCAGGCAGATGCAAATTCTTTGCATGTAAGATTGGCAACAGAGGCATTTTGCGTTGGGCCGGCAAAAAGTGCTGACAGTTATTTGAATATACCGTCAATTATGTCTGCTGCAATGGTATCAGGTGCGGATGCTATTCACCCAGGGTATGGATTTATGTCGGAGCGTGCCGATTTTGCCGAAATTTGTGAAAAACAGGGAATAAAATTTATCGGCCCGAGTAGTGAAGCAATGCGCAAAATGGGCGATAAAGCGACTGCCCGTAAAACTATGATAGAAAATGATGTTCCTGTTACTCCCGGAACGGGGATTGTTAAAACTGTTGAAGAAGTGCAAGAGTTTGCTAATCGTGTAGGTTATCCGATTATCCTTAAAGCAACCGCAGGCGGCGGTGGTAAGGGTATGAGAATTTGCAGAAGCGATGAAGAAGTTGAAATCAATATGGAACTTTGTCAGTCTGAAGCGAAAAATTTCTTTGGCAACCCTGATGTTTATGCCGAAAAATACCTTGAAAACCCAAGACATATTGAGGTACAGATTTTAGGTGACAGTTTTGGTAATGTTGTTCATTTGGGAGAAAGAGATTGTTCTATCCAAAGACGACATCAAAAATTGCTGGAAGAAGCCCCATCTCCGGCTATTGATGAGGAAACAAGAGCGCAGATGGGTGCGGCGGCTGTTCGTGCGGCTAAGGCTATAAACTATGAAGGGGCAGGAACATGTGAATTTTTGCTTGATCATGACGGCAAATGGTACTTTATGGAAATGAATACAAGAGTTCAGGTTGAACATTGTGTTACCGAAATGATTTCTAATGTTGATATCGTAAAAGAGCAAATCTATGTTGCATCAGGCGAAAAACTTCATTACACTCAGGACGATATTCAACTCAAAGGCCACGCTATCGAATGTCGTATCAATGCTGAAGATCCAAGAAAAGATTTTATGCCAAATCCGGGTGTAATTTCAGGTTACTTGGCTCCGGGCGGATTCGGGATAAGAGTTGATTCTCACGTTTATCAGGATTATGCTATTCCGCCTTATTATGATTCTATGATAGGAAAATTAATATGCTGGGGCAGGGATAGAAATGAAGCACGCAGAAGAATGTACCGTGCATTGAAAGAATATGTTGTAACAGGTGTTGAAACAACAATTCCGTTCCATCAGGCAATTATTGAAGATGAAGTGTTTATAAGCGGTAACTTTAACACAGGATTTATTGAAGATTTTTATAAAAGAAAAGGCATATAGTCTTTGTTTTGGGTAAGTATGCCCAACCTACAACTACAACTTACAAGAAGGTTATAAAAATAAACGAGAAAAAGGGATTTTTCAACGAAGATATTATGAACATACAATAATAACTTCACAAGAAGAATTAAATAATCATATTGATTATATTCATTACAACCCTGTAAAACATGGATATGTCAAAAGGATTAAAGACTGGAAATATTCTTCTTTTCATAGGTTTGTAAAAAATGGTTTTTATGACGAAAATTGGTGTGATTTTAGTAATATAAAGGATATAAATTATGAATAAAAGTAGGTTGGGCATACCTGCCCAACAACATATTTACAATGATGCTGTAAAACTTTTGACTTCACCAAAGACATTTAAAATTTCTTTGGGGTTAGAGCGTATGGAAAAAATAATGGAACTTTTGGGTAACCCGCAGGATAAGTTAAACTGTATTCATGTTGCGGGAACAAACGGGAAAGGCTCTGTTTGTGCTATTATTGGCTCAATTTTAAATGAAGCGGGGATGAAAGTCGGAGTTTATTCAAGTCCGCATATTTTTAAATATACGGAAAGAATAAAAATTAATGGTAAAAATATATCAGATTCTAATTTTGCACAATATGTTTTTGAAATATCAGAACTTGCGAATAAAAATAATATCAACTTGACGGAATTTGAAATTTTAACATCTGTTATGTTTAAGTATTTTGCAGATAACAATGTTGAAGTTGTTGTGCTTGAAACAGGTCTTGGCGGCCGGTTTGATGCAACAAATATAATAAAAAAGAATTTGTGTTCTGTTATAACTCACATTGATTATGACCACACAGAGCGTCTTGGCAAAACTTTAGATGAAATTGCATTTGAAAAAGCAGGAATTATCAAACCAAATTGTCCGTGTATAGTTATGGAAGGCAAAGAGGTGTTTTATGATAAGTCAATGGAAGTCGGAGCAGAATTAGAAATTTTGAATCCGTATGTTAGTAGTCAAAATTATGAAATTTTATCCTTAAAAGGTTCGTATCAGCAAGAAAATTTGGCACTTGCCCTTGCGGTTATTGATAGATGTTTTCCAAAAATCAGTCAAGATACTATTCAAAAAGGTTTGCAAAATGTTAAACATCCATGCAGATTTGAATATATTGCGAATAAAAATTTAATCATTGACGGAGCACATAACCCGAACGGAATAAAAAGTTTGGTGCAAAGTCTTGATATGTATTACCCGAACACAAAGCGCAGATTTATTTTCGGCTGTTTAAGAAATAAAGAGTATGAAAAGATGGTGAAAATTTTAACCCTCACTCCTGCCTCATCTTTTGGTGTCAGAGAAGAACAAGAGGTTTATTTTTATCATTTCAGTCATCAAAATTCTGCCACTTTTGAGGAATTAAAAGCGGTTTGTCCTGTCGAGTGCAAAGAATTGACTAAAGATACGCAGTTTGATTTTAATGACGGACATTTGAATATTATTTGCGGTTCGTTTTATATGATAGCAGAACTTTGTGACCTGTTTAAAATCAGTCCAGATAGTCTTTAAATTCTTTAAAATTGACCTTATATCCGCAGCCTTCGTGAAGTTGCGCTCTGTATGCGACAAATCTTGCAGGGTATTTTTTACACATTCGCAAACGGTTTTTGTAGTCTGAGCATAGTCCTTCCGGTGTTACAAGTTTGCAGGCAAAAATCAAATTGCCGTCTTCATCTCTACCCTTTATGTAAAATCTTTTGTATTTTGGAAAAATTGTCTGCATAATTTTAAATTCTTTTTCGGTATAAGTGTCTATGCTATACATATAGTTACAACATTTTCCGCATTTTTTACATTCCCCTGTAATTTCGTAAATCTGCTTTTCAGGCACAAAGTATGATGATATTTCATAAAATATAGATTTTAAAAGGTCAAACATTTTTACATAATAACCTAAAAAATTATTTTGTGTATAATATAAAGTATGAGAAAACCTGATACTTTTAGAATTTATGCATGGGTTGAGTTTGCCATTTGGCTTATAATTATTGCGTTGTGCGTTTTTGGCATCAGATATCATCATTATAAATCACAACTTCAGTATAAAAGTTATCAGATATTTATGAATGATGTAGATGGTTTGATAGTCGGTTCGCCTGTCAAGTTTTTGGGTACACAAATCGGGCATGTGACAAAAATTCAACTTGTATCATCTGATGTTTATTCAGATATTTATGTAAAATTTATTATTACTCAAAAGGATTTGACCCTGCCGACAGGTGCAATAGCAACGGTTGAGGGCTCAGGTTTGGGTGGATCAAAGGCACTTGAAATTTATCCTCCTGAAGATGAAAATTCAGAGTATATCATTGCTTCAAAAGATTCTACCCGTTTGGGTAAAGTTATTAGTTTATTCAAAAAGATGTTCAAAAATATTGATGAAATTTTTGTTAATCTTGGGCATGCAGGAAAAGAGGTCTCAAGTGTTCCTAAAATTAAAATTCCCCGCCATAATGAAGTTACTCCTGCAGAAATGAATCAAAGTGTAGAAAAATTGAATAAACAACTTGACCAAATGATTCGTGAAGAACAAAAGTTCAGAAAAAAAATAGAAGATTTTCAAAAAAGGGAAGTAAAGAATGACACTACAGAATTGCAAAATCAACCTGAACAAAGTGAGGGTAATCAATAATCCCGTTATATCGCTAAATTTATGCACAATGAGGGATAAAAATACTGATGCACAAGGAATGAGAATTGCTGCAAGAAAAATTACAAGATGCCTTTTGTATGAGGCTGCAAAAAATCTTCCGCTTGTAGATACGGAAATTACCACCCCATTAACAACTTTTACCTCAAAAACTATTGATAATGATATTGAAATTATTATTTCCCCGATTTTGAGAGCAGGGTTGATTTTCACGGATGAAGCGATAGATATTCTTCCTCAGGCAACAATCAGACATTTGGGAATGTATCGTGATGAACAAACTCTAAAACCTGTTTGGTATTATAATAAAGTTCCTATGGAAGCACCTAACCCTGACAAATTTTATGTTTATATCACAGATCCGATGCTTGCAACGGGGAATTCTTTGCTTGGTGCAATTGAATTGTACGCAAATAAAGGTATTCCTGTTGATCATATAAAATGTCTTTGTATAATTGCGGCACCTGTCGGAATTGAAAATATCCAAAGTCATTATCCTGATATTGAAATTATCACTGCAGCAGTTGATGACCATTTGAATGAAAAAGGCTATATCGTTCCGGGTATGGGAGATGCAGGCGACAGAATTTTTAATACCTTATAAGTTAAAAAATTCTTTGGCAAGTTTAATTTCATCATCTTTTGACAATTTTGGATTGGAAATTTTTTTCTCCAAAATATAATCAAAACATTTCTGATATTTTGCAGATGGTTCAATACCAAGATTTTTCAGGTCATTACCGTTGATTAAAATTTCAATGTCTTTAAGGTTGTATAAGTATTTTTCAACAATTTTGGGGTTAATTATTGAGTACATTATGACTGATTCAGGCGGAATATTTTTGAATGTTTTGTATATTTCAAAGTTGTTACCCCACCTCGAAATCAAAGATTTCGGGCCTCCCTCAAGGGGAGGACATAACTTTTTCAGTTTTCTGAACTCATCAACAATTTGTTTTTCTTCTTTTGTCAGGGGCAGATTTGAAATATCAGGCAAAAGTCCGACATATATAATCCATATATTATCAGGTAAAAATTGCTCAATAAGCGGTGAAAAATCATATTTTGGCAGTTCAAATTCTAACGGAGATATAAGTTTATAAATTCCCTGATTTACAAATCTTTTAAACGCTTCATATATATTCAGGTTAAAAGTTTCCATAAGTTCTTTTTTTAAGCGTTTGTAACTCATATCGTAATTTATATTTGACAAATATTCGTTTTGCAGTTTTTGCGTATGTTCGTCAGGCTCAAATCCGAAACGAACGGCAAATTTTAACATACGCAAAATTCTTGTCGGATCGTCAATAAAACTGTTGTTGTGCAAAACTCTCAAAGTTTTTGTTTTAATATCATTTAATCCGCCCGTATAATCAATTATTTCGCCTGTAAGTGTAGATTTTGCCATGGCATTAATTGTAAAATCTCTGCGCATAACATCTTCTTTTAAAGAGCATCCGATTTTATTCACCACCGGCAAATGTCCCTTTTGAGGGTAAGATTCACTTCTTGTTGATGCAATATCAATTTCTTTTCCGCCAAGTTTAATTCTTACCGTGCCAAACGGCTCATTAATCTGCAAAATTTCTGCGTTTGGCAAATTTTTTGCAAACTTAATCGCATCACCGTTATAAGTCAGGTCAATATCAAAACTTGGCAGCCCAAGAATTTCATCTCGCACTACACCGCCTATGCAATAAAGATTTTGGTCTTTAAGGTTCATAGGGGTATTTTATAGCAAAACTCATATTTAAACAAGATTACAAAATGGCATCTGTATGGTTTGATAATTCAAAGCCGATTTCTTTTATAAATGCACGCAAATCTTCGTTTTGAGTAAGTTCAAATTCGGTTGTATGATGATCTGTTTTACCGTCATCATAATCGCATGGGTGAATAAGTGCTTCTGCAAGACAGTCTTTTTTCATTAAAGATTTCAGACCGTATGCAATAGTTCTGTCACTCATCATACCTGTATAACCAACTCCGATTAAATAATCATTTGTTTTAAGGTTATTTTCTTCCAATAATGGTTTATTTATCATTGTAAATGTGTTTAAAAGTATTATTTTTATTAAATTAATCGGATATGCAAGTGTCAGGTGTTTTTTTATTGACGGTATCATATAAAAATGCTCAAACTGTGTTCTGACATAAGGAATATTGTATTCTTTGGCAAGTTTTACAACAATTTTAAAAATATTCGGGATTGCATGTGTGTGAACATGAGAATCTATATGGTCAATTTTTGTTCTTGAAATTGCCATTTTTATCTGCGCCCTAAATTCTTGTTCAACCTGTTTTAAAAATTCCTGATTGAATGATTTCAAAATTAGTGCGCCGTAACCGTTATTAAAATTTCCGTATTCATCAGTCAGCATGCGCGCATCAGTCAGAGATTTTCCTTCAATTATATTAAGGTGAACTCCGACAGATAAATTTGGACATTGGGGAATAATTTCACCAACGGCACTTTCAAATGCTTCTCCGTTAGAACAAATACTTGCTGAAGTCAAAATACCCTGCTGATAACCTTTTAATACGGCTTGATTAAAAGCCTGTGACATTCCAAAATCGTCCGCGTTTAATATAAATTTTTTAGTCATTTTTATTGCCTTTATCCTGTTAGTATTATAATATAAATATGGTCAGTAAAGTATAAATATGACAAAATAACTTGTCATTACGAGCGAGCGAAGCGAGCGTAGTAATCTCGTTATTCTATGTAGGACACAGTGGCAATGATGAGATTGCTACGAAAAATTTTCAGATTCCGTATCAAGTACGGAATGACAAAATTTTTCTCGCAATGACATGTTCCAAAAAAAATTGATTAAAAAAGCGAGGAATTATGGAAAAACCGCAATTAGCAATTATTATTCCGTGTTATAACGAGGAACTTTGTATAGAAAATACTGTCAATAAATTATTTTTGGTTATAAATGATTTAATATCAAAGGGCAAAGTTCGTGAGGACAGTTATTTGTATCTGATAGATGACGGTTCAAAGGATTCAACCTGGAGTATAATTGAAAAATTGCACGGGGAAAATAAACTTGTAAAAGGTTTGAAATTTTTAAGGAATTACGGCAACCAAAAGGCAATTCTTGCAGGGTTGGAAGGTGCAAGAAATATAGGCTGTGATTGTGTGGTGTCTATTGATGCGGACTTGCAGCAGGATGAATGGGCGATAGAAAAATTTATTGACGAATATCAAAAAGGTTTTGATGTTGTTTTGGGGATACGAAACAACAGAAAAACAGATTCGTTTTTGAAAAAATATACTGCGCTTGCGTTTTATAAAACAATGAATTTACTCGGGGCACACATACCCCCAAATCATTCGGATTACAGGCTGATAAGCAAACGCGCGCTTGATATTCTTGAAATGTATCCTGAAAAATTGTTGTTTTTGAGAGGATTTTTCCATGAAGTCGGCTTAAAATCCACATCTGTTTATTTTGATGTAAAACCAAGAATGGCAGGGGAATCAAAATTTAACTATGCTTCACTTATGGCTTTGGCGCTAAACGGGATTACATCTTACAGCATTGTTCCGTTAAGAATGGTGGCTGTTTTAGGATTTTTCATGGCATTAATCGGATTTTGTGTCGGGCTTGAAACAGTTATAGAAAAGATTTTTTGGCATAACTCCCCAAGCGGTTGGGCAACAATTGTTGTGTTATTAAGTGTTTTTGGCGGTATTCAGTTGTTTTGTTTGGGCATAATAGGTGAATATGTCGGACAACTTTATAAGGAAGTTAAAGCAAGACCTCGTTATATTAAAGATATTGAACTTATTTAAGAATGGGATATTTTATGGAAAAAGTGATGGATTTTGTAAAAAAACACTCTGAAATTTTTACGATTTTGGGGCTTATAATATTTTGTTATTTTGTATTTTTCTTTAATATCGGCAATTATGCGCTGATGGATGTTGATGAAACCCGATATGTTTCAATGGCAAGAGATATGTTTAATACAAAAGATTTTATGACTTTGTATTTGAATGGCGAATATTTCTTTGAAAAACCACCTCTTTATTTTTGGGGTGAATGTTTGTCGTTCGCACTTTTCGGGCATGTGAGTGAATTTAGTGCAAGATTTCCTGTTGCGTTATATGGCAGTCTGTGTACTTTTTTGATGTATTTTGTCGGTAGAAAAGTTGTTTCACGCAGATATGGTTTGATTAGTGCCGTTATTCTTGCAACGACAATGGAATTTGTTATGCTTGCAAAATTTGCCATTCTTGATATTGTTGTGACAACATGTATTGGTTTTTCTGTAATGTTTGGGTTCTTGACTCAATTTGTAAAAGAAAAAAATGTAAAATATTTTTGGTGGCTTTTCTATATTTTTTCAGGTTTAGCCGTTATGGCAAAAGGGATTCCAGGATTTGTCGTACCGTTTGGAACAATGTTTTTTGTCACTATTTTTAATAAGTCATTCAAAAAAATCTTCAAACCACAATATTTTATTGTTGGAATTTTATTATTTTTATTAATTGTTCTGCCTTGGCATATTGCAATGTTTAACATTCATGATCCGTTGTTTTTTAACGAATATATAATGAAACATCATATAAACAGGTTCTTTTCTTCAAGCGAAATTCACAGAAAACAACCGTTCTATTTTTATTTTCTTACAATTTTATGGGGAATGTTCCCTTATGTCCTTTCTGCACTTGCAGTCGGGATTGCAAAAATAAAAGGCTGGATTACTTCGGGCTTTTGCCCTCGCAATGACATTGTGTATAAGTTTCTTTGTTTTAATGTTATAGGTTTTTTATTTACGATGTTATTTTTTTCATCATCAAGTACAAAACTCATAACATACATTTTGCCTGTTTATTTCTTTACATCATTTATTATTGCTTATGCGTGGGAAGATTACATATTCAATGCCAAGTACCAAAAAGAGATTAATTTAACCGTTTATATTTTGGGCGGAATATTTGTTCTCGCATCAGTTGTCGGGTGTTTTATGGGATTATTCTTACCCGAAAAAATATATGCTGATGTGAAAATAATACAATGGTTCTGCGTAGCGGTTACAGGTTTATTTGGAATCTCAAGCATATTACTTGCAAAAAAAGAAAAATTTAAAGGAGTGTTTATTTCTTATGCTCTGTTAATTCTTGTACTATCAGCATTTGGAACAAAGTTATTTTATAATATGGATTATTCTTTCGGGCAAAATGATTTGATGGAATTTGCAAAATATTGTAAGGATAATAATTCTAAAGTTGCAGTAATAAATGGCGGCCGCAAATATTCCGTGCTTTATTATTACGGTGATAAGGTCAATTATGTGACTGTTGATACAGATGAGGAAACGATTTCTGATGATGAAAAAATTCTTTTAAACCCTGAAATCAAAACAATTATAAGAAATAAAGATATCGAAAATATGTCACAAAGATTTGATTTTGACACTCTAAAAGAAGGTAAAAAGTACAAACTTGTTACAATTAAGTCATTCAAAATTTAATCCGCTTTTTTGAAAGCGAAGAATTTGAACAATACATAAGTTGCAATTGAAACCAAAAACAAACTGATAAATTGCGCAATAAATACATTTTTGATTAAAAATCTGACCATAATTTCCAAAATTATGACATTCAAAACATAACTCACTGCCCAAGTTGAACAGCATTTGAGATATTCTTTGACATAATTCCCTTTTGTACAGAACACAAAGAATTTTTGGTTCAAATAAGAGGTAACAGATGACAAAATCCATTGCAAAGCGACACACAACTGATATTGTCCGGTACCGAAAATAAGTACGCATATTGCATAAATTAAATACGAAATTCCTGCATTAATACAACCTATTATTAAAAACCTGATAAAATCAGGCAGTTTTAGCCATTTGTCCATAATTACAAAATAAAATTATCTTTCTTTAATATAAATCGTATGGAATTTGAATGCTTCAAAAGTTTCGGAGAAATGATTTTCGTCCATTCCTGCTTTCTTTTTCAAAGATTTCATAAATTCTGTTTTGTCAGGTAATTCTGCCCAAACTGACGGCAGATATACTGCCTGAAAATCGCCGTCACGAATAATTATACCGTCTTCATTCGGAACAATTTTTTCCATTAATTGTTCTTCATTATCAAAGACTATTTTTCTCGGTTCTGTCAAAATTGATACCGCAAACTTAAGTTCAGGCAATTCTTCTTCTCTGACTGCGCTAAATCTTGTATCTTTGAATGCTGCATCTTTTGCATGTTCAACCAAATCTGTAATAAGTGGTCTGTGTGCAACAATTGAACCGATGCAACCTCTCAAATGACCGTTTTTCTCAATAGTAACAAAACATGCACCCGGCTGATCAAATACCTGCGGATAAATTATTGACATCGGCTTTTGGTCAAATTCCGATTGAATAATGATTTTGCAAATATCAATTACAAATGCCGGATGATATTTTGCGATAAATTCGTTTTTGTCACCTTCATACAAAAACCAAGTTCCGTAACCGACTACTTTTGACTTATCTTCCGAAACTTCCGAAGAATTTGCCAAATCAATTCTTATCATTGAAAATTTATGGGTATTTGCAAATGTTACAAGTCCTGCAATCCCAACAGCACCACAAGCCTGTTCATATCTAAAGTTTCCGATATTACCGGTTTCAATCATATTTGCAGTAACTTTATCAGCGGCTTTCGCTTTTTCATCATTCAAATAATGACTTAAATCAGACGAAATTATAAACCCGTTTTCCTTATCAGGATAATATGTTTCAATAATATTTCTGATAATTTCAGGATTTTCCTTGCCGATTAAAACAGGAACGATTTTGACATTGTCAAAAACCGATTGAATAATCGGTAATTCGACTTCAATGGAGTGTTCTGCAGCCATTGCATCATCATTGAGGTTTGCCCCGAATTTGTCATGCAATTCTTTACAAATTTCCTGATTTACATCAGAAGTGCCAATAGGTGTTTCCCAAGCATCATAACTTGAAATTGCTATTCCGTTAAAACCGACTCTGTGAGATGGAGCAAAGATAAAAAGGTTTTTTATCCCTTTATCAAGTTGGCTTATACCCTCATAGGCAAGCCTTCCCGAGTAAACAAGCCCTGCGTGCGGTACAATTACCGCTCTTGTAGCATACTTATACAAGTTTTTGCTTGTTTCTTTAAAATTCTGTATCTGTAAAATTAAATCCTCTGCGCTGCCTGTATAAAAAGTGTTGGCAACTGTTGCTTCTTTTATTTTTCTCATAACAGTATTATAATACAATTTATGAAATATCAAAATATCTTAACAAACAGTAAAATTCAATGCACAATTTGTCCCCGTAATTGCATTTTAAGCGATAATCAGAGGGGTTTTTGCCATGTGCGTAAAAATTTTAACGGACAAATTATTCTTGATACTTACGGTTATAATACGGGTTTGGCGATTGACCCGATTGAGAAAAAGCCTCTTTATCAGTTTTATCCCACAACGGGTGTATTATCTTTTGGTACTTTGGGATGCAATATGGGTTGTCAGTTTTGTCAAAATTGGCAAACTACGAAAAATAAATCTGATCCGAAAAGTTTGAATTACAATTCTCCGCAGGATATTGTCGCTCTTGCGTTGAAACACAACTGTAAAAGTGTTGCTTTTACCTATAATGACCCGATAATATTTTTTGAGTATGCGCTTGACTGTGCAAAATTATGCCGTCAGTTTGGTATAAAAACTGTTGCGGTAACTTCAGGTTATATTAATCCTGAACCTGCAAAAGAGTTTTTTGCCTTAATGGATGGTGCAAATATTGATTTAAAAGGTTTCAGCGAAAAATTTTATGCCAAAAATTGTCTTGCAAAGTTAGAGCCTGTGCTTGATACGATTAAATATGTCTGCAACCAAACAAATTGCCATGTAGAACTTACAACAATGCTCATTGAGGGCGAAAATGACAGTGAAGAAGAATTGAGAGCCGAATGTGAGTGGATTTTGAATAATGTCGGAGCAGATGTTCCTTTGCATTTCAGCGCATTTTTCCCCCGTTATAAATTTGAGAACCGTAAAGCAACTGAATTTTCAACACTTATAAAAGCATACAAAATCGCAAAAGAAGTTGGACTTAATTATGTATATACCGGTAATATTACCAATATTCAAACTTCAACGACCTACTGCAAAAATTGTGGCAAGGGTGTAATTGTCCGCAACGGTTACCAACTTTTGGAGTATAACCTTGACAATTCAGGCAGATGCAAATTCTGTGCAACCCAATGCGATGGCAGGTTTTAAATCAGTGAAACGTGAATTGTGAAACGTGAATTGACCTTTACGGATTTAACGATTGTTAAATATGCGTTAGCACCGATAACGACAATTCACAATAAGTAAGTTGGGGTTTCTACCCCAACATTTTATTTGTTGGGCTGAAAGCCCAACTTACATATTAACTCAAACCCCACCTAATCTCCCCTACAAAGGGGAGGAATGTATTAAAATAACTTTTTCACCTAACTTTCACAATGGCGGAAGAATATATTATTTTACAACAATATTAACTAATTTCCCCGGAACGACAATAGTTTTAATTATTGTTTTTCCTGCGGTCAGTTCTTTTATTTTATCGCTATTTTGTGCCTGTTTTTCCATTTCTTCTTTGGAAATTTCCGCATCAACTTCAATTTTGTCTTTAACTTTACCGTTAATCTGAACAACCATTGTTATAGAACTTGATTTGGCAAGATTTTCGTCCCACTTACACCAATGCTGATCGTGGATTGAACCTTCACCGCCCAATTCGTGCCATGCTTCTTCGGTTAAATAAACTGCAACAGGTGACATAAGTTTGAGCATTGAAACAATTGCAAAACTCAAAACATTTTTATCCTCGTCATTAAGCTGAGGTTTTTTGCCCTGCCAATCATAAATAGCATTAACAAGTTCACGATATTTTGAAATAACGGTATTAAACTGAAATTCGTTTGTAATATCGTTTGTAATGCCTTTAATTGACATGTGTACTGTTCTTACCAAATCGTCATTATCTTTTGCAAGATTTGAGCCTAATAAATAATTCAGATTAATATTTTCAGCATTTGATGCTACAAGTCGCCAAACTCTGTTTAAGAATTTATAGCAGCCTTCAACGCCTGCATCTGACCAGTCAAAATCTCTTGCGGGTGGAGAATCTGACAGGATAAATAATCTTGCGGTATCTGCTCCGTAGTTTTCAAATATCTCATCAGGGTCAACCGTATTGCCTTTAGATTTTGACATTTTCGAACCGTCTTTTAAGACCATACCCTGAGTTAACAGGTTTTTAAACGGCTCATCAAAATCTAAAAGTCCGCAATCCCTTAATGCTTTTGTGAAAAATCTTGAATACAAAAGGTGTAAAATTGCGTGTTCAATACCACCGACATATTGGTCAACAGGTAACCAATGATTTACTATATCTTTGTTAAAACATTCTTTGTCATTTTTTGCATCTGCATAGCGGAGATAATACCAACTTGAACAAATAAATGTATCCATTGTATCCATTTCTCTTGTTGCATGCCCGCCGCAAACAGGACAAACAGCATCTTTAAATGTTGGTGAAGTCGTAATTGGTGATTTGCCAACAACAGAAAAATCAACATCTTTTGGTAATAATACAGGAAGTTGATCTTCCGGTACAGGCTGGATACCGCATTTATCACAATAAACAACAGGAATTGGTGCGCCCCAGTATCTTTGACGGGAAATCAGCCAATCACGAAGCCTGAATTGTGTTTTAAATTCCCCAAAACCTTCATCTACTGCTTTTTGAGTAATTGCTTTTTTCGCTTGCGTGTTTTTCATTCCGTTAAATTCATTTGAATTTATCAATACACCTTCTTCTGTATATGCTTCATTTTCACAGTTTGAAGGATTTTCAGGATTTTGAATAACCACCTTCATCGGCAAATTATATTTTTTTGCGAAATCAAAATCCCTTGTATCGTGTGTAGGAACTGCCATAACTGCTCCCGTTCCGTATTCTACCAAAGCATAATCCGCAGTCCAGAGCGGGAAAATTTCGCCTGTAAACGGGTTTTTACAATGAGTTCCGAGTGGAACACCTGTTTTTGTTCTGTCTGTTGAAAGTCTTTCAATTTCAGACATTTTGCGAGCATTAGCTCTGTATTGTTCAACTGCATCTTTATTTTCTGATGTGGTTAATTTTTCAATATCTTTGTATTCCGGAGCAACAACAAGGTAAGTTATACCATGAACGGTGTCAGGTCTTGTTGTATAAACGGGAACTTCCATTTTTTCGCCTGACGGAGCATCAACAACAGGGAAACGGAAAATTGCGCCGTGAGATTTTCCTATCCAATTTGCCTGCATTGTTTTTACGTTATCGCCCCAGCCTTTTAAAAGGTCTAAGTCTTTTAATAATTCATCAGCGTATTGTGTAATCTTTACAAACCATTGAGATAAATATTTTTTCTCAACTTCACTGTCGCATCTCCAGCATTTGCCGTCAATTACCTGCTCGTTTGCAAGTACTGTTCCGCAACTTGGACACCAATTTACTGCGGCTTCTTTTTTATAAACAAGTCCTTTTTTGTATAATTGCAAGAAAATCCATTGTGTCCACTTATAATAATCAGGTTTGCAGGTTGTTACTTCTCTGTCCCAATCGTAAGATAAACCAAGCATTTTCAATTGTTCGGTCATATACGCAATATTTTCATCAGTCCATTTTTCAGGGTCTGCATTATGTTTCATAGCAGCGTTTTCAGCCGGAAGTCCAAAACTGTCCCAGCCTATCGGGTGCAAAACATTAAACCCGTTTGCTTTTTTAAATCTTGCTATAACGTCTGTAATTGTGTAGTTTCTGACATGTCCCATGTGAAGTTTCCCTGACGGGTATGGAAACATCGACAATGCGTAATATTTAGGCTTTCCGTTATCGTTTTCTGTTTTAAAAACTTTATTATCTTCCCAATATTTTTTCCATTTTTTTTCAATTTCCTGCGGATAATAACTTTGTTTCATGTTTTGTACTCCATTTACTCTCTTTTGCTCAATTATAGCATGAACAATTTTGAATTTTTTTGTAAAATATTAGCAAAAAAAATTTTTTTTGCGTTTTATACACATGTATGTTTATTTCAAAAATCAGAACAGGTCTCAACAATTTAACTCCGGGAATGACATTTAAAAAGTATGCAAAGCAGGTTTTGTACCATGGTCAGGATTGCGGATATATTGAGATGGCAGGAAAAAGAAAATATGTTTTAACCCCCGCACTTGAAAAATTAGAGCGTAAACTTGAACTGAATGACTTTGATCCAAATGTACCACGTTATATATCTTTAAAAGAGTTTGAACTATTTAAAAATTTGCTCAAGCCTTTTATCAGAAATGAAAAAGGGCTCAAGAAACTCAAATTATCCGATGATGTGTTTTATAGTCCGAGTTCTGCTTCAACAGTAATATGGAATAAAAAAGCAGGAGAACCGATTGTTACAATAATCAAGAAATTAAAATCTCCTACGACAGATATTTTTTATAACGCATTTCCGTTTTTCAGAAAATGGCACAGAGTTTCACCATTTAATTACTGATAATTTTTTGTAACAATATGTGCCTTTATATTTGACATGATTTTGTCCTTATTTTACTATCATGAAACAAAGAGGAAATGGAGTGAACATCTTCAACTGCTGGCGCAGCCGTAAAAGTCGGAACACTCAAGGGATAATTATTTTTTCACGCACAGTTTGGGAAAATAATATGAAAGTCTTATGATGTGTCCTCTTTAAATTCAGAGAGGATTTTTTAATGTCAGTAGGAGCACCGCATATTCATAATCCGAAACTCGGCAGTTGTCCGCATGGACTTCCTGCAGGCGCATGCCCTATATGCAGCGGTATGGCAGGCGGAAATTCTACAACCAAAAGAGATATCCCTCGTAATGTCGGGGAAATGACTTATAACCAATGCGCAGCAATAGGTGCCATGCTAAGAGCACAAAAAGCGGCAAGGCAAAGAGCCGAAGCAAATCAGCAAAGTTTTATTCAATCTATAGTGCAATTTAATAAAAATCTTGAAAATGTTCATCAGAGAATTTTAGAATTTGCCTCAAATATTTCAAAAACAATGCCTGCAATAATTTCTGCTCCTGTGAATTTTGTTCTTACACAGGTTGTTGCAAGAATAGTTAATATAATGGCACAGATACCAAATGCTATGGCTAATTTCGCACAAAAATTTATTGATATTGCGGATAAATTGGCGGCAGTTTACGGGGAAATGAAAGCAGCCGTTTCAAAATCATTATCAAATCTTATGGGTAGTATAAAGAAAAAACTCAAATCTGTTTTCTTTGTTTTTGGTGCGGATGAAACAGATGATGAAGAAAAGAAAATTGACGAAACTCAAAAAGCGTTTAATCTCAAGACATTTTTGCATAGTCTTTCACGCAAATTTAAGCGTGAAGAAGAAAGGATAGCACATGAACATTAATCCTTTTGCAAACGAACAACTGATTCAGCACAGAAACATGACTCAATCCCAAAAACGCAACATCAATTCAACAAGAGAGGGGGTTGTAGTCAATAGTTTTGTCAAAGATAATGAAGTTTCATTGTCAAATCTGAAAGATACTTTTATAATTTCTGATGATACTTCAATGCCTGCGCAATTATATAAAGATAATCAGATTGTTGATAAAAAACTTTTGCCTTTAAGTACGGTTGCATTGGGAGTAATGGGTGCAATCGCAGGTCTTACGGGTTTTGTCAGATACAGTGCAAAAGCGTCAAAAAATCTTGCCAAAGAAAAATGGCTTCCTGCGGTTACAAGAAATGTAAATTTGAGTAAAGAAACTTCGCAGGTTATCTATCAGATGGTACAAAGTCCGAACAGCAAAACATTTATAGCGGGGGCAGGGGTATTGACTCTGTCTGCAATGGCATTTATGGGCAAAACATTTTTTGACGGTTACAAAGATATTTGGGTAAAACGCAAAGAAGCAAATATTCAGAAAAATTTGCAGGAAAATTTGATTGCAGTTGAAACGCAGTCATTTTCAGGCAAAATGCAAATAATCCGTTCAATGCTTTCAAAATACACAAAAGAATTTGAGGGATTTTTAAATCCGCCTGAAGAAAAACCGAATACTCCGTTTGGTCGCAAGACTTTTGCACAGTTTGCGTTTAGTGCTAATGAAAATTTTGACCCCTCACAGAGAGAAATGCCAAAAGCAAAGGGGGTAAATAATTTCGGCAACATTTTATTAGGCATTGGTACTCTTGTCGGAATTGTCGGACTCGGATTTTTATCACTCAAAAACCTTACAAAAAGTAAAATGCACTTGCAGGAAAGTCTTGAAAATACGAAAAAAGCAATTTCTCAGATAGTAAAAACTTCGACTAATGAAACAAAATCTTCTGATGCAGAAAATCTTGAACACATGTTTGTTGAAATTGAAAATGCTAAAGGAATAAAAGAGTTTGTAAAAGAGCAGATTTTGGCATTAAATTGGACTGATAAAGAAAAAGCAGATTTTGAGAAAAAAGTTATTGAAAAAATAGAAACTTCAACTACAAAGGTTAATCCGAATATTGGTGGTGACGGAACTCCAAAACCTGCATTTAATTCATTTGTTGATGATTACAAAGCATTTTTCTACAATTGGCTTTTAGACACATCAAATCCACAGTTTGGTTTGTTGTTTGGCGGAATAACAGGCATAACAGCAATAGGCTATGGTGGTAAACTTGCTGGCGAAGCCTTGAAAGAAGTTCAGGTCAAAAAAATCAATGCGCAGACTGAACTCGATTTGCAAAAACGCCTTGTATCAACCGAATTGAGAAACTTTAAAGCCAAAAAAGATTCTGCAATAAATCCGCTTGTTAAAGAATTTTATAAACAGGTCGATAGCGGAAAGCGTACAAAAGATGAACTTAAAACAATGGCTGAAAATATATTGTTTGAAGTTAAAAACGGACCGCCGTTTGTTTATTCGTAAAAATTATGATTCAATCTGTTACTCAATATAATATTAATCCATATCCGAGATATATTTGTGCCTCTGTTCAATTACCGACAAAGGATAGAAATTATTGCGTATTTGATAAAAACGAAGTCGATTATTTTGTAAAACAAAAAGAAAATGCCCTGCCATATTTGACAGATATTTTAGAACATTCAAATAATGAAGCACAAGTTACTGAAACTCTTTATATTATGGACAGAATGATTGATAACGGTACGAAAGGAATAGACAAACTTTATCCTGTTTTTTCAAGATTTAATCAAACTCAATCGCCAAATATTCAGACTTTTTTAGCGGGTATTTATCGTAAAATTCAGGTTCCTGATGCTTTTGGACCTTTATGTAAAATGCTTATTCAAAACTCAATGAAACCAAATAATCCTAATCAGGCTTTTGACCCGAATGAAGAAATTGGCGGTGCAATTTTGAGTTATATGTCTGACAGATGGAAAGAATAATATAATTAAAATGCGTTGTTATTATTTAAAACTTATATGTGAGTTTAATATTTGCAGATGTATTATCTAAATTGGAAAGTTCTTTCAAAATATTTTTTTCCAATTGAATACAATGCTCAAGCCCTGCATATAAACTTATTCTATTATTTACTTTATATTTGCATCCTATTTCGGCTCCGATTTTTTCATTCCATTTTTTATTATCTTCTTTTTTTAAATTAAGGTATGTTTCTGCCGATAATGTATAACGATTTGTTGAATCTATATTATGCTCCGCTCCAAATATAGCACGGACTTGATTAGTATTACCATGCTTTCTGTACCTGAGAGCAAAATTGGTATTTTCTGACAAATCGTGCCCCAATTTAGCCTCAAGTAATGGTACGTTTTTAAGATTCCCGCGGTCTAATGTTCCGTAACTTCCAACAGAAAAACTTCCGCTCCATTTTTTGTATTTTGCCTGAGCAGTTACTTTAACTATATTGGTAAAATCTCCGTTCAAACCTTGTTCATGAGTATCAGATATACTTCCGATTGTTTTAATACTCGGCATAATAATATCCCCATATTGTTTTTATCCCCTTGCGTATATAAAGTATTTTTTATATAGGTAGTTGCAAGATTTTTAATATTTGTAAAAAAAATGTTACAATTAGTTTTTAAAAAATGGTATGTATTATCTTAACACAATAAATTGAACAATAGTACGATTATTATGACAGTCTACTTTAACCGGTAATTAACAGAAAAAGACAATTCTGAAATTTTTATATTTTCATAATGTTATTTAAATATTAAAACAGAAATTAGTGCCGTAATAATTAGCGGAATGTTATAATGCAAAAAAGTCGGAATACATGTATCCCAAATATGATTGTGTTGCCCGTCGGCATTAAGACCTGCAGTAGGACCAAGCGTAGTATCTGATGCCGGCGAACCCGCATCACCTAATGCTGCCGCAGCAGCAAGAACAATTATCATTGACGGAATACTAAACCCTAATTTTATAAATATCGGTACAAACAAAACCGCCAAAATTGGTATTGTACCAAATGATGTTCCTATTCCCATTGTTATAAATAAACCTACAAACAACATTAATGCCGTTGCAAGAAGTTTACTTGACATCATAAACGGTATAATTGCATTTAAAAGCGAATCTATTCCTCCTGTTGCCTTCATTACGCCTGCATAACCCGCTGCCACAAGCATTACAAACGCAACATATCCCATCAAACCGACACCCTCATTTATAAGTTTGTCCATTTTACTATGGTCAATCGCTTTTAGCCCGAAAATTACGGATAACCCGACCAACGCTCCCAAAGGTAAAGAACCCGTCCAGAGTTGAACAACAAGAGTTAAAATCGCCGCAATTAAGGTTATATAATGGCTTCTGTGCAGAGTTGTAGATAGTTCTTTTTGTTCTTTGACTTCCAAATTTTCATAAATTCTCGGTTTTCTGTAACTTATAAAAATTGCAATCAAAAAACCGATAAACATTCCTAAACCTAACACCCAACTCGATTTCCATATATCATTTTTCAAAACTTCCGCACCATTTTGCACCATATTATCGGCAATCAATCCCTGAAATATTAAACCAAATCCGGCAGGAATCATTATATAGGGTGCTTTTAAACCAAATGCCAAACCGCATGCCACCGCGCGTCTGTCAATTTGAAGTTCGTTCATTATGACAAGCAAAGGAGGGACAAGTATCGGTATAAATGCAATATGAACAGGAATTAAATTCTGCGAAAGTATTGCTATACCTGTCAGAATAAAAATCAGCATATATTTTTTTGATTTAATGGCATTAGAAATTTTTAAAGACAAAATCGGCGCAAGTCCCGTATGAGTCATTGATGCCGCAAATGCACCAAGTAAAATATAACTCAATGCTGTTTCAGTGTTATCTCCCATTCCGGTGACAAAAATTTTCATCACTTCAGATATTCCCATTCCGCCTATTAATCCGCCTGTTAAGGCAGAAATCAAAAGTGCCAGCAAAACATTCACTCTGAATAAACAAAGTACACAAAGCAATATTACTGAAATTATTATCGGGTTTGTCAAAATCGTAACCATACCCAACAGAATACCATAAACATGGCTAATAAAAGATAGAACATACGGTAATAGGCAAATTTTAATTATACGATTTAATATAATTAATCTTTTTCATACTTCCAGCTATTCTTAATTTACGAGGACTTTTTGTCCTCTTTTTTTTATTGACAAAATCAAAAAAAATATATAGCATATTTTTAAAAGAAGTAATTATTGTGAAAGGTTTAAATTATGAAAAAATTATTAGCAACAGTTTTGACAGGAATGTTAATTTTACCGGCAGGAATATGTTTTGCCGATACAGTTTATTATGTAAACAGTCAAACATATCAACCGACATTATTGGACAAAATTGAAGATTCAACGCAAGATTTTGCTGATGCGGTAGGGGAAAAAACCGTTGAAGTTGCGGATAAAACGGGAAAAGCCTTCAAAAAGGGGGCTAAAAAGACAGGCGAAGCCGTAAAATCAGGGGCAAAAAAAGCAGGTCACGCAACAAAAAAAGGTGCTAAAAAAGCAACAAATTGGTCTGCAACAAAAATTCGCAACGGTGCAGAAAAAATCATAATAAAAACAGAAGATACTGAAACTCAAACCACAGAAACACAATCAACAGAAACAAAATAATAAATATGCAAAACAATGTTCTGATGCCCGGGGATAATGCCGGTAATTATGACGAAAAATGGACAAAAACATTTGACTTAGGCTTTCTTATTTTATGGATTGTCCTGTTTGTTATAATGATTGCAATAACCCTCATTTTTGACTCTTCACTGTTTTCGGAAAAAATATTTTTTACAAAAACACTTATAAAACTTTCACTAATGATGTTATGCTCTTTTGTTGGCGGACTTGTTTGCCGACACTTCTGCAATATTGATGAAAAAGGCTACATCACAACACCAAAAAATAAATGGTTTAAAGTAAATTACACAAGAAAAATCCAGCATTTTGCCGCATATCTTGTTCCGCTTATAAGCCCTCCCACAAAACCTTTTGGGATATTACCGCACTTGTGGGAATCTCTGTCTGTTTTATTTATGTTTTTAATATTAATTAAACCTTTAAGAGAAAAATCAAAATTTTTAATGCTTCAATTCAACTCGCTTGACAGAGTAGAAGACAGACCAAATACCCTGAAATGGATTGTATTGGGTAATATGCTTCCGGGACTTTTAATCATAACCGTATTTAAACAAATTTTTGAAACATATTTGGGATTACCACTACTTGCAACGATAGTTGTCCTGACTGTCGGAATAGGTGACGGACTTGCTGAACCTGTCGGAATATATTTGGGCAAGAAAAAATACATAGTACCGTCATGGAATCTCAAACAAAGATATGTACGCTCTTATGCAGGAAGTTTTTGCGTTTATATTTTTGCATTACTGTTTATCATTTTGTATAAAGACCAATTTGCAAATTTGCAGGAATTTTGGTCAGCGATAATCCTATTCCCGCCGGTAATGGTTTTTTCTGAAGCATTCGCACCACACTCTATGGACACACCTGTAATGATGCTTGTCGGATTCTCTCTGCTGTTTGGTATATGTTATATCTTTTAAGCATAATTATTAACCTTAAATTCTACCTGCTCACTATAAGTAATCCTTCTTTTATTTATATTTGCCTTACTTACTAATTTAATTACTTTTATATGAACTTAAAATAATATAGGTTACAAAAAGAAGGATAATTATTATGAAAAATTTTGTTGTTAAATTTGGTGGCGTTATTGTCGATATTATGGCAATTTTGACACTCATCGGCTTATGTATTTCAACATTTAAAGTTACGGTTGATCAAGGCTGGTGGGCAGGATTAGGATTTTTATGGGCAGGGCTTGTCAGTTTTGTATTCGTATTTTTCGTTATATATTTAGTGATTTCAATAAATGACAAATTATCATACCCAAATTCCGATAATTACAATAAATATCAATAACCAAAATTTGTGTAAATTTCGATAAAAAGGATACTAATATGTATAAAATAATAATTTTAATGTTGGGTTTATCTGTCTTTTTAATGCAAATACCGTCAATTGCCTATGATACGGGAAATAATATTGCACAATCACGCTCTAACAGTATCTTGAACAAGATTTTTAACGGAAACAGAAATAATAATTACAATAACGGTAATTATGGAAGATACAATGACGATAACAGAAATAACCGAAATCGCAAAAGACAAAATAACAGAAACAGAAACAGATACAGAAACAATAATTCAAATTACTACAATTAATCTGTAAACTCTATTTTTATGCTATTTTGCAATTTTCGAATGACCCAAAACACAAAAAACAATAATTCTGAAAAAACGACTTCACAAAGAAGTCGCTTTTTTTGAAAAAGTTTGGGCAGGGGTGGGTTGTCTTGAGTTATGACAATTTTGTTTCGCCCAAATTTATATCACTTCGCTCGCCATCGACAGTGTAAAAGGACACTCAGTTTGAGACAACCGGACAGACAGTTTGAGATTTTCGGCAACATTCTTTTCAAAAATAAGAAAATAATGTCAAATTAGTCGGGGACATTTCCCCGATTATAAAATTTTATTTACTGAAAATTTTATCGACACAAGCTATTGTTTCAGGAAAATTTTCTTGAAATTTTAATCCTCTTATTGCCGTATCACCTAAATTTTTATCGTGAGGGATTAATCTCATTGCTAAAATATCACTTATTGCTTCTTCAATGGCACCTTTACCTGAATTTAAATAATGATCAGTATCTATTAAATAATTTAGTAATCTTTCATCTGTTTTTGATGAATGTTTTCTGTATGTTTTTAATTCATTTTGGAATACTTCAATAATTTTATTCCAGTCATTTTTAGATAATGTTTTTAATTTAATATGACCCATTTCATGTAAAATTACAGATAACGAATCTTTAACATCATCACCTATATTAATTTTATTAATTGTCTTTTCTTCAGCACCAAAAAAGAAATGCTCCATCCAATTAGTCATTTGGGTTCCAACATATGCCGCATTATCGTTTTCATGATGTTTATTGATTAGGATATTTAGTCTTTTCAGATTAATTAATTCATTACCCGGTAAATGAATAATTGTGTTTATAATTTGTGGGTCATGTGATGAAACTATTTTATTTAGGTCTAATGCTACAGATTTTTTACCTTTCGGAGTCACAATAAGCTTGCCCTTAGAATGGATTATATCGTACATTTGTCCATTAACCTCAGATACAAAATGATTTTCATCAATAATGGTATATTTGTTATGATTATTTACAATTATTTCTCCGTTTTTAGTTTTTACAACATAGTCATATGTGTAACTACCATTTTTTGCTTCTGAATAATTAATTTTAGTTTTAGTTCCATTAGGTGATGTCAAATGCCTAATCATTTTTACTTCACCAGCTCTTGGATCTTTAAATGATTTTGCTTTAACTTTAATTTTTCCATCAGCCATTTGGCGATAAAAATCATATTGTCCCTGCACATTTGATGGTGTTATAAAATCTTTATACACTAATTTTCCTTTTTTATCAAAATGTTCTATTGTTTCCTTAACTAATCCCATGTTTTCATTAAGTTTTTGACTTATCAAATTATTATGCACATAATCTTTTGCCTCTACTTCAATTTCTGTATCTCCTAATGTTGTTTTTTCTATTAATACCTTATTATTTGTATTTTTTTCAAAAATTTGATTAGTAATCTTTCGACCATTAGTAATAGATACTCCATACTCAGAAGGATTAAGGGTGTTTTCAGAAATTTTTAAAATCATTTCTTGAGGATTATTTTCAGCCTTAATTGAAGAAATTATTTTATTTAAAACAGTTTTGTCCGATGATTTTAAAATATTATCTAACGCATATTTATCAATAGAAATAAAATTGAGGTTTAAGTCTGTTAGAGGTTTCATTGTTGATAAAAACTTTTCAATAACCTGTATTGGTGCTCCTGAATCAAAAACCTCAACAGCAGCTTTTGTCGGCAATATATTGCTATCAATAAATCTATTTATTAATGTTTCTTTTTGCAATTGATATTTTTTGGGAACAAATTCGGTTGATAAAATTAAATCTTGTAATGGTGTAATATCATCAGTTTTGTCAATAATTTTTGTTAATTTTTGTATACGTTTTAATTGTTCTGCCTCATTTAAATCTTTTTTTACATATTTGTAAAGCATTTTCATAACTCTATTTGAGAAAAATTCATCATAAAGTAATTCTATCTGTTCACCAAAATCATTATGCAACCTTATTGTTAAATCTAAAACTTCATTCTTAATTTTTGAATTGCAATCTTTGTAAATTCGTAAATCTCTTATTGCTTTGGCTGCAACTGCTTTATTTGGAAAATCTTGAATAAATTTTAAAATTTTATCTTTTGCATCTTGGTCATATTTCCCATTGGTCTTTAAAAAGCGTAAAATATCTGTGATATCAACAGATGCATATTCTTCATCTGTTTCTTTTGCCGCAAGTTTAAGTTCTTTTAATATATCTATTGGTTCAGTATCAAATAACCCATCATTAGTTTTTGCAATTTCTTTTAAATCTTTTCGCTCATTCTCGATCATATGAAACTTACGTTTTTTTATCTCAGAATAAAAATTATTCTCGTCGACAAATTTTGAAGGATTGGTCACAACAGAAGATTTGCCAAGCATAGCTCGCGTTTCAAGTTCTACTGCCAGTTTCTGGGAATTATCACATATAGCAGATAAGGCAGCATTTTCATGAACTTTTACTTGCTTTGGAGCATTATTAATAATTTTAGATACAACACGAGTACAATTTACCATATCTATATAAAGTAAAATAATTTATAAAAATTGCTTAATTTTCGTCTTTTATAAAACTTTATAAATATCTATTATAATTTTTATTTTTACAAAAATGTCGGACACATTTTCCCCGATTTTTGGGCAAATTTTTCAACAGGTGCGAAAACGGACTTGCCGAAAATCTCAAAGTAACCGCCAATCTCGCACTACATGTCCGTCGCTGCTATTGTTGCATTTTAGCCATTAAAAATTTTTGAAACTTCGTCCGAACAAAGTCCGTTTTCGTCCAGTTTGAGATAGGGGTAATTAACAAACTTCCGACAGAAAAAATCCTAATTTTCTGCACCTTTCCGCCAACAATCTCAAACTAACCGCCAATCCCAAAAT
>JAFUXT010000003.1 GCA_017470815.1 bacterium | reverse complement strand
TACAAAATGAAGAAATTTATATTTTTCTAAAAGGCGAAGGCATAATGACACTTGATAATGAAGCTATAGAAGTCAAAGAAGGTTCTTGCGTAAAGGTTCTTCCTAAAGCAGTCAGAACAATGGAATCAAAAACCGATTTGCAATATATTTGTGTTCAGGCAAAAACAGGAAGTTTGGAACAATTTGGTTTTGGCGATGCGGAATTATGCTAAAAATATTTTGACAAACACAGAAAGCCGAGAGTTTTATACTCTCGGCTTTTTGATTAATTCCCTATAAATTTTGATATAATATACATCGCAACCATTGTGACTATCATGAAAATCATTGAAGTCAAAACTCCGGTACCTGGAGCATTTGAATAGTATTCTCTATTATTTCCTTCGCTAATATTATCTGTTTTGTCATTATTTTCTTCCATAATAAAATTCCTTTATTTTAAATACATTAAGTAAATGTATGCTGTACTGATTACAAGTGAAATTCCGACAACAATTACACCGTATTTCATAAACTGCATGAATTTAATCGGATGTCCGAGTTTTGAGGAATTTTCACTGACAATAACATTTGCCGCAGCCCCTATCATCGTCATATTTCCACCAAGACAGGCTCCCAAAGATAAGCACCACCATAAGGGAATTGTGTAGTCCACTCCCATTGATTTTTGTATTTCAACAAGCATTGGTGACATTGTTGCAGTATATGGAATGTTATCTATTACCCCTGAAATTATACCAGAAGCCCAAAGAATCAACATTGATGTTGCAGTTTGAGAGCCTTGTGTAACTTTTAATATCCATTCAGCCATAAGTTTAATACCGCCTGATGCTTCAACACCGCCAATTATTATAAATAAGCCGATAAAGAAAAATATTGTGTTCCACTCAACATCTTTCAGTATTTCTGTCGGTTTTTCAAATAACAACAGTATGCTTGCGCCAACCATAGCAGCAACACAGGTTTCAATGTGTGTAATATCGTGAGTTACAAAGCCTGATATTACTAAACCTAATACGATAATTGAACGTAACATTAATCCTTTATCCGTTATGGTTTTTGAATTATCAATGTTAATAACTTCGTGCATTTTTTCTTTTGAGGTTTTTAAATTTTTTCTGAAAACAAAAGTTAAAAATGCAATTACTGCTAATAATATTACTGCGATAACAGGAGTTAATACTTTTACAAAATCCATAAATGATAATCCTGCAGCACTCCCGATAATAATATTAGGAGGATCCCCGATTAAAGTAGCAGTTCCGCCTATATTAGAAGCAAACACTTCCCCTAATAAATACGGTATCGGATTAATATCTAATTTTTTAGCAACAAAGAAAGTAATCGGCATAATCAAGATAACCGTTGTAACATTATCTAAAAATGCACTCGTTACTGCCGTAAAAATTGCCAATACAGCAAAAATGGCAATAGGTTTCCCTTTTGTCAGTTTAAGTAATTCATTGGCAATCCAATTAAACATACCGCTTCTTGTTGATATATTTACAATAATCATCATTGAAACAAGTAAAAATATTACATTGAAATCAATAAAATTAACAAAATAATGCGGATTTAAAGCGTCACCTGCCATCTTGCTTTGACTAACTAAACCTAACAATAAAGTTATTCCTGCACCAAGAAGTGCTATTGTTACTTTTGGTATTTTTTCTAACGCAATAAAAATATATGAAATAACAAGTAGTGAAGCAGATATTGCTACACTATTTTCTGAAATAAAAGACATCATCTTAATTTACCCCTGCCCTTTCTCTGATTGCAGCGGCGATAGCAAGAGCAATTTCAGACTCATCATCTTGTTTTTTCTTTCGGGTATTTTTTTCTTCAGGTATTGCTTCCGGAAAATATTTATTTATTACATCAATTATTTTTGCCGTAATATTCATTGCAATAATCATGATGCCTAAAAATACAAATACCACAGCCATACCAATTACCATGAGGGTAATCCCGACATTAAAATTTTCCATTATGAGTTTCTCCTTAAAATTATTCATTACAAAACTTGTGCATTTTAATTTAAAATACACTTACGATTTTTGTTTGTCAGAAGTAACTCAACTACGGTGCACGAGTATAAATTGCATTTTTCAAATTTGAAGATATATTATATGAAATGCAAGTATGGGATATTGAATTATCTATTTTATAATTGTTTGAAATTGCAAAATCAATACCGGCGTTATCAAAACATCCAAAACCAAAATTGTAATTTTTATTTGACAGATTTGAAACTTCAGTTCGGTTATTATTTTTTGAAATTACATAATATTCTTCATTTTTATTATTTATAAGGTGTATTTTGGATTTTGAGAATGAAGAAATATAATATTGATGAGGATTATCCTGCCCGATATTATCGCATGCAAAAGTATCTCCCGGCTGAATAAATAATGCCAGAACTAAATAAATAAAAACAACAAGTGTTTTAATAAATCCTCTCATACCATGATGTTAACACAAAAAATTGTCAGATAAAAAGCCGAAATTAAACTTTCGGCTTTTTGTCTGCCTTATATTACTTATACAAAACTTTTTCCAAAATTAAATGCTTTTTCAAGTTCTATCGGGAATTGTTCCTCTTTTCGTTTTTGTTTATGTTCTTTATCAAAACATTCGCAAACATACTTGTCATAATTAGCAAACTGACAAGTGTCATAAGCAAATATTTTTTCGGGTTTTGAAAATACAAGTTCAACAAACCATTCAAAACGATTAAGTGTAGCAGAATACAAGTCCTGACAAGTTTTTTCATCAACATTCATTGTGTAAATAATCGCTGTTTTTAATTTTTTAGGTGCAATAGAGGGAAAACCATCTTTATATTCAAAAAACGGGAACAAAAGTCTTTCAACACAACTTTTCATAACCCCTGTTATATCGCCGTAATAAATTGGAGTTGCAAAAACTACCCCATCAGATTGTGCAATTTTATCTAAAATCGGAGTTAAACCGTCAGGATAAGCACATCTTCCAAAGTTCTTTCCGCCTTTTAATTTGCAGGCAAAACAACTTCTGCAGCCTTTAAAATCTATGTCATAAAGGTTTATAATTTCGGCTTCGGCACCTGAGTCCTTAACACCGTTTGCAAAGCTTTCACACATTTTGTATGTATTCCAATTTTTTCTTGGTGAACCGTTTAATATAATAACTTTTTTCATTTATTACTCCTTTAATTATGCTTTAGACAATGTATCATAGACTTTTGCGACGATTTTCCATTCGCCGTTAATTTTATTAAGGTTTAAAATGTCTGTAAATTTATATCCATGCCAGTTGTCCTCAATAACCTGAACTACCGCAATTGTTTTTTCTAACATCAAAACATCAATTCTTGAAATATAATCATCCCCGCAAGCACCGAAGGTATCAATAGTTTTATAAAATTCTTCTATTGAACCCGATTGATAAGTTTGCTCGTTCAGTTGTCCGAAAAAACACGCTTTTTCATAAAAATACGGCTTTACTATTTCGCTTTTTCCCGCTTTTACGGCTTCACAAAATTTCTTTGCAACATTTTCCACTGCATTATATTCTTTAATATCATCTCTCACTTTATACCTCTTTCTTTTCAACATTATTATGATATATTATCAGTATCAATTTAACAAGTACGGTAATAAAGGTAACTGCCATGGGAACAAAAGAAAAAGATTGCTTGAAAAGTGTTGAAAGTTTTGATAAAACCGGATTTAACTATACTATGTCTAAAATAAACGGGAAATATAAATTAACCGTTTTATATGCAATATACAGGCACAAAATTATCAGGTTCAATGAACTTCAAAGATACTTAAATATAATTTCGCATAAGACTTTAAGCAACACTTTAAAAGAACTTGAAAAAGATAGTTTGATAATAAAAAAAGATTATAAAGAAATACCGCCAAGAGTTAAATACAGTCTGTCCGATAAAGGGAAATCCTTTATTCCGATTCTCTATGCTATGTGCGATTGGGGAGAGAAGTTTATAAAGGAATAATTTACGAACTTATTTATTTTAAGCAATAATATTTGAAACTTTCGCATAAAATTAGCAAAAAATATTTTTTACGGATTTTATATTCCAAAAAGGAGTATAAAATCATGACACAAATTTCATTTACTTCAACATATAGAATACCTTTAATAGAACGAAAAGTTTCTGTTGCAAAGCGTCAGGCACTTAAAGATTTGGCTTCTCAATATGAAAATCATTTATATCCAAACGGCAATAAAGGATGTGTAAGAGTTTCAATTCCTGAAGAACAAGACAGCAAATTTGAACAGAATTTAAGACAAAAAGGTTTTAAGGTTTATCAAAAATTTGAAGAACATAATCTTCCTGAAGAAAAAATAGATGCATATATAAAACAGGCTCTCAAATTCAATGAATATAAACAATACGGAAAACAAAAATAGAAAGGACTATATATATGAATATTGCAAGATTATTACCGCAAAAAATGTTAAACAAAACTCTTGAAAAGAGAAGATTAAACAGAATACAGGAATATACTTCCGTTGCTGATTCTCTTGAACCCAAGTTTGCGCAGAGAATAAATGAAAATATTGATTCAATCGCAAGATATGCACAAAGGAAAAATTGCCATTTGGAATTTGTGCCTGCAGAAGATTTATTCCAAAATTCAATGCAGGTAAATGTTTATAAAAGAGGTGTTTCATTATTAATTGGACAAGACGGACTTCCTGCTGCAGCATTTGATTTGAAAAGTTTATCAGGTCAGTCAATATTACCAAATGAGGCAAAAGGTGAAGATTTAATCGGGCATATAAGAAAAGCGGTAAAAAATATTATTGATAATGACAAAAATTGGCAAAATAAAATTTCTGAAATATAACCTAAAAAAAAGCAGATAAAATCTGTATATTATTGTAAAATGACCTTACAAGCATATTGTAAGGTCGTTTTATTGAAAATAATTGTTTTAAGTTTTTGTTTTTTGTAAAATAGTCATGCGGTAGTTTTTAAGAAGGAGAAAACTTATGAAAAAATCAATCAAAGATTTAGGTGACATTAAAGGTAAAAGAGCATTAGTCAGAGTAGATGTTAATGTACCTTTGGATGAAAACAAAAATGTAACAGATGATACAAGAATACAGGCTATTGTACCTACTGTTAATTTTTTAACTGAAAAAGGTGCAAGAGTTATTTTGATGGCTCACTTGGGCAGACCAAAGGGAGAAAGAAATATGGAATTTTCACTTGAGCCTGTTGCAAAATATATGAGCAAAGTTTTTGGTCAGGAAATCGTATTTATCCCGTCTGTTGAAGAAGCAGGTCCTTATGTTGAAAAATTGCAGGACGGTCAGATTGCACTTTTGGAAAATATCAGATTTTATAAGGCTGAAGAAGCAAAAGATGATGATATGACATTTGCAAATGAAATTGCAAAATTAGGTGATTTTTATGTAAATGATGCTTTTGGTGCCGCTCACAGAAACCACACTTCAACCGCTAAACTTGCTAAAGTTGTAAAACCGGCAGTTTCAGGCTTGTTGATGGAAAAAGAAATCAGATGCTTATCACAGGCTCTTGATAATCCTACAAGACCATTCACAGCCATTGTTGGCGGGGCTAAAGTTTCTTCAAAAATCGGTGTATTGGAAAACTTGTTAGACAAAGTTGATAATATGATTATCGGCGGTGGTATGGCTTATACATTTGTTAAAGCAAACGGCGGTAAAATCGGTAACTCAATCTGCGAAGACGACCAAATTGAAACGGCAAAAGCTATTGAAGCAAAAGCACAGGCTAAAGGTGTTAAACTTGTAATGGCAACAGATGTTTTAGTTGCAGATGATTTCTCAGGCAACGGAACAAACAAATTTGTTAAAATCAATGAAATTCCTGACGGATTTGAAGGTGTTGATGCAGGTGAAGACTCAAGAAAAGCTTTTGCAGATGTAATCAAATCTTCAAAAACTATTTTGATGAACGGTCCTGTCGGCGCATTTGAAAATCCAAAATTTGCAGAAGGTACAAAAGCAGTATTGGCTGCAGTTGTTGAAGCAACCAAAAACGGTGCAACTTCTGTTATCGGTGGTGGTGACAGTGTATCTGCCGCTAAAAAATTCTTTAAAGCGGAAGATTTCACTCATGTTTCAACAGGCGGCGGTGCTTCATTAGAATTTATTGAAGGTAAAGTATTACCGGGCGTTGCTGCTTTGGATGAAAAGTAATTTGTATAAAGCAAAAAAAATTCCTCTTAAAAAAAGAGGAATTTTTTTTCGCTAAAATCTTGGTCGGCTCCGATAATAACCTCTTACTTCTGTACCATCTGAACGTGTGTATGAATTTACATATACAACTCCGCCATTTGTCAATGCCTCCCGTTGCAGGTCACCATTTGTTGGCATTGAACCATTAAAATACTTTGTTTGCGCATCAATTTCTTTTTCGTGTTTGGCAAATTCATCACTTGTCATTGAGCCGACTTCCTCACGTGTATATATGTGGTTACTGCCTGTTAGTGGATTTGTGTAACCGAATAAGCCTGAATCCTGTTTAGATTGAACTTCAGGTAATTGAATTCCTAACATATTTGCAAGTTGATTGATATCAATGTCAGCCGCAAAACCAAGCGGTTTACCATTATTATCCACCCCACCGACTCCTCTTGTTGGGGTAAAAGGCAGTTGAAGCTTTTGTTCTTGAAATTCTCGCGGGTCTTCAAGTCCTGTAATTAATTTACCTTCCCTCATTCTTTGTACAACTTTTCCCGCAATTATATCTTTTTGTTGCTGTTCAGAAAGTTTATTAAAGTTTAGATACTCTCTACGAATTTCATTTGCAATTTCTCGACCTTGTTGATTATTCCATAAATCCATATTAGATGATTGTGAATATTGACCATTTGTTTGAAGTCCTGATTTTTCATGCTGATTCCCCAAAAACTTTGCAATGCTATTCCCGAAATTTAAGGATAAATATGCTTGCATATAAGTATGTCTAAAAGCATCTGATTCGTTATCAACAGCAAGATTGTTTTCGCCAATTTCAAACCCATATTTTTTTTGATATTTTAATGTATCGTTTACCATTTCTTTTGTGAAATTCTGTTGCGGATGTTTATAATAATTTAAATCGTGTTTCATTTTTTTCTCCTTTTTGTTATGATGTGCTTATGAAATTAACAAAATATATATGTGCCAATATACTCTTTTTAATGGGGAATGCTGGACTGTGTATTTTTCTTTTGTCGTTAATTGGAACTTACACTATTCAAGGTAATGTTTGGATGTATATTGAAAGAAATTGTGGTATATGGGCATTTATAATTTTAGGATTTCTATTGATATTACCAATAGAAATATTTGCAAACAAAATTACACACAACAAATTTCTCTTAAATATCCCATTTAAAAATGAAAATATAAGATACACATACAATATTTTGTTTTGGCTAGGTATAGTTTGTTCAATTTTATACCTATTATTTTATTTATGGTTCATAACGAGGTAAACCATAGAAAACTTTAAAGTCTAATAAGTAATTATATAAATAATTACAGTTTTGGGTTTATTTAATTTTTGCTAATTATATTTCGTTATCTATTTATATAAAAACCTCACTTTCATTGTCCAAAGTTAAAACAAAGTAAATTTTTAACAGATAAATGAGTGGTTTATACTATTATAACATTTGTAGTGCGTTTTCTCCAAGCATAAAATAGTACTTACCCTCTTAACTTTTTTTGATTAATGGTTTATTATTAATATAGAAATATAATTGGCAATCAAAAGGTGAGAAATGAAATCAGTAAAAGAAATTTCAACGGAAACAAAAATTTTAAACAGATTAAAAAATAATCCTGTCTGTACTGAATTGGTAAATTATTTATTTAATGATGCCGAACTGCAGGAAATGCAGGAGTATTCAAACAATGTTTCCATAAGAAGATTAGGATATAATGACCACGGTCCTGTTCATATGCGTCAGGTTGTCGGTAATGCAATAAAAATGCTCAATATTTTACGAGACTTCGGTATAAAAACATCTTTAGAGGAAGAAGAAGTCGGAACTTTTGAAGACAGCATGTGTGCTGTTATTATGGCAGGTCTGATGCACGATTTGGGAATGGCAATCGGCAGACAGGGGCATGAAAAAATGTCTGCTTTGCTTGCACAACCTTTGATTGAAAGAACTTTGATGCACATGTTCCCAAATGATTTGCACAAAAGGGTTATTATTAAAGCAATGACAACCGAGGCAATTATAGGTCACATGTCATCACATAAAATCCATTCCATAGAAGCAGGGATTATATTAATCGCTGACGGTTGTGATATGACAAAAGGCAGAGCAAGAATACCTCTTGCAATAAATACTGCCCCAAAAGTCGGCGACATCCACAAATATAGTGCTAATGCAATCAAATGGATAGGTATTCATCACGGAGAAAGAAAACCGATTAAAATTGATATTGAAATGACTTCTGAAGTCGGTTTTTTCCAAATTGAAGAAGTTTTACTTTCAAAAATTGATGTCAGCCCTGCAAAGAAATTTGTTGAACTCTATGCAGGAGTTGAAGGCGCAGAAAGAAAATGCTATCTGTAATAACTATTTTTTAGGAAATTTTGTATCGAGTTCGTGCTTGTTCATTTGCATAAATCTGTCTATGATTTTTGCAAGTGTACTGCGGTGAAAGATAGTTATTTTTTGACCGTCATCTTTTGTTGCGGTTAAATAATGTTCCCAATTACCATTTTGTAATTTTCTTTCATAGTCAATTGTGTACTCGTCATGTCCGAATTTTGAATATTGGTCAACTTTTTGATTAAATTTCCATATTAAATGACGCTTGTTTGGTACATTTCCATAGTTATAGAAATTTTGCGTCGTTTGAGAAAAATGTGGTGCAACTTTTATGCCAAAAGATGTATTGTTATCAACTTTTTTTATATTCATAAAATTTATCCTATGTGAATATATAAAAACAGTAAAAATTTATTTTGTTATTATTCATGTTAATATAAAAATATGCTAAAGGATAAAGAAAATATAATAAAATGTCTTGAAAATGGCGGGGTTATTGCCTATGTGACAGATACCGTATGGGGTTTGGGATGTTTGCCTGACAATGAAAAAGCCGTAAAAAAAATCTATGAAATAAAAAAGCGTGAACCCCAAAAACCGCTTATTTTAATGTCAAATGAAGTTTATAATTTGTTCGATTATGTAAAACCGATACCGAAAATCGGTCAGATTTTAATAAAAAAATATTTCCCGGGCGCTTTGACAATAGTTACCGATAAAAGTGAAAAAACACCTGATTACATAACTTCAGGCATGCAAACGGTTGGAATAAGAGTACCGGATAACGAAATTTTCAGGCAAATCTGTGAAGCTATTCCAAATCATGTTCTTGCTACTACAAGTGCAAATCTCTCTCATCAGCCGTCAGCCAAAACTTATGCACAGGCAGTAGAAAATATGTCCGGACTTGCGGATATTATTATTCCTGATTACGGATTTGTTGCGCAGGGCTTAGAATCAACTGTTGTAGGTGTTATGAATAATGAAGTGCGAATTTTCAGACAGGGACAGATTGTATTGGATGAAAAATTGCTACATTAATAAATGTTAAAATTATTTTATTTTCTGCTCTTTTAAATGTATAATCTGATTAAAGATAATATAGGATTATAAGGGTATGAAAAAATTTATAGCATTGTTTTTAGCATTATTGATAGGATGTTTTAACGGAGCATTTGCGTTTAGCGAAGTATATTATCTCAAAAATGTTACTCCTGCAGCAATTCAGCCAAGTGTCCTGAACGCTTTTTATTCCCAAAATTTTAAACTTGTTGATCAAAAAAATCCGTATTATGCGGTTTCAACTAAGGACTCAGGGGATTATGCCGTTGTAATTTTGCAGCAAAGCGGTAATAATTCATTTTACTATTACCAATCAAATGATAATAAAAAAATAAACAAATATATCTTGAAAGCAATAAAAAGGGCAGAGATTGATTGTGAGCAATCATACAATTCTAATATAATTGCTACATTTGACGATATTGCCAAAAGAACAATATCTGCTTCAGGTTCCTCTCAAAATACTTATGTATTTAATGACAATGAACCTGCATATTCAGCGAATTATAATTCAACGAGTACTACTGTAAAAAAGCAAAATTCAAATACATATAAAGGTTATGTCGCAAATGTCGAAAGCGGAACAAAAATAAATATCTATCTTCAAAATGCAATAAATACGGCAACTGCAGTTGAGGGTGACAGAGTAATTGCCGTTTTAACAAATGATTTAACTTATAAAGGTTATGTGATAGCACCGCAGGGAAGTCTTGTTTACGGCATTTTGACAAAAGCCCGTCACGCATCATACGGCTCAAGAAACGGCAAAGTTGTTATTGATTTTAATCAACTTGTCACTCCGGAGGGAAAAACTTTTAATATAGAAACAGATAAAATTGATTTTACAGTAACAAATGAGGGTAAATTTTCAAGAGTTGCAACAAATATTGCGGTCGGTGCTGCTGTCGGAGCATTGTCCGGACTATTAATCGGTGCATTATCAGGTCATACCGGAGTATCTACCGCTATTGGTGCAGGTGTTGGCGCAGGCGGGGCATTGATAGGCGGTGCGGCTGAAAGAGGTGTTGATGCCGAAATTCCGTCATTTACTGAAATGGAAATTACCCTGACAAAGCCGTTTAGCACGACAGTTGGTTATTAAAAGAGGTTTTAAAAGGTGGATAAAAGATTAGTAACTGTCGGACTTGTAATTTTAGGGGTGGCAATTTTATTAAAAGCAGCCTTTGTGTTGTTGTCCAATGTCAAAATTGATGAATTTCACAAAACGGCAATTACTTTCATCATTGATTCTTCTACGACAAATCAGTCTAAGTTGCCCAAACAGATAAAATATATCAAATCTTTGTGCGCAATTTTAGACCCTGAAGATGCAATAAAAATAATAAAAACAGATAAATCATCATATCTTATATATGAAGGAAGTCCCGGAGACGGGGTTGCAATTTCTAATGCGATAAAAAAATATACCCAAAATGGCAGCAGTGAAACATCATACGGCGAAGCAATTAAAAAAGCGGTAAATTATTCGCTAACAATGAAAAAAAACGGCTATAATACGGCAATTGTAGTTGTTGGAAGTCTTGAAGATAACGGAGAGGCATCAAAGCGCATAAATTGGGATACATTGCCCAAAAATATTGAAAAAACTAAAAAATATCTTCCTGAAATTGCAATGATGTTTGCTTTTGCAGATCCGCAAAAACTTGATGAAGTAAAGACAAAACTTAATCCTGTTTTAGGTGAAAATAAATTGATAATTGTCAATGAGGTTAATGTCAATAAATCCGCATCGAAATTGATAAAAGCCATTGGCAGATAAAGGAGAAAAAATGGGTTTTACCGTCAGTTCAAAAAATAATGAACAAATTTTCAATGATAAAAAAGTTGTTTATATAAGTTCAAAATCGGGTTACGATTTTCAAATTAATACTGATTTTGATTTTATTTTGGGAATACAATATGACCAAAATACTAACAAGTGCAGACTTGTAAACAAATATAAATATTCACAATTTAAGTTTAAAGGGGAAATTTTACCTGAAAAAATGATTATTGATAAAGTCTGCAAAATTATGATAGACGGAAGCGATGATTATATAACAATCAAAGTCGGTGAACCGATCCAAAAAGCAGAACCAAAGCAGGAAAAAACAAATATACATTCTGATATTAACAGTGAAAAGTCCCAAATTGAAAGTGAAAGAGTGAAAATTGTTAAAGAGGTTTCTTCAACAGTCAGCAATTTAAAACGCAAAATTTCCATAAATTCTAAATTGGGTATTTTGCTTCATTTGGGAATGTTAATCAGTTCATTTATCTGCGCTTTCGGAATTTCAAATTATCTTATGGGTATCCCGTTGAGTTATGATGGTACAACCGTTCAGATTCCTATGAATGCAAAACTTGTCGTATTTTATGCGTTTATTGTTTATTCTGTCGGCAGTATGTTAAAGCAGGGTATGTTTTTATATATGCAAAGAAAAGCAGGTTGTGACACTTCTACTCCTGTTTTGGTTGAAAAACTTATGATAGGCTTGTCTTTAACCTTTTTTGTTGCAATCTATTTGATAAATCTGCTTTATTATATTTCAGGAAAAAATATGGCATTTTTTGCGATATTTATTTCTTTATTTTATGTCGGAACTGTTCTTACTCTTGCTTTGGGTTGCGGTTATTTTAAACACGGCAGTTCCGTTGCAAGAAAAGAACTTGATAAGTATGAATACAGAGAAGATTTTGAGCGTGTAATAAAATCTTATCAGACCTGGATTGAAAATTTTGCCAATTCCTTAAGTGAAGCAAGAATTTCAAAAATAAAAGATAAGTTACTTAATCTACAGATTTGGTCTGCCTTGGAAACAGGATTGGGAATTTTAACAGCACCATTTTGGGCATACGGGGTGTCAAATACTCTTGCAATGTGTTTTCCTGAAGCGGCAGGCTGGATGAGAATAGGCGGTTTAAGATTTAGTCCTATATTTCTTGTACTTGCAACATTTTTGATTATTTTTGCATTTTTCTCATTTGTAAGTGCATTTACTACAATGAAAAAAATCGGGGCTTCAGATATTATTAAGCAAGACGGATTTAGTAATTACCTTTCTCATGGGGTAGAAATTTACGGTCTTGAGGGGGTAAAAAGACTTGATGCGGAGATGCGCAGATATATTATAGTCGGTTTAGCGATAATTTTAATAGAATTTTCAATGAATATTTCATATTTTACCCAAGAAATCGGTTCTGATATGAAAGGGTTATTTATAAGTTGTGTTGCCGCACTTGTTCCGACAGCACTTTTGATAGCAGAAACAATAATTTTGTCACATACAAAATTTGAAATTCACGCATCGGAAGAACTAATTGCAAGGATAGACAGAGAAGAATGACATATAAATCAATAATACAAATATTGCTGATACTTGCAATCATATCAACCGTTTGCATAAGCATTATCAAACCTAAAATGCACGAACCTGTTATGGTTTTAAATTCGCAATTTAGCGTAGAGCACGATGATGGTGTAAATATTGATGAACAAAATATTGCAGTTCTTGTTCAGGATACTGAGGTTGACGGCGGAAATGGTGTCGAAGTTCAAAATGAGGGAGGAATAAATTTTGTTGAACCAAAAGTTGAAGATGTTGCTCCTTTAAGTTTCAGTAACACCAAAACAACAACTCAAAATACGGCAAATATTCAAAATACCGGAAGTATTCAAAATACAAAAAGCCAAAATTTAAGTAATGTCGGGATAAAAAATAATAATACAAATGTAAAAACTACTCCTGTAAAAACGGTAAATAATGCTGTTAAACCGACACAAACTAAAGTAAATTCTCAACCCGTTACATCTAATAAACCTGTCAAAACGACTATTGAAAAACCTAAAATTGATTTAAACAAAATAGTAAATAATAATCAGAGAATTATAAATACTCCGCCTGTACATTCATCAACACCTGTTAAAGCAGATAACTTGCCAAGCGTAAATACTACCGTTGCGGTAACAAAACCTCAGACAACTCAAACTCCGAGTCAAAAACAAACAACGCAGACTCCGCCTATCAGAGTTGCAACTCAAACAACTTCAACTCCGACCAAACCTGTTACGGTCAAGACTGAAACAAAACCTGTTGTTTTGACTGCAAGAGAAGAAGAAATTGCTTGGAATAAATGGCGTTCAAATCTTAATAACCAAATTATGAAAGATTCAAAACTCCCGACAATGCCAAACGGTATAATTTTCAAATACAAATTTACGGTCGATAAATACGGAAAAGTTTCAAATGTTCAGACTTCTTCAACAACTCCGGGGTATACTCCTTATGCAATTCAGTTTATCGCCCCTGTAATAAGAAGTTATCAGGGCAGAGCGATTCTGAATTTCCCAACAGGTTCAAACAGAACAACAACAGAAGTGTCCGGGGCATGGAAAATTTCAAGCAATTCAAAACTTTCAACCCCTGACGATTATCATGACATAGAAAAAATTAAAAGATAGGAAAAATAATGTTTAAGTGTAGCGAATGTGGAACTGAATACGAAATAGCCCCAAAATACTGCGATTGTGGAAACGATATTTTTATAAATGTTGAAGCGGAAGAAGATTTTGAAGTTCAGGAGATAGAAGATTTTGAAGAAGAAGAAATTGAAACTCCAAAACATCGAAATTTCAGAAAAAAAACATTTTCCCCTGTCAGTATGGGTATTTTTGCGTTTTGTATAATTCTATCGCTTTTGGTTCTTTTTGTAATAGGTAATCCTAAAAAAGATTTGGTAACTCAAGAAGCAGAAACAGAAGTTCAGGAGAAAATTGAAATTCCTTCAGTCGATTCTTATTGGGATAATACTGCGGTAAAAATTGCACAAAAAGAAGAACCTCAGCCACAAAAAGAAGAAAATATTTTGGATAAAATAGTTCAGCAAATCGCTCCTGTGGAACAACCAAAAAAAGAAACAAAACTTGCACCTGCCATTCACCCTAAAAAGATTGTTCAAACAACTCAAAAAACTGTTCAAAAGCAAAAAAGTCAGACACAGAAAACTGCTCAAATTTCAAAAACTCAAACTGCAAAGCCAAAGCAAACAACTTCAAAAACTTCATCAAATACTGCTAATAATCAGCAAGTAATGACTTTTGGTGATTTAACAAATAAAATCAGAAACCAGTATTCTCAATCGCAAACTCAAGCACAAAAACAAACACAAACGACTCACAACAGTACTCCTGTGAAATCTGCTCCGATTCCGCAGACTGCCATAACTACACCAAAAACAACACAAACACAGACAGTAAAAGCACCAGTTCAGAATCAAAGTCAAACTCAAACTCAGACTCATACACAAACAAAACCTGTAACAGCGCAAAACCAGGTTATTACAAGAACTCCTGCAAAAACACAGGCACAGTTAAAGCAGGAACTTGCTTCTTATAAATCGGGATTAAGAAATACAATTGGCAGAAAGATTGATTTTACAAGAGTTATTGGCGACGGAGAATGTGCTTTGTCATTCAAAGTCAATTCAAATGGCAGGCTTATTTCAAAAGCATTTACAAAACAATCCTCAAATATTACTCTCAATGATGCGGCTTTCAATGCCCTAAATACCACTACAAGTTATAATCCGCCTCCTGAAGGCTACAAAGGCGAAACGTTGAGATTATCTATAAAATTCTATAACGGTAATTTTGAAATTTCGCTGAATTAAAATTCTTCAACATGGTATTTGTTCATAAGTTTATTTTTTTCGTGGTGAGAAATTGCTATCCCCGAACACATGCCGACAATTGCACCTGCAATTGATTTTATTGCAAGTGACATTTTTTTTGAGTTTTGGGATAATCCCATTCCGCAGCCGATAAAAAATCCCGCTACTGTCATAAATATTGAATTTTTGATTAATGTTTCGGATTGTTTATTATATTTTTGCACAAATTCATCAGCCCTTTGACCGCTTATAACGTAAGCGGGAGCATAGCGAGGTTTTGACGGAGTATTTTCGTATTCCAAGCGTGCTTTTTTATCCGTATAATTCTGAATTGATAATCTCATGGTATTGTTATTTTAATCAGATTCAAATTTCAAAACATCACCCTTTTATCCGATAATTTTATGTTTTTATATATGTATATTACAAATTATTAATAATTTTTGTATTTTTGAAATTTTGCAAAACAATTTTACTTTATATAAGAGTTGAAGTTTAAAGATGAAGTTTAATAAGGAGACAAGAGTTATGCCTGAAATTTATTTTTGCTTTCAAAATATGGCTTACGGATTAAAATTATTTGCAAAAGAAGAAGATAAAAGTTTTGCACAGCGATTACAGGATTTTGAATTAAGTTTTGAAATCAACATGGAACAGAACAGAATAAGACTATTTGGATATTAATAATAAAAAGGCAGGTCTTTTGAACCTGTCATAATCAATTACTAATAAATGGTTTTTATATTCTCTGTCTTAACTTTTTACATCTGTTTTTAAAACATTATGTAATAATGCTACTGCTGCACCTGCGACGGCACCTGTTGTTACAAAAAATTCCGTTGGTCTGAAATGCTTTGTAGCGAGTTTGTATGAGTCAACCGCTTTTTTTGCTATTTTTTCGGCCTGCAATCTTGCATCATAGAAAAGCGACTTGAGTTCATTCAAACTCTCAGGATCTTTTTCACTGATAGTGCGGAATGCTTTAAGGATTCTTCCTTTTCCTATTTTTTCTCCGCTTTTTAAACCGTCATAGGTGTTTACAAATACATCTTCGGCTAATGACTTAGTCTTTTTTGCATTAATTTCGTCTATGTAAGATCTTGTCCAAGGGCTAAATGTTTCTTTAGTCTTTTTGATTTCATTTTGAGCATGGAGATACTCTTTTGTTGTTTTTTCATCTTCATTTAGCGGATAGCCATATTTTAAAGCCCAACCGATAGCAGCACCCACTCCTGCTCCTTTTACCATCGGAACAAGACAGGTATTTTGTGTATTATAATTGTTTACTGCTTCTACTGCCATTGTTTTTATTTCCTTTTCTGAATTGAAATGAAGACAATTACACTAATTATAGTAAATTGAAATCTGGGAGAATCTGCACTTAAATATTCCATATAGAATTACAAAATTCAAATGAAACTGAGTAATCAGAAACTCATTTTTTGACATTATATTACAATTTTATTTTTTTGTCAACACCCTTGCCAAATTTAACAGTAACATAATAATTACAAGTGCAAGGGTTAGGTAAAAATAGTATATTATGGCATTGTGGCTTGCAAATAAACATGCAAGTCCGCCGGAAATTATTGCAACGGATGTTAAAATCACAACGGTTTTTTTCTGTGAAAATCCCGCATGCAAAAGTTTGTGATGTATATGTTCAGCATCAGCAACAAATGGTGATGTGCCTTTAAAAATTCTTCTCAATGATGAAAATGTAATATCAATAATAGGAACAGCCAAAACAATAAAAGGTAATAATATTGCAACAGTTGCAACTTTCATAACCCCTGTTATTGAAATTGCGGCAAGTAAAAAACCTGAAAACAGGGAGCCGCTGTCCCCCATAAATATTTTTGCCGGATTAAAGTTGAAAGTTAAAAACGCAAGCATAGAGCCGGCAAGAATAAATCCGATTAGTGCGCTGATTGGACTTGCAGGAGAAACAGTAACCGCTAACAAGCCTAAAGTTATTGAGTTTACCGTAATAACCGAGCCTGCCAAACCGTCAACACCGTCAATAAAATTAATAGCATTTGAAATACCGACTATCCACAAAAGCGTAATCGGATATGACCACCACCCAAGTTGTATGCCTCCAAAAAATGGCACACTGTCTATCTGTACTCCGAGCAGATAAACAATAGTAGCGATAGACAACTGCATTAAAAGTTTGAATTTTGCACCCAAACCGTAAACATCATCAATAAACCCAAGCAAGAACATCAAAGAACCGCCGAGCAAAATGCCTGATAATAATTTCCCGTAAGGATAATAACTCATTAACACCAAACACAAAAAAGTCAGCATTGTACTGCCCCAAATTGCAACACCGCCTATTCGTGAAATAGGTTTTGTGTGAATTTTTCTTGCATTAGGCAAATCAACAAGCCCCTCTTTTTTTGAAAAACTTATAACCATAGGAACTAAAAATACCCCGATTATATAGGCTATTATTGTTCCGATTATATGAGCATGTGTTAATTTGATAATAATGGTTTTAGTCTCCTTTGATTTATGTAAATTGTGAATAGTGAATTATCGTTATCGGTGCTGATGTTTCTATTCACCACTCACAATTCACAATTCACTTTACTTGTATAGCGGGTGTTTTGCGCATAATTTCATGCTTCTTTCACGAAGATTATTTAATGCCATTTCATTATCTGACGAATATATCGCAGATGCAATAATTTTTGCAACTTCTGTCATATCGTCTTCTTTGAATCCTCTTGTGGTAACTGCAGGTGTGCCAAGCCTTATGCCTGATGTTACAAACGGACTTTGAGGGTCATTCGGTACGGTATTTTTATTTGCCGTAATACCTACTCTTTCAAGTACATTTGCCATGTCTTTACCCGTTTTACCTGTTTTTCTCAAATCTAAAGTCATAAGATGATTTTCTGTCATGCCGCCGACAATATCAAGACCTTCGTCCATCAACCCTTGTGCAAGCGCCTTTGCATTTTTAATAATTTGAGAAGCGTATTCTTTAAATTCAGGTTTTGATGCTTCAAGTAAAGCAACCGCTTTACCTGCAATAATGTGTTCCAAAGGACCGCCCTGCATGCCCGGAAATACCGCTTTGTCTATCGCCTGAGCATATTGCTCATCACACATAATAATTCCGCCTCTGGGGCCACGCAAAGATTTGTGAGTTGTAGTTGTTACAAACTGTGCATACCCGGCAGGTGACGGATGTAACCCTGCGGCAACAAGTCCTGCAATATGAGCGATATCGGCAAGTAAAAGTGCGCCGACTTCATCAGCAATTTCTCTGAACTTTTTAAAATCAATAATTTTAGAATAGTTACTTGCACCGCAAATAATCAGTTTCGGTTTATGTTCAAGTGCCATTTTTCTGACATCTTCGTAGTCGATTTCGCCGTATTCGTTAATTCCGTAGGATTTTACATCAAAATATAATCCTGAGAAATTGACAGGTGAACCGTGAGATAAGTGACCGCCGTTAGACAAATCCATTGATAGAACTCTGTCACCAGGTTTCATTGTTGCCATAAATACGGCCATATTAGCCTGTGCGCCTGAATGTGGCTGAACATTTGCATGATCCATCCCAAAAAGTTCGCATGCTCTTTTTTGTGCAAGTTCTTCTACAACATCAATATGCTCACAGCCGTTGTAATAGCGTTTGTGCGGTTTCCCTTCCGCATATTTGTTTGTCAAAACACTTCCGCATGCTTCCATGACCGCTAATGAGGTGCAATTTTCGCTTGCGATAAGTTCTATTGTATTTTGCTGTCTGTCTAATTCTGCCTCAATCGCTTGTGCAATTTGAGGGTCAGTTTGTTTTATATGCTCAAGATTCATAATTATACACTCTCCCTTTTTTCTTATTTATTATAGAGTGATAAAGAAAAATTGGCAAATAAGTAAATAAGTAAATAAGTGGAGTAGTTAAAAGGTTGAAAGATTTTGGGGTTTAATTAAAATATCTACCTCTCCTGATTTCAGGAAAGGGGGTAAAATTTAAGTCGTGATTTCTACCTACTCAATATTGTTGGGCTGAAAGCCCAACTTACAAATTATTCCTCATCATTAAAGAAATCTTCATCAAGTTTTTTGATTTCTATTTTTGTTTTTGTTTGAACACCAATATTATGTTTTATCATCAGTCTTGTTAATTCTTCGCCATCAACAAGTCTTATCACTTTTCCTTGAATTGAATCTGCTTTTCTTTTTGCTCTCTCATCAAAGTAACTTGTTGTAATAAATACACCTTTACGAACAGGAGAACAGCCTAAAGCACCGGCAAAATTCTGCATTTCTTTTTCATTGACTTTGTTGTCAGAGTATCTTTTTGCTTGAAGATAAATTTTTTCTAAACCTAATTCATCTTCATCAATAATACCGTCAATACCGCCATCATGGCTAGTCGGAGTCATTGAACCTACACCATAGTTCATTTTTTCCATAAGAATTAAGACTATTCTTTCAAACTGAACTGGATCAACACTCTTTAATTTTGCTAATAACTCTTTTTTCAAACTTTCTGTGTATAAACTTTGAGCATTTTCAATTAATTCTTCAGGAGTTTTGTTTTCTTCAATATGTGTTTCTTGCAATTCTGATTCAACTTCAGGTTGATTTTCTTTATCTAAATTTTTAAGGAATCTTAAATCAATTCTTTCAGGTTTTGATTTTAATATGTTTAAACCTTTTTCGGTTATTTTAAAAGAACCTTTTTCAGGAGATTCAATTAATTCAGAATTTTTTAAGTATTGCTTCGCCCATGCTACACGATTATACATGGTCTTTTGCAATTTGCTTGGCAACCATTCATTTCGCTCTTCTTCTGTCAAATTGTATTTATCAGACATTATATCAACCATTTCTGATAACTTTACAGGTTTGCCGTCTTTTAATAATTCTAACAACGGTAACATTAATGTTTGAAAATCAGGTATTGCCATACTTAACTCCTTTTTCTTCATAATACCACAAATAATCTTGACAAATTGTAGTGTTTTCGCTACAATATAATTATGAAAGAAATTAAATTCTATAAACTCGAAAATGGCAACGAGCCTGTTAAAGAATGGCTTTTGGCTCTTGATTCATCTACAAGAGTAAAAATCATCAAAAGATTAGAAAGAATTTATGACGATAATTTTGGGGATTACAAAAAAATTGCTCTAAATTTGTACGAATTAAGATTCTTTTTTGGCAGTGGATATAGAATTTATTATACAATACAGGGTAATACAGTTGTAATTTTACTTTATGCAGGAGATAAATCAGACCAAAAGAAAGATATTAAAATTGCTAAAAGTTATTTAAAAAATATGAAGGATGATGAAAATGACTGAATTAAATGAATTTATTATAGAACAATTAAAAGATGAAGAATTTCAAAAAGAATATATGAACGAAAGTCTTGCCGAATATATTAATGACGGCGATTTTAATGCGTTCTTTCGCTCTTTGGAGTTAGTAATAAAATCTCGAGATAGTATATCTGGCTTTTGCGAAAAGGCAGGGATAGACAGAGCAATGCTTTATCAAATATTTAACGGTGAAAGAGTGCCAAGATTAGATACACTTGCTAAAATACTTAAAACACTCGGCTATAATTTGAAAGTTGCTTAATTTTATCAATTCCCTGAGTCAGCATTTATCCGACAATAAACAAATGATAACAATATGCAAAGACAAGACCGTAAGCCGCACCAACCCAAACTTCAAGCGGAGTATGTCCCAAAAGTTCTTTCAGTTTTCCGCCGACTGCCTCTAAATCGTGGTTATACATTTCTTCCATAACTTTATTCAGGCAAGCAGCAGTCTTACCTGCGGCACGCCTTAAACCCGCAGCATCATACATAATAATAAGAGATATACCAAGCGACAATGCAAAAATTATTGAATCAAAACCCTCCAAAATCCCAACTATAGTAGAAAGGGAAATTACGGCAGCAGAATGGGTACTCGGCATCCCGCCTGTTGTTGTAAATATTTTAAAATTAACTTTTTTTGTTCTTATTGTAAAAATAATAAATTTAATTATTTGTCCTGTAAAAGCCGCCAACATTCCGCAACTCAATGCTTCATATCCGTTATTTGCAACTATTTGTCTGAAAGTTTCTAACATTAAATCCCTGCCCTTTGTGATATTTGTTCAATAATTTCATTGAATATTTCTGAACTAAAATTGTGCTTTTGCATTATATCACGGCATTTGTTCAATTGGCAAGAAAGTTTACATTTTGCCTGTTCAAGTCCGTAAAGCGAAACATAGGTAAGTTTATTCTCCTGCTTATCTTTGCCCATAGTTTTACCCATTTCCTCAAAAGTTGAAATTTCGTCTAAAATGTCGTCTGCTATCTGAAAAGCAAGTCCGAAATCCTTTGCAAACTCGGTCACCGCATCAAGTTTTTCATCATCAGCGTTTGCAATTATTGCACCTGTGCGCATCGCAAGTTGAAATAAATCAGAGGTTTTGTGAAGATGCAAATATTCCAAAGTCTTTTCTTTATCAATAATACCCGGATTATTTTCGCTTTCAATATCTACAACCTGCCCTGCTATTACCCCTCTTGCACCTGCGTAGTTGAAATATTCGTTCAATACACGAATTTTTGTGGACGGTGGAAGGTTATCAGAAAATTTTGAAATAATTTGCGGAGCGAAAGTCAAAAGCGCATCACCTGCCAAAACGGCTATCGCTTCGCCAAAAACTTTATGATTCGTAAGTTTTCCCCGCCTGTAATCGTCATTATCCATACAAGGTAAATCATCGTGAATCAGCGTTTGAGCATGCAGCATTTCTATTGCGCAGGCTGTCGGGATTGCATCTTCAATTTCTCCGCCAAGCATTTTGCAAGTTTCAAGACACATAACAGGTCTTAACCTTTTTCCGGGCAAAGTTACCGTATATTTCATAGATTTAAAAAGTGTTTGCGGTATTTCTATCTGTATAAATTCGTCAAGTTTGTCATTGACAAGTTTTATATAATCATTCATCTTCATGTTCGTCTAATTCCCTGTATATTCTTTGTTTTTGTGTATTTCTTGCGCCGTGGCGTTTTTTTTCACTGATTTTGACAACAGATTTTTCATTGTGAAATTTGTTATGAGTTTCCGTTTTTCTGCCGTTGTATTTGATTTTTTCTTTGTATTCAAACGCTTCTTTGACAAATTCAAGGTAACTTTCATATCTTGAATGGTCAATAGTATCAATGTTTTTCAAAACTTCGCATCCTGTTTCGTTGATGTGCAGACAGTCTGAATACTTGCATTTATGCTTATATTTATAAATATCGTCAAAAAGACTATCCACATCTTTTGGCAATATAAAATCAAATTTCAGATTGCTAAATCCCGGAGTATCTATAATCCTTGTAAAAGTCGAAATTTCAATAATTTCACAATGTCTTGTGGTATGAGTACCTCTGTTTAACTTTTCGCTGACGCTTTGAGTCCTTAAACTGATATTAGGATTAAGCGCATTGATTAAACTTGACTTTCCGACACCTGAATTTCCGCACAGAGCAGACAATTTATCTTTCATAAGTTTAGCGAAACAGTCAATCCCTGCTTTTTCTTTTGCAGATGTGAATACAATTTTGTACCCCAAACCGCCGTAAATTTCTTCTATTTTATCCTGCAGGTTGTTTTCATATTCCAAATCTTCTTTGTTAAAACACAAGATAACAGGAATTTTGTAGTATTTTGCAAGTGAAATGTACCGATTTAACTGCCCAAAATCAAGTTCGGGTTCTTTTAGTGCGCTTACAACAACAATCTGATCAACATTAGCAACCGATGGGCGTTTTATAAAACTTTTTCGTGGCAAAACTTTTGTTATAACATCCTTATCAACTTCAACAAAATCACCCGTAACGATTGAAGTTTTTTGTTTTTTTAAAACATCTCTTATCTTGCATGGAATAATATTTCCGTTTAAATTAACGAAATATGAGTCAGAATATATTTTATAAATTTGCCCTTGCATAGTTAAATTTTACTAAAAAAATATATGATGTTCATGAAACATGTTGCGTTTTGTAAACTAATGTTTAAGTAAAATAGCAATTATTTTGAATAAATTTACTTTATATATTTGTAGAATTAGGTAGGGTAATATAGTATGCAAATTACAGGACAAAATCAGCAACCTATAAATCCGCAATATAATGCGGCATACAACTGTGCAAGTGTGCCTGTTGCACCTGTGCAGACTGCTCCTGCCATGCAAAATACTCAACCATATAATCCGCCTTACTATCCTCCGCAGGTTACGACATCTCCGGGGGCAACAGGTGTTAATATTCAGATATTTAATCCGTCTGTTACTCCACCCGGAGCACAGGCACCGACTTATAATGTAAATGCTCCGAATTATTATCCGGCAGGAGCATATCCGTCAAATTATTACACAACACAAATGGGACAAACCTGTCCTTGTTGTCAAAATCACGGCGGAATAAATCAGACAAATAATCCGTACAGACCGGGTGGTTTGTTAGACCCGAACGATAAAAATAATCCTTACGGAGCAGACCCTCAAAATCCGAATAATCCGTACAGACCGGGCGGAGCATTTGATTCAACCAATCCAAACAATCCGTACAGAACAGATTCAGGATACAACCCTCAAGACCCAAAAAGCCCGAACAATCCGTACAGAGCAGGTGGTCCGTTAGACCCGAACAATCCGCACAATCCTTACGGTGCAAATCCTAACGACCCGAATAATCCGTACAGACCAAACGGACCTTTAGATCCGAATAATAAAGAAAATAAATATGGGGCAGGCGGTTTGTTAGATCCTAATAATCCTATAAGCCCGTATAATATGGCTAATTCAAATAATACCAACACAACAAACAATAATATTTCGTCAACAGGAGATAAAACAGAGAAAAAACGTGTTGTATTATTGAATGATAATTACATAAAAAATCTTGAAAATATGCTGAACAGTCAGGACAAATCTCAGCGTATAACTGCTGCTAAAGCGGTATTTGAACGACTTGATGAAGATTCAACAAGGAAAGATGACAAAGCATTAACGGCTTTAATTAACAAGATGTTACAGGATCCTGTTCAGGAAATCAGACTTCTTGCCCTGAGTGCATTGGAAGGCAGAATTTGTAACGGTGATGATTTTACGGTAGCAGTATTACAACAAATGCAATCCAATCCGCAGGGACAGGGATTTGACGCAGCGGATGCTTCCCGTATATTATTAGATATGTCAGCGCAAAGAGTTGACAAAGATGTTCCTGTTGACCCGGACAAGCGTACAAAAATAAAGACGGAAGAAAAGAAAGACGACAAGAAAAAAAGTCAGATAAAATCAAGCAATAAGTAAACAGAAAATAGTGAATAGTGAATAGTCAATTTCGGTGCTTTGCACATTTGACACATGACAAAATACTTAAAGGTATATTCATTTCTCACTCTCCACTATTCTCTAAAATAAGGAAAAATAAAATGGCTATACTAACAAGAATCAGAAGTGTGTTACCTAGTGTATCAAGTGTCCTGACAAAAGGTGCAGGACTTGCAGCACTTGGAATTGTTGCTTATGATGCAAATTATGTAGGTAAAATTCAGTCTGATTTATATGCAAGTTCAAAAGATGCACAATCGACTGCGTATTATCTGAATAACTCTATGTATATGCCTAATATGAGTAAATTTACCGAAAAGATTAAGAATTGGTCGTTTACAACAGAACTTGACCAGACCTATAAGAGATTTTTCAATGAAGGAATAGGCTATATAAAAGGCTTTACAGGTTCACTGGTTAATTCCGTCATACCTTTAGGGCTTGGTGCAGGTGCATTGTTCGGCGGTAAAACCATTGGAAAAGCCTCGGCTGTCGGTTTAGCCGTTTACGGGGCATATAAATTTATCAAAAATTTCTTTGGGATAGGCACGCCAAATACTTTGAAAATTGATTAAAAGATATGCTTGATTATATTAATGTCCTTGCTCTCATTTAGAATAAATATTTCAGTTTGTATTTTAATCCCAAAGATTTGAGTGCTGTTTTTATGCTTTCTTTATCTATGCCCAAATCAAAAAGTTGTTCTTTTGTATAATTTTGCTCTGTTATCAGATATTTTACTGTTTTAAAATTGTATTTACATACTGCTTTTTTATTCATTTCTTTAAGGTATTTATGAATATCTTCTATCGTATAAGACAAATTCTCATTTTTTAATGTAGAAGAAATGATATAAGAAGTTGTATCGGAATTATCTTTTTCAAAATATTTAAGACTATTCCCTAAAATGAAATCCAAATCAGGCTGATTTGTGATACCAAGACATTTCATTGCTTCTTTAGGTGCTCTATTTGTATTTTCATAAACATTCCAAATTTCTTTGCATTTTTTATTGAGAAATTCTTTTGCACTTTTAAATTCTTTTTTATCGCCGTATTTGTTTTTCAAATACTTTATTTTTTCAACCGAATTATCATCTATTGCCTGAGCAAGTTCGGTTGTAATTTTTCTTTCAAGATTATTGTATAAATTTTCGTCATCAAAAAATGACTGATAAGGGTTATTTTTTATGGGGTTGGAACAGCAAACACAGGAAGTCAGTGTTTTCTTTTGTATTTTTTCAACCAAAGAAAAATTAACTTCAAAATTTTTGGAGTGTTTTGAGATTAAAACATTGCAAATTTCTTCTACTGTTTTTCCCATATATAACTAACCTTTAACCTTTTTTTGCAAAAATATGCAAAAATACATTTTACCTACATATATATAAAGTATTTTCAGCAGAAAAAATTGCCCCTAAAAATATTTTTTTTTGTTAATTATATATATTATAAAATTGTCATTGTTATAAATGTCATTAATTAGTTACATAAAACTGTAAAATTTTATATAGTTAACAAAATTTATTGTATAATACTTATATGAAGACAGAGAATTTATTAAAGATAAACAGTCCGTCAGGAAAATTGGAATTTTTTAAATATGCTGTCATTATCGGGCTTATTCAAACAGTATGTGCTTTGATGTTTGTCTTTTTGACAAGCGATGTTTTAGGATTGAAATCAATATTTTGGATGCCTTTTATATTTGTTATCGTGATTGAGTTACCGCTTTTATATTTGTATTTTATACAATGTGCAAGGCGTTTGTGGGATATTACGGGAAATAAAAACACAGGACTTATAATAAACACTGCACTTTTTGTAATTTCGGTTATCGGTATGATTAGTTTTCCGATTGTTACAATTATAATTTTTCTTGTCTTAATATTGTGTCAGGGAAAAATTGTCAAAAATGCTTAAAAAAATCATATCGGTTATAATTTTTTCTATGTTTTGCATGCCTGTTTTGGCTTATGATTTGGATACTTCCGTCAATTCACAGATTGAACAAAAATACGATTCAAATAAACTGAATAAAGACATGAAGGTAAATCAGACAAGTACAAATACAAATAATAAGCCCCCAAAAACTACCCCGGTGTTTGACAATTCTACTCCGATAATCACAAAAGTTTCAAATACGATTTCTAATATTACTACCCCAAAAACGGGTACAAAAATTCCGTCAGGGACAAAATTTAGCGTAAAATCAAATATTGCAATATCAGGCTGGAGCGGTGTAAATTCCTTGCTGACATTTACTTCAACGGAGCCGGTTTATAAATCAGGAGTAACAATTCCGCAAGGTACACAGTTTAAAGGAATAATTACCGCTTCTCATGCAGGACAAATGACAGGTAACGGCGGACTTATAAAAATCAAAATTACAAGTATGATTCTCAACGGAAAAACAGTTCAGGTTGATGGAAAAATTACAAAAGCAAACTCAAAAAATGTATTTTTTAATAATATAAAAGGAGCAAGACAGTATTTGCAGGGTGTTGATAACAAAATTAATCAGGGTATAACTTTTTATAAAAAAGCCCGAAACCTTTCATCAAAAATATCGTCAAATCCTATCGGTACAATTCTTGCTCCGCTGCCGACAATTACGGGTTGGCTTGGTTCTGCAATATGCACGGTAAGTTCACCAGTCACAGGTTTGACTCAAAGGGGCAAGAATATTTCACTCCCGTCAGGTACAGTTTATGAGATAAAACTAACTCAAGATGCTTATATAAACTGAAAGCGGTAAGAAATTCATCTTACCGCCTTTTATACTTGTTTGATTTTTATGCGTTAAATGTTTTGAATGAAGATTCAACATTTTTGGAAATGACTTTTTTAACTGCATCCATTTCTGTTGAAATAGCATTTTCTTCGGTATCAAGTTGTTTAAGTTTAAGTTCAAGGTTTTTATCCTGTACTTGAATAATGCCGATTTTTGCATTGATTTCTTCAACCATCTGGTCGTAAACTGCTTTGTCGTAATAGTATTGATTCATTGCATCATTATAAGCATTGTCATCTGTTTCTGTTATTGTTGTTAATTCATATCTTGTTCCTGATTCGTGAGTTGAATCATTGTAAATGAATAATGCCTGATATCTGCCTGATGCATCTTTTTCTACAAGTGCTTCCGCATTTTTAATTTCTCTTGATTCTGTTGTTTGACCAAACATATATGCTCTGACACCACCTAATGATAAAGATGTTCTGTCATTGTAATCAATATTTTCTGTTTCTTTTTTACTGTAAAATACAGGTTCATAATTGCCGGTTGAAGAATTTTGTATATATCTTACATACCAATCTTCATCTGTATATTTTTCAACTGACATTGCTCTGTATTGATTTTCAACTTTTAATTTATCTCTCAATTGGTCAATAGAGTATTGGTTTACAACTTCTGTCGGAATACCTGCATCAATAAATCTTTGTCTTATTTGTTTCAATCCATAATATTGCGTAGAATTATTACTTGCCGGTACTGTTGCACTTGTATTTGAAACATTATCTATAATGCTGATTTCTTTAGTAGTAACTGCACCTGTTGATGCATTTTTATATACTAAATTTACTGCATCCTGTAATTGAACCTTACCTATAAAATAGCCGCCGTTTGACTTGGAAATAACATTAGTTCCGCTGACTACCATATTATCTGCAGGTATTTCCTGAACATAGTTTAACATATAAATACCTGTCGATTTAGTATCTTTTGTTGCAACAATTGATGTTACGGTATTCTTTTCAGAACCGTCACTAAATGTATAAGTGACTTTTGTATAATCCGCTGTTGACGGTGGAACAGGAACATCCATAGACGTCAATTTGCTATAGTAGTTAGCAGATTCGTTAGACAATGTTGTACGCTGCTGGTTAATCTGTTGGCCTTCGTATTCAACATTGGTCTTGCGAGCTGTCAAAGTCAGAAATCTTGCTTGTGATGCTGACATTCCCATAGTGCTTAACGTCCTTTCTTTTATTACATGTATGTTATCGGCACGAAACACCATGATATTCAGCATTTGACATGTTTTTGTTACATTTCTTTACATGATTATTTAAACACGCATGTTATAAGTACCTCTTTTCCATTGGTACGGGACTCATTTACTGCTTCCGAGGATGATAAAGGAACTATATGTCCATCATCAATAATCCCTTGCACCATGCATCTTACGGATTTGTCATTATCATTTGCAGGGGCAAAAACTTTTCTTTCAAGTTCATCAATTCTTTCTGTTATTTGCATAATTTTGTTATTTGTTTCTTCATTATTGCTAATATTCTTATCGTCATTTTGAGTTACAAAATCACTGTTTCCAAATTCTGCTGTTTGAGTTCCAAGTTCAGTAATCGGTTGCTGTATTTGTTCTTGCATTGTATCTGATGATTTCAATTTCTTATTTGCGATATCCCTTGTATTTGTATAAATTGCGGCAACAATAAATATAAACATTAATATAAATCCGACTGTTATTATTCTATATTTGCTAAACTCCTGCATACTCTTTCTCCGTTTTTTAATAATATACATATTAGCATAAATTTTGATAAAATGTTTTGTGTAAACTGATTTTGTTATAAAATTATTTCAAGGGGTAATTATAATGATTTTAAAAATAGAACGATTAGAAAATAACAGGGTTTTGCCCGAATATAAAACAGAAGGCGCAGCAGGTATGGATCTGTGTGCGGCAATTGATACACCTGTCGTGCTAAAACCTTTTGAGCGCAAACTGATACCGACAGGGCTGAAAATTGAACTTGAGCATGGATACGAAGCACAAATCCGCCCACGTTCAGGGCTATCCATTAAACACGGCATAACACTGATTAATTGCGTCGGAACAATTGATGAAGATTACAGAGGGGAAGTTTGTGTTCCGGTTGTAAATATCTCAAATGAAGTGTATACAATCCAACCTGACGAAAGAATTGCCCAAATGCTGATTGCCAAAGTTGAACAGGCACATATAGAAGTTGTAACCGAACTGTCTTCAACCCAAAGAGGCACAGGCGGCTTTGGCTCGACAGGGAAGTAAGCGTAATATTTTCGCAAACTTTTATTTTGTATTTTGTCGCTCACTTCTCTATTGTCAAAATCCGCGTCTTGGATTTTGACAGTTTAAGGTTTTGCATTCCGCTTTGTTTATGCTGTCCGCATAAAAAGTCGCTCCATCAAACCTTTCACCATAATAGTTCAGTTCGCTTATATCTTTGCCATATTTCAACGAAAAAGTTTGCTCATATTCCTGCGAAAAGCGTGATGTTTTCGCAAACTTTTATTTTGTATTTTGTCGCTCACTTCTCTATTGTCAAAATCCGCAAAAAAAACCACTCAACAAGTGAGTGGGTCGTTTTCTGCATCCTAATGGTCTCTTTTAGTGTTTATTATTTAGGAGTTTATATGTTTTGGGGTTAATGAACTATTTATATTTAGTGTTTCGACTACACTTAAATCTTATGCAACTATTATTACACAATAAAAATTTCCTGTCAACAATATTTATTTCTAATATTATCCAATCCGTGAAAATCAAGTTATAGTGTACAATTTACACTTTACAAAACTTAATAGTTGGGTTGATTTTTATTTGAGTTATATTGTAAACCAAATGTTTGTTCATTACCGTAATATATTTGATCATTTCGATTGTTTTGCGAGCGTTGGTAATTTTGATTATCTTTGGTCTGCGGTTCGATATATTGTTGAACCTGCCTGAATTGTTCTTCATTTTGGTCTGACTGAACAACATTCTGGTTATCCGTACTGTTCGTATTTGAAACAGAGGTTTGCTGCCGGTATTCGGGATTTAGTTCGGTTCCTGCTCCGGAACTGATAGCCGATCCGCTGTCAGTTCTCTCAATATCCCTGCTGCCGTTAAGAAATGTTTCCATTCTGCCCTGATAAAAAATATCATCAGAGTTTTCTATTTCTTCAAGCATTTTATCAAGTTCGTCTTTATACAACGCAGTTTTACGGCAAGTTTTATAGTGGTCGTACATATCGGATAAGGATTTTATATTACCCTCAACGACGCTTCTGCGCGATGAATCTTCACTCGCACTTTTATAAATCAGTTTATACATTGATTTGATATTGTGTTGGGCGTAGTCCAAATATGCGCAGGACATATTTTTTACAGGTAAATTCTTGTTTTTTTCAAGTTTTTGGTTTAAAGCATCCCAAATTGACAAGTGCTTATAATACTTATCTGAAGTTGAAATATGAATATTATTATCAAGTTCGTCAAAATCAATTTTGTCGGTCACAAGTTTAATTTCTGAATAAGAAGTTACGCAGTAAATTAAAAGAGCCAACCCCGCAAGAATTGAAATTATACCTGTTGCCAACAACCCATTGTAACTTTTTTTGTTATACATAAAACTCTCTTTTCTTAAATAAATTATACTATAAATTTTAAATAATTCTTTTTTGTAATAAAATTTAGTCAAATGGCTAAAACAAATTTCGATTATTTAAAAAATATTGACAAAAATCTGTTTGAAATAGTGCTTGAAGCGGAAAGGCTATACAGAGGAGAGTTTTTTGAACAATGTATGGGACAGACAAGACGCTTTGGCGAACACTTATGCAGAAGTGTTTTAGGCTCAAAACGTACAAATGAGGTTACTTTTGATGAAATGCTTTCAACTTTGAAAGATACTCCTAATCAAAGCGAACAGGAAAAAGAATTTATTGACGATTTATATTTTCTCAAAAAACAGGGCAATTTATCTGTTCATTCCGGTACTGTAGGCAAAGATGCAACAACTGCTTTAGAATGTCTGCAAAGAGCGTTTGAAGCAGGACTAAATTATTCTGTTTTTCATGAAAAAGCAAGTTCTGATATATTAAAATTAAGATACGATACAGAACTTTTAATAACCGGTAATCCGTCAAAAAAATCTTTATCAGACAAATATCTTGAAGCACAAGAGCAGGCCGCAAAAATTTCTAAAAAGAAACCTGTTAAAAAGTCACAAAAACCTAAACCGCAGGTGACGTCTATGAATTCAGTGCCGAGGGAAACAGGGATTCCGCCTTTTTGGATAGTTGTCGGGGTATTTTTTGTTATTGCTTTATTTACGATTATTTATATTCTTGTCTGAACTCAAGTGCTTTAACGGCTGCCCACGCTTTTACATCCCCTCTTTCGTAGCGGATTAAAAAATATTTACCGTCTTTATTGTATTCAATAGAGGCTTCCTGATATATTTGTTCTTCCTCATTAACAGGTGGCATACCTTTGCGTTCACGCTTACGGTTTGTTTTCCAAATTTCTTTATCTTTTTTACGCTTTGCCTTTAAAGATTTTGCATCGTGTACCTGCGGTTGTTCATCCATAGAAACTTCAAGTTTGAAAACAGGAATTATTGCTCGAAGTTCTTTTGCTTCAAGTAAAAGCAAAAACTGCCTGTCATCAGACAGAGCAAGTTCATAATGCCCTGCCGGAATGTAATGACCTTTGCCATCCTGCAACTCATCAACTATAACAAGTGTAGGATATGAAGATTCTCTCAAACCATAGCGATAAACAGCATCAGTTCCCTCTTTCAACCCCGAAGTTATTGTCGGATACTGCGGGTAAACTCTTGTTTCAGAGTGCATTATTGCGTTTTCAAAATACATGCCTTCAAGAATCATTACAACTTCTCCAATGTCTTTTTAACGGCATTTTTTATTTCGTCAAAATTTTTACCCAATGCATTTTCTCCGCCGACAAAAACAAGTGATAAATATTTATCTGAATCGTACAAATTATTTTCTTTTAAAAGTTGTCTGTAACTCTCTCTCATCAACCGTTTCAAACGATTTCTTTTAACCGCTCTTTTGTGAACTTTTTTACTCACTACAAACCCTACTTTTGTGGGGGTTTCTTCTTTTTTCTCTATCCCTGCAAACAAAGTTACTCCACCCGAATGGGAGGAGTGCTTAATTTTATATGTTGCTTTGAAAGCGGTTCTTTTTTTTAAACGATATTGTTTTGGAAGCATAACGAATAACCTATACAATTTACTGTATGAGATTCTTCGCACTTTGTCATTCTGAGGGCTTTAGCCCGAAGAATCTCTTTGTTCAGAATGACTTTTTATTATTATGCTCTTTCCTTTGCAGTAATAGCAAGTTTATGACGACCTTTTGCACGACGTCTGTTTAATACTTCTCTGCCGCCCGGGGTTGACATTCTTGCTCTGAATCCGCTTACATTTTGTCTTTTTCTTTTAGTTCCTTCTAGTGTACGTTTCATTTTTTTATTTCCTTTGCTATTTTTATCGTATAATACAGATGTTATAGTAAAAAAAACTAATAGTCAACAAAACAAAAAAGGAATGGTTAAATAATATGAAGAAAATCGGTTTTATCGGATGCGGAAAAATGGCAGGTGCAATTATCAGCGCAATTAAAGAAGATTACAATGTTATCGGCTCTGAAATAAATGAAGAATTTGCAAAATCAGCTTCTCAAAGACTTGGAATAGAAGTTTATTGTGACAACAGAAAACTTGCACAAGACTCGGATGTCATTTTTATTGCAACAAAACCAAATCAGGCAATTGAAGTTTTGGAAGGTATAAAAGATTTAATTACTCCCGAAAAACTTGTCGTATCAATCTGCGCCGGCATTACACTTGTTAAAATAGAAAATATCTTATTAAATGCTCGTCTGATAAGAATAATGCCAAACACACCTGCGCTTGTAAAACTCGGTATGTTCGGAATTTGTGCAGGATCCAAAGCGACAGATGAAGATGTAAAATTCATTGAGAATTTACTTTCCTCTATCGGAAAATGTATTGATGTAACAGAAAAACAAATGGATATTGTAACGGCAATTTCAGGTTCAGGACCGGCATTTTTCTATCAGGTGATAGAAGATATGGCTCGTGCAGGAGAAAAACTCGGGCTTGAATACGAAAAATCTCTCACTCTTGCAACCCAAACGGCTTTAGGTTCTGCACAAATGATTTTTAACAGAGGAGAAACTCCTGTTCAGACTTTGATTGATAATGTGGCGACCAAAGGCGGATGCACTTTTGTCGGAATACAAGAAATGAAAAAATATAACAGCACAAAAGTTTTTTATGATGTCATAGACAAAACAACCCAAAAAGCGTGCGAATTGGGGAAATAGAAAAGTGAAAAGTGAATAGTGAATGGTCGTTATCAGTTTATTAATTTAGCAATTAATATATTTAGAAATGCATATCAATTTTTGACTGTTTACCGTTTACTTTTTCATCTTCCATACGCATCAATGAACCTATTGTAAAGTTCTGCGCAACCGTTTTATTAATTTCAAAGGCTACATCACCGTTAAATACTTCTTCATTTTCTTCCAAAAAATTGAACAGCGGTTCTGTCGGTGCTTTGATTAAATTTTCCAAAGACTGACCTGCCTGCTGAATCGTTCTTTCAGGTACCTGAATGTTAAACCCGAAAGGTTTATAAGGTCTGTTAAAACTGAATTGTGAATTTTCTGCCATGATTAGTCCTCTTATATTAGTTATCTTACTTGTCGGATATGTTTAGTGAAAAGTTTAATAATTTTGGTTATTTATTAAAATTTGTTTACAAAAACTTTGTTTTATCGTGCTATCATTTTGTTATGAAGACGCTAAAAGACTATGAAAAAGAACTTTCCAAATGCTCAAAATGCGGTCAGTGTCAGGTTGCCTGCCCTGTGTATAAACTGACAAAAAATGACTGCACCGTCAGCCGTGGAAAATTTATTATGCTTCATGGGGTTACGCAGGGCGAACTGAAACTTTCAAAAAATATCAACAAATACCTTGATATGTGTTTAAAATGCGGTAAATGCTCGGATTTTTGCCCCGCCGGAATTGATGCGCTTGAAATCATAACCTGCGCAAAACATGAATATATGAAAACTACGATTTGGGGTAAATTTATCAACTTTGTTCAAAGTAAATTGGTGTTTTCTAATATCATAAAAATAGGAAAACTTTTATTCAGTCATTCTGTACCGTTAAATAAAGAGATTATTCATGGCAAAAATGATACACGGTTATCTGTTATGTATTTTAAAGGTTGTGTAAATCAGGTTTTGCCTGATACAGACAAATATTTAAAAAAAATATTTGAAAAATCAGATATTGAAATTATTACACCCGATTTTGACTGCTGCGGACTGCCATTTTTATCAGAAGGCAATTTGGAAAGATTTGAACAGTCGGCCAAAACTAATATTGCAAACTTAAACACTTCTTATGATTATCTTGTAACAGATTGCGCAAGTTGTGAAAGCACTTTGTTAAGTTACCCAAAATATTTTGACTGCGATATTAAACAAGAAAAAACACTGAATTGGGGCGATATAATAGCACTGAAAGATTTGAAATTTGAATTTGAAAAACCGATAAAAGTTACTTTTCACAAACCCTGCCACCTGAAAAACGATTCATTTTTTGAGAAAATTATTCAAAATTGCACAAATGTTGAATATATTAAAATGAATGATTATGATGAGTGTTGCGGTTTTGCAGGAAGTTTTGCCGTAAAAAACAGACAACTTTCAAAAGAATTATCAAAAAATAAAGCACTAAATATCCGAAATACCGATGCCGATTATGTAATAACCTCTTGTCCTGCATGTATTTTAGGACTGAAACAAGGTTTATTTTTAACAGGGAATAAAAAAACAAAAGTTGTTAGTCTGTTGGAATTTTTGTCAAATAGCGAAATAAGGCATTAAAAAAGTGCGTAAATCGCACTTTTTTAATGCTTAAACTTTTTCGTTTTTATATTTGCTTCTGTTTCTGTTTAATAATTCTTCGTCGTATCTGTGACGTTCATGAAATGATTCCGCATCGTAATCTACACTTTTTAATTTGTGATACCCCATTTTAGCAAATGTTTTTATAAGTTGCCACACTTTTTTAGGAGAATCAATTTCTCCAATTTCATCAAGCGCAACTTCTGTTTTTAGGAATTTCATATAGTGTGCTCTTGCTATTGCTTCAAGATGGTCTGCTTCCGCTATAGTTGCCTGTCTTTTGAAAGTATTTTTTACCGGTCCGTAATATGGCAATTTTTTGTTAACAACATGCCCAAAACTCGTACTATCAATTGAATTTACTTGCATAATAAACCTCCTTAATTAGATTCTCACCTCGCAATTTTATCATAAAAGATTTTAAAGGTATATCCTTGAGGATATATTAACTTTTGTAACAAAAATAACTTCCTTTGAAATATATAAAATAGTATATACTTTATATATATAAGAGAACATTAAATAAACACGAGAGATATTAAGAGAGAGAGATTTACAATCCGTTTAAATAGTAAAGAGAGAACATTTAATTCCTATTCCTAATTCCCTAAAAGATTTTACCCCGCAACAAGCGGGGATTTTTTTTGTAGTAAAATAATAAAAAAAGAAAAGAGGGAAATATGTACGAAGGATTAATAAACAAATACAGACAATATCTGCCTGTAACAGATTCAACACCTGTTGTAACTTTGAACGAAGGTAATACACCGCTTATTAAGGCTGACAATTTGGCAAAAAAAATCGGACTTGATGCGGAAATTTATTTGAAATTTGAAGGTTGCAACCCAACAGGAAGTTTTAAAGACCGTGGAATGACAATGGCTGTTACAAAGGCAAAGGAATCAGGTTCAGGCGCTATAATTTGTGCTTCAACAGGAAACACATCCGCTTCTGCGGCGGCTTATGGAGCCAAAGCAGGTTTAAAGACTTTTGTCCTTATTCCTGACGGATATATTGCTTTAGGCAAACTTTCACAGGCAATGATGTATGGTGCTGAAATTATTGCTATTCAGGGTAATTTTGACAGAGCATTGGAAGTTGTTCGTGAAATTGCCGAAAAATACCCGATTACTCTTGTAAATTCTGTTAATCCGTACAGAATAGAGGGACAAAAAACAGGAGCGTTTGAAATTTGCGAGGCTTTAGGGCAGGCTCCGGATTATCACTTTATACCTGTCGGAAACGCAGGAAACATTACTGCATATTGGAAAGGTTACAAAGAATTTTACGATTTGGGCAAAATTTCCGCTAAACCGAAAATGATGGGTTTTGAAGCAGAAGGTGCAGCAGCAATTGTAAAAGGCGAAAGAATTATGAATCCTGAAACGCTTGCAACTGCTATAAGAATAGGTAATCCTGCAAGTTGGGAAAAAGCCGAAGCGGCTCGTGATGAAAGTAACGGTATGATTAATTTTGTAACTGATGATGAAATCGTCAAAGCATATAAACTTATCGCATCAACTGAAGGTGTATTGGCTGAACCTGCATCTGCTGCATCTGTTGCAGGACTGATAAAAGTAAAAAATCAGGTTAAAGAAGGTTCAAAAATCGTTTGCATATTAACAGGAAACGGTTTAAAAGACCCTGATAATGCAATAAAATATTCAAATGCGGATGTTAAAAAGACCACATCTGATATAACTGATATTTTGAAAGTTATGAATATTTAAACATTATCTGATTTTCTTATTGACAAAAAATAATTTTTCGTGTTTTATAAGTGGTATGAAATATTCATTTGTAGAAAATTTAATCTGTTGTTGCTGTAAGTCTTGTTGTTAAGAACTTACTTATAATTTTTTGCGCAGATTAACAGTTATCACATAAAAGTATAAAAAAGTTCTTAAATATATTTTAAGAACTTTTTTTATGGGAGAAATACAAATGAAAATAGAAAAAATTAACAATACCCTTAGTTTTAATGCCTCAATGGGCGGTTTATCGAATGCACTTTACACTCTGAGTAATAATGACATGCTGAACGCTTCTTTTGTTGACATTTTTGCAATGGACACCCCTCGCACAATTGTAGAAACAAAAAACAGAGGCAAACAGGCAGGAATTGAAATGGGTTTTAGAGAATACACAGGAACATTTATTGCCGAATTTTCAGCTGCCTTATTTGCAGTTTTTGTTTCCAAACTTATTTCTAAAAAATTTAAACCCGAAGTGAAAGTAAATTCAGGCTCATGGATTACAAATAACGGTCTGGATGTATTTTCAGAAATTTATAAAAAATCTGACAAAACACCAAAAAGTTATGTTAAAAATGTGCTTAATTCAATGTTAGGGTTAGCGGGTAATACGACAAAAGAATTTTCTGAAATAGATAAAGAAAAAACAAAACCAGTAATTGAAAAATTGACAAGTTTGATAACAGACAGAACACAGGATAAAAAAGCGGTTAAAAGAGCATTGACAGGTGTTCAGGATGAAATAATAAATCTGCTTGGTGCGGATAACAATATTACAATAAAAGGGACTAAAAATTCTCTGTCCGCTAATCTTACTCACACTTTGAGAGATATTGTTGATTCGGGAAGAAATATTTTCTTTACCGAAACCAAACAAAATTCAAATCACATATTATCAAAACTAAAATCAATGAATAACCTGCGTATAGGAATAGCAATACCTTTATCTATGGGACTTGCTATTACAAATCAATATCTAAACAGATATTTGACTAAACGCAGAACCGGAATTGACAATTTTGTCGGTGAAAACGGGTATGAAAACAATGTTAAAGACAAAAATGAAAAGAAAAGAGAAAAAGGCTTATGGGCTAAAAAACTTTTGTCAGCAGGGATTTTTATTCTTATGCTGTCCAAAGTTATGGGAATAAAAAAGCCTATTGATTTGGTTAAAAAACTTGAATTTGACGGTCCGGTTACAAGCGGTAACGCAATTAAAACTATTTACGGCACTTTAATTTTAGGCAGGATATTTGCATCAAAAGACTCAACCGAATTGAGAGAAACAAATGTCAGAGATTATTTGGGATTTTTAAATTGGCTTGTATTAGGTGGTTTCGTTTCAAAAGGAGTTGCACAAATACTTGACCCTAAACAAGAAAAATTGTTTAATATTACAAAAGATAGCACAGGTATAAAACATTGGCTTAGAGATGTTTCCTTAAAATCCCAAAAGGAGATTATCGCGCAAGGAGGAGATGTAAAAGGGAATTTGAAGAAACTGAATTTTTCTCAAATATCCGGTATTTTATACAGCGCATTAATGTTAGGAGTTCTGCTCCCGAAATTAAATATATGGATGACCAAAGAGCAAGCAAAAAAAGATATAAAAAATGTTAAAAATAGATTACCAAATAAAGAAGTTAATTTCAAATCAGCGTATATATCAATGGAAAAATTTGTTGAAGGTACAAAATAAAGGTATAGAGTATGAAAAAGATTTTATGTTACGGAGATTCAAATACATTTGGGTACAATCCTTGTGATGCTTCAAGATATGATGAGCAGACAAGATGGACTGCCCTTTTGCAGAATATTTTGGGTGACGAATACCAAATTATTGAAGAAGGTATGTGTGACAGAACAGGAATTGCCGATAATGACAAAGGCTTTTTATTTTCGGCACAAAAACATTTTCCGAAATGTATGTCCGAGTCAAAAGAAGTTGATATTCTTGTTCTATGGATAGGAACAAATGATTTGCAATTCAAATATAATTTGTCTTTAGAGCAGATTGAAAAGGGACTTGAAAAACTTATTGTAATTGCGCAAAATTATGCTAAAAAAATCATTTTAATACCTTCTGTTGAACTTTCAGACAACATTTTAGACGGATATTTCCGCTGTCAGTTTGATAGCGAGAGCGTTTTAAAATCAAAAGAAATAAGTAAAATTTATAAAAAACTCCGTCGGACTTATAATCTTGAATATTTTGACATCAACGAATTTGTAAGACCGTCAGAAGCTGATGGTTTGCACTATGATACAGACGGGCATAAAATTATCGCTCAAAAATTGTCAGAATTTTTGGTGAAAATTTGAATTTATTTTTACATAAAACATATTATCGGTATATAAATATAATAAATATATTGCTCCGCAGGGTTCTCCGAACAGGGGCACTTTGGGTGGCAAAAGTGCCTCAAAACCACGACCTGCACTTCGTTCGCTAATCATTTGTACTTGCTCCACATTCAGGCGGGATAACTCGCTTATCCCTCAAACAAATCCCGCCTTGTTGTCGTGTCGCAAACAATGATTGCTCACTTCGTAAAGGTCGTTATTCAAATGCGCGCCGTTGTCCTTAGGCGCGCTAAGAGATTTTTGCCGACAGGCAAAAACACACATTACTGCGTTAGCAGTCTTATGCCGCCGCAGGCGGTATTGTAATCAGCGAAGTTTTCTTTTCTTTGGTTCATTTCTTTTCTTTTGCCTCGCAAACAAAAGAAAAGAAATGAACAGGCAGAAAGTTTCAATCTCTCAACATATTCCGATAATATGTTTTATGTAAATTAAGAAAAATTATATACAGTATGTTTTTGCTTTTATTGTAACAATTTGCAATAAAAAGGGCTATTTTGATGTTTTTTTTGTAAAATTTAAACATAGGGAATAGTTATAAGTAAGGAGAGATATATATGAAATCATTTACGGTAGATGAAATTACACAAATCGTAGGCGGTATGCTTACCAAAGTTGCAAGTCCTGAAATTACACAAATCGCACCTCCGCTTTTGAGCGATGAACACACTTTGGCTCTTGCTTTAGGTGAAGAAGAAATTGCAAACCTCGCAAAATCTTCCGCTAAAGCCGCTCTTGTTCCGTTAGGGGTCCAAATTGACGGCTTGACAACAATTGAGGTTGAAAGACCAAGACTTGCAATGATGAAGTTGTTAAACCTTTTCTATGTTCCGCCGGTTGTAAATAAAGATATTCATCCTACTGCAGTTGTTGATCCGAGTGCAAAACTCGGTGCAAATGTCTGCATAGGACCAAATGTTGTAATTTCTCCAAATGCCGTAATTGGTGATAATACAAAAATTGTTGCTAATTCTTATATCGGAAGCGGTGTAAAAATCGGAAACAACTGTTTCTTCCATCCGGGAGTAAATATCGGTGACAGAGTTCAAATCGGGAATGATGTAATTTTGAACCACGGTGTTTCATTAGGTGCTGACGGTTTCAGTTTTGTAACCGAAAATCCAAATAACATTGAAAACGCAAGACAAGACGGCGAAATTAAAAAAGATAATTCAAATCAGGTTATCTTCAAAATTCCGTCAATCGGTTCTGTTGTAATCGGTAATAATGTTGAAATCGGTGCAAATACCGCTATAGACAGAGGGACTATTGAAAATACAGTAATAGGTGATAATACAAAAATTGATGACCTTGTTATGATTGGTCATAACTGCAAAGTCGGTCAGGGATGTTTGATTGTTTCTCAGGTTGGTATTGCAGGTAGTTGTGTAATCGGTGACAGAGTTGTTATTGCAGGGCAAGCAGGTCTTGCAGACCATATTGAAATCGGTTCTGATACAATTATTACCGCAAAAGCAGGGGTTACAAAATCATTCCCTGAAAAATCAATCATTGTCGGTATCCCTGCAGTTCCAAGAAAAGATTTTATCAAACAACTCAAAACGATGAAAGATGCGCAGGAAATTTTTGCAAAATTCCGCAAATTTGAACCGTTATTGAAAGAATTTGAAGAATCCCAGCAAGAGGCTAAATAGTAATAATGACCATAACTTTAAAAAAAGAAGTTAAAATAAGCGGAAACGGTTTAATGAAAAATAAACCGTGTGAAGTAACCTTGTTTCCGTCAAATTCAGGTGAAATAAGGTATTATGTCAAAGGTCAGGACGCTTTTAAAGCAAATGTTGATAATGTTCTTGCAACAGACCATTGTGTTGTTTTGGGGAATAAAAAATCTAAAGCGATGCTTACTGAACACCTCACCGCTGCTCTTGCTTTTTGTCATATAGATTCGGTTGATATTTGTATGAGCGAAGAAGAAGTGCCGATTTTAGACGGAAGTTCAAAACTATGGGTAGAAGCCTTTAAAAAGGCAGGGATTGATAAACCGCTTTTTTCTAAAGAGAAAAAATATACAGTATCCGAGCCTGTATATTATTTAAACGGCAAAACAAGTCTTGTAATCTTGCCTGACAAAGAACTTTTTATGTCTTATGCGGTTAATTACGACCACAACGGACTTCAAAGACGATTTGTAAATTATAACCCCAAAAATCAGGACGAAATCATTGAAGCAAGAACATTTGGTTTTTATCGTGATTTAAAGAAATATCAGATGCTTGGGTTTGCACAGGGCGCAAATATTGACAACACTTTAGGCTTTATGGATGACGGGAGTTATTCGGTTGATTTGCGTTCGGATTGTGAACCGATAAAACACAAAATGCTTGATTTGGTTGGAGATTTATATTTAACAGGTGTAAATCCGCTTGATTTAAAATGTCAGATTTTTGCCAAAGAAGCAGGACATGCAGTTCATGTCAAAACAGCAAAAATGTTGAAAGATAAAATTGTAGAAATTAAATAAACACGAAAGGATAAATTAAAATGACAGAAGAAATTAATCAAGAATCATTTAGTATGGATATTCAGCAAATTATGGATATGTTACCTCACAGATATCCGTTTTTGTTGGTTGACAGAATTACTGAGTGTGTACCGGGGAAATACTGTAAAGGTTACAAAAATCTTACAATGAATGAAGAATTTTTCCAGGGACATTTCCCGGGTAATCCTGTAATGCCGGGGGTTTTACAACTTGAAGCAATGGCTCAATGCTCTGCTCCGATTTTACTAAAATTACCGCAATTCCAAGGCAAATTAGCGTTATATGCAGGAGTTGAGAATGCAAGATTCAAAAGCATTGTAAGACCGGGAGACAGATTTGAAATGTCTATTGAACTTACAAAACTCAAAGGACCTATCTGCAAAGCACACGGTGTTGGTTCTGTTGACGGTAAAATTTGCGTTGAAGCAGATATGACTTTTGCTTTGACATAAAATTGTTTATTAACATATTTGGAATTGTTCATAATGAACAATTCCAAATATGTTATATTTTTAATATGATTTTCTTTAGGTTATCAGTTACATCATTATAAAATTTTTTTGCATCAGGAAAAGCGTCTTTCCTTTTTAGTGCATCTGCCCAATTTGTATTATTTGCACGAAGCATTTTGTCAAATTTTTCGTCGGTTTCATTTATTATATATACATTCTTATCATTGATTTTGTATGAGTGTGAGGATTGATTTATAACTATTAAATTGTAACTGTTTTTACTTCGATATCTGTTTATTATATTTTTTAGTCTGGTAATTTGTGATTGTTTTAGTTCACTAAAAGATGCGATTAGAAAATATAATTCGTATTTTTCGTCTTTAATATATTCATAAAAATTCTCAATTCTTTTATCATAACGGTTTTTAAATTCGTTTATATCTGTCATCATATATTCATGATTGAAAACGGCAGTTAATTTTTCACTAACCCAATGTTTAGCATTCGGGTTAAAATCAAATAGCACCTCTAAATCTCTTGTTTTATCGTGGTTTAAATAACCAAATTCTACATCATCATAAAAAGTTTTAAATTCATTGTCCAAAGTATCAATAATTCCGTCAAAATTCCAAAAGAACCCCAAATCAAACGGCAGAGTCTTTTCGCCGGATGCTTTTCTGGGTTTTAGCATGCTCAATGTCGAAATAACTCTCGGCAGACAATAGGTGCCAAGAGGAATAATTCTGAACCCAAGATTATGTTCTGTCGGTCTTTTATCTAAAAATTTTTGTATTAAGTTAAACATCTTTTTTCAATATTTTATAAAACTCTGAAAAATATTTTTTGCCACTATATTTGGATTTTAACTTTATGTTAAGACATGTTAACAAACATGAAAGAAAAAAGGCAATTCTTATAAAAAAAAATACTTTATATAAATGTATATAGGAAAGAGGATACTCGGTTATTATGAAAGAACAAGAATTAAACGCAATGATGTCAGTGGTTTCAGACCCAATTGAAAATGTATATAAAATTGATTCATATAAAGATTTGGCAGAAATTCAAAGAATTATCAGAATTTTTGATATTTCAGAAGAACAACACAATCGCCATGTTATGTTTTCAATTGAAAGTTTGGCAACATTGAGATTAGTTTTGAGTAATAACTAAGTTTAAGCCGAAATATAAAAGTTTAACCCTTACTTTGAATTAAAGTAAGGGTTTATTGTATTAATAAATAACCTTTGAGGATTTATCCACATTTGCCACATAACCTTTTTGAGCAATTATATTTAGTAAATTTTTGCATGCAATATCAGCATCATTGCCTGAAGGTATGATTTTACGCCCGTTCCAGCGAGCAGCAAGATAGGCTTGCGGTGAAAGTTCAACTGTTGATGCGTAAACTCTTAAATCATTCAAATCTTTTGCAGTAAAATCTGCAATTTTTGTTCCCGCAGACATGCCTGTTTTTGCATATAATTTACCTGCTAATGCTTTAAGTGCGTCGGGGCGCTTACTATCATTAAATAAAATTTGTTTTGCATTATTAATTGCTTTTCTTATTGTAACTCTGTAAGTATTAGGGCGTATTTTTTTGACTTCTTCTAAATATTTGGGGTAATCTTTGCTTAATTCGGCCAAATGTATAACTGTCGCAATTGCTGATTTTTCAGGCTCTAAAATATTACTTTTGTTATTTTCGCAGATAATACCATATTTTTTAAATAATGCTTTTTCGCTATTCGTTGCTTTCGCAATTTTAAATTGAGTCAACCCAAGAGATAAATCCCCATCGCCTCTGAAAAATTTTCTTATACTCGAACCTAAATCCAAGATAAAATCATTGGATTCAAGTGTGTCATAAAATTTGAATTTTTTGCTTTCACCTAATTGGCTTTCATTATGTGCAATTTTCATAGCAAGTTGAGCACAGGAATCGTAAGTTTGTGCATCTATACCCAAATCTTTAATGAGTGAACTTTTATTTTCTCTCAATGAATTGAAAAATCTGTATCCGGCTGAAGTTTTATCGCTTACAATAAATGAAAATTGCGCAGGGTAAGGTAGAATTTCATCAAAAATTAATAAATCTTTTTGCGTTGAGGATATTTTTGCCTTTTCAATATTTTGAGCAATCATCTGTGGCAGATTTTCAGAGGATTTTATATCTTCAATCTTGTTTTTAGAGAAACCTAAACATCTCTTTAAAAAAGTACTTATACTCTTATGTTGAGTTTTGGAAGTAATTTTATTAACTTCTTCTTCGGATATAAATGCTTCGGCAAATTTAAAATTCGGCAATAGCGGTTTTTGAACTTTTTTAGAATACTTTACCTTAGAGTACAAACCTTTTGAAGGATTAATATGCACAGTATTCCGCTCTATTCTGCCGGATACGCTATAAGATGTACTTTTAAGACCTTTTAGGGTAAGCATTTTTTTCTCCGATTACGCTATCCTAAAATGCCATAAACAGTCAAAATTGCCTGAATATAATACTTACTTAATAATTATTTACAATCCATTTTGAAAAAATATCTAATGCCTGACACAATTTATCAGGATTATTTCCGTAACCGATGCGTAAATAGCCGTCAAGTTCCATTGTTTCGCCCGGTAACAGCATTACTCCTGTGTCGTTTTGCAGTTTTTTGCACAAATCAACCGAACGGATTTTCATATCGTATCCGACAAATGCCGTCGTACCTCCGTTTGGAATAATGCAATGACAGTAACTTTCAGAATTTAGCCAATCTGTTAAAATCTTTTTCCCTTCTATAATTTTACTAAGATTTCTTTTTATAATTTTGTCTTTATTTTCTATAGCCATTGATGCAAAATAATCATCTAATATTCCCACACTTATTGTGTTATATTCTCTTTGGTGATTAACTTCGTCTATAACCTCAACAGGTGCAACAATCCAGCCAAGACGAAGTCCCGCAAGTGAAAATACCTTTGATACACTCCCTGTTGAAATTCCTTTTTCATAAATATCTGCAATTGATTTTGAAATCTGACCGTTATGCTCAAGACCTCTGTAAACCTCGTCACAAAGTATATAAGCATTTGATTTTTTTGCAATTTGTACAATTTGTTTTAATATTTTTTCTGGAATAACTGCACCTGTTGGGTTATTGGGGTTATTCATGCAAATAATTTTTGTATTATTTCCGACAAGCCTTTCAAGTTCATTCAAATCAGGAATCCAATTATTTTCTTCTTTGAGAAATAAAGTTTTTACTTCCGCTCCGATAGATTTTGGAATTGAATAATGCTGCTGATATGTCGGAATAATTGATACGACCTTATCTCCTTGCTCAATTAAAGATAGCATTACAAGTTGATTAGCCCCAATTGCTCCGTGAGTGATTGTAATATTATCTAAAGTTTGATTTTCATATAACGTACAAATAGCATTTTTTAATCTGTTTGAACCGTGAATATCTCCGTAATTTAGTTTTCGTGAATAAAGTTCAGTCAAATTTTCATTTGTAATTTCAAGCAGTTCATTTACAGATAAGGATTCCACACAAGTATCTGCAAGATCATATAAAGCCTTGTGTTCATACTTGTTAAACCATTCTTCAACTTTAAATTTATCGATTTTCATAACTATATTGTGTAATTTATTTCATGTTTATCCAAAAGTTCATTCAAATAATCTTTGTTTCTTATTGTATCAATGGCAGAAAAATGCATGTGAGTATGATTGTATAAATCATCCGTATCAATTTTTTTACCTTCCCTTGTCAGAATTCTTAAATAGTCGCTTATTACATTATTACTTGCGATGATATAAGATGCTTTGTCTGTCTCTGATGAAGAATTATGAATTTTATCTATAAAAAATTTTGCAGATTCTTTTGTATCAAAAAATCTTTCGCTTTTTATTTTAGTTAAAATTTTAAGATTGTGCAAAATTTCATTCAAATTTGATGATAATATGTTAAATCCGTATTTCGCAAAAAAAGGAATAGAATCTCTTAGCGCAAAAACAGAATAGTCGTTAAATTTATTTTCGTTAAAGGTAATTAAAGATGTTAAATTCAGTACCTCTCCAATCCCCTTATTTTTAGAACTTGCAACTATTGAAACACCATGGAACTTTTTTTGTTCTTTTTCAATATCCATGTCATAAATACTATAATCATCATTGTAGGCACTTTTTGCCATAATTGATGATGTTTGCGGTTTATGATTCCAAGAAATTTCAAGAGGATTTTTATTCTTATCAACGGCTCTAAACGGTTCAAAAAACTTTGTTCCGTTGCGAGTATAAAACGTAAGTGGCTGCTTTCTTAATATTTCAATCATATTATCATTAAATCAAAACAATATATTTTTTGTACCTTATATGAATAAAATTTAAGTTTTATTCTGTCGCTTTTTCTTCTTTAGATTCTGCAGGTGTTTCAGTTTTTGTTTCAGCAGGTACGATTTGTTCAGTTTTTGTTTGCGGAATTTCCATTTTTTTATTAGCGTTTGACGCGGCATTTTGAAGCAATTTGCCTAAATTAACCGCACTTTTGCCTGCATTTTGTTTTATATTTTGGATATCAATTTTTGCCTGCTCGACTGCTTTTTTCTCTTCCTGAACCTGTTGTTTTTGGGTTTCAATAATTTTATTTACATTAGTTTTAATGTTTTCTGCTTGTGTTTTTGTTGCCTCAACCTGATTTTTCACATTGTCTTTTACTGCAGTAACGGCATTTTTTACCTCTTGTTTCAAATCCATTTGTGTTGTATCACAAGTCGAAAGCCATTTAAAACTTTTTACGGAAGTTGCCTTTGCTATAGAACCGTTAAAAATAACTTTAAAATCCTTATATGATGAACTGCCTGAACTCAAAGCAGGTATAAGTTCTGTTTTTTCATTTTGAGGATCTTGAGTTAATAAATTTAAAAATTTCGCAGTTGAAGCACCGAATTTCGGAATATACGATAATAATTTTTCTGCCGATAATTGTCCTATCGGACCTAAATAAGACACGACTTTTGAATCTAATCTGCCTAATATGACAAGATTTGCACTATTTTGAAGGATATTATAAATCCCTTTCACATAATAAGACATTAAAGGCCCTGAAACATTGATATAACTAATATTTGCACCCCCGTTTGACATTGTCATTTTACCATCTATAAGTGCAAATTTATCTGTCTGCTGAAGATTTGATGCTGTTGTAAGTGCTGAAAGCGCAGATTTTAAAAGTGAAATTGTTGTTATATTTTGTGCGGCAACAAGATTTTCAAGTTTTCCGATACTTATAAATCTGCCGTTTTCAATGCTGAAATCTATATCGCCTTTCATGTTTTTAATAATTTCGGTATCAGTAACCCCTTTTGAGGTTAATTTTGCCCCAAAATTCATTGTACCTGTCAACGCCTTTGGTATTCCTACTGCACCATAAACAGCATCGGTTGAATTTAATCCTTTGCCTGTCAAATCTGCACCAAAAGCAAATGTCGGAATATGATAAGTCACTTTGCCTGTCACTTTACCGTTAAAAGCATCTGCCTTGATGTCATTAAGATTAAATACGGTAAAATCATTAAGAGCAAAATTCGCAAATAAGTTTGTTCCTACAATTCCGCCAAATTTCATTTTGTCGGCAGTACCATCACCACTAATGCCTTTTCCGTTTAGGTTCGCCACAAGATTGGTCAGCGCAAAATCCATATCTTTTATTGACAAGTCGCTTATATTAACCTTACCTTTAAGTTTTGGGCTCATAGGATTTCCGCCAAGATTTACCAAGCCGTTTGCCGTTATATTTGAATGTTTGCCCATCCCAGGGATTGGAAATGATATATTCTGCGGGACCGAAATATCTATATTCAAATTCGGATTAGAAAGATTTTTTACTCCGCCGTCAAAAGTTGCAATACGATGTGTATTAGCAAAAAGACCTGAATTTTCAAGAAGTGCGGAATTATTTTCGATTTTTATATCTGTATGAATTTTTGTATTTTTTCCTTTCAGTTTATCAATTTCAAGAATTTTTACATAACCGTTTGGGGTTGCGCTCAAATCAAAAGTAACATGCTGCACTTTATCATTACCCTTTGCAGTCAAATTCAACGGCATTGAGCCTTTTCCTGTAAACATCCATTTTAATTCTTTTGGTACAAAGGCAATTACATCCGCAGATGCCAAATCACCCTTTGCCGTTATATTCATATTTAGGTTGGAATTTGAATAATCTTTTACATCTCCGCTCACATTAACTTTTGAATTGTTTATCATTACAACCGAGTTTTTGATATTTATATCTTTAGGATTAACAGAAATCTGCGCATTAGGAACAGAAACAGATGCCAAATCATTTTTTAATTTTAGTGTATTTACATCAATATCACCGTTCAGACTGTCTTTTGATAATAACAATTTTACAATGGCTTTATTTAATATGAGCCTTGCTTGCATTGGTTTATTATAAATATCTATATTATTAACACTCACAGTCACATCAGGTTTTATTTCTGTTAAAACACCTTTAATAACTGCATTTAGAGATACTGTACCTGAATTAAAATTATTTTCTTTTAAAAGTCCTACTTGTCCTGCGACTCCGACAAGTCCTTTGATTGATAATTTATCGGCAATTATTTTCAAATCTGCAACCGCATCAGAAGATATTGTTCCGACCGCTTTTAAAGGATGCCCCATAACTGAAAAACCAAGATTTTTAATATTTATGTTGTTATTATTCATATCAACATCTGCGTTAATATTATTGACTGAAACATTGTAAAGTCCGTACAAAAGTGATGCAGACGGAACTTTTAAATGACCTGTTGAAGTTATGTTTTTGAGGTCGGATTTTATATTAAAATCAGCATCAATTCCGCCTGTTGCAGTAATTGTTTTCAAATCGTTCTTTCCAAACGACTGAGCGATACTGTCAATCAGCCTTATTATGTTATTAAATTTGGCATTTGAACGCAGAGTAAGATCAACCGAACGGTTTTTACCCGATTTTATATTTCCCCTTAATTGAGTTTTTTCATTTGTATCAAAAGATGTATAAAAAACAGAATCAATATCAGTTTTGCTTCCTTTAAAAATCAGTTTGGCATGACTTTTTGGGAGTTGTTTTCCCTGTGATAAAACAGTCATATTACCAACTTCAAAAAATCCTTTTTGTATAGGTTTTTTAAATGTTCCGGAAGTTTTTATGTCACAGTTTATATCGGCTTTTAACCCGTTTTTATTTATTGTTTCAAATATATCTATAATGTTGATTTTAAAATTGTTTTGAGAAGATTTATCCTGTTCAATTTTTACTTCTTTCGGGAATACCAAATCATCCAACAGAATATCAGGCATTATTTTATTAAAAATTTTTATATCATAGTTTGAAATAATTTTTTTATCAAAAACAATCTGTCCGTCAGCGGCAATTTTTATTTTTTTATTTAAAACAAAATCAGAAATTTCTAAATTATCACCGTCAATAAAATATGTTTTTTTAGTTTCTTTATCGATAAAATTGAGTTTATATTCATCAAAATATATATTTGGCAAATGATTAGATAGTTTTAAACCAAATGGCAACGCTGTCATTGGTTGAACATCCTGATTTTGTTTTGGGAAATAGTCAATTATTTCAGGAATACCGTCATTTTTTAAAACAATATTTACATTAATTTCTTCTGCTGTTATATTGCCAAGTTGAACTTTTTTTATAATCAGAGGCAACAATCTTAAATCTGCTTTTGCATCTTCAACTTCTATAATCTTGGTTTTACCATTTGGCGCAAATAGAGATAATCCCTTTATTTTAATACCAAATGCAAATTTGGGAGATGTTGTTATGCCAATTCCGTCTATTTTTGCATCAAGCCCTGAAGATGTTTTAATAATTTCTTCGACCTGCCTGCAATAAGAATTTGCTATTGGAGAAAGTACAAGCGGAAGTGCAAGAAATAATACATACAAAATAGCAATGACAGAAAAAAATATAAGCCCTGTCTTTTTCCAATTTATATTAATTTTCATAAAAGCACCTCTGTTTATTATAGAAACATTTTAGCATAAAGCAGACATAATAACTATTATCCGAATATCTCGCTAAGATATTCTTAATATGTTCATTTCTTTCTCTTTTATTGCGAGTAAAAGAGAAAGAAACAGAACCAAAGAAAGAGAAAAACGCAAAGGTACTATACCGCCTTACGGCGGCATTAGACTGCTAATGCAGTAATATGTGTTTTTGTCCTAACGGACAAAAATCCCTTAGCGCACCTAAAAAACGGCGCGCATTTAACCCCTCACCCCACCTCTCTCCCAGGGTAGTTTTTCAATGCGAAGTATGAGCATTAGAAAAACGGGTGAGGGTAATTATTCGACCTTTACGCAGTACAGGTCGGTTCTGCTTGGTTGCTCGCCATCGACAGCACTACGAATTTTACTTTGGTTCGCAATCCGCTTGGAGGCACTTTTGAGACTAAAAGTGCACCTGCTTGGAGAACCATTCGGAGCAATATTTTATGTACCTATAATGTTTTATGGGGAATTATATGTTCCCAAAAATTACCCTGTCTATTCCTGATAGGTCTTTTATTATTCGTATATTTTTGAAGCCTTTTTCTTTCATTATTTGCGCAACCTCAAGAGATTCGTTTATCCCGAGTTCAAAAAGCAAATACCCGTTTTCATTCAAAAATTTTGGGGCATCTTTAATTATTTTTTCGTAAAATTCAAGTCCCTTTTCATCTTTTGTATACAGTGCAGTTTCCGGTTCAAATCTGACCTCTTTTTGAATATTCTTTTTCATGGACGACGGAATATATGGCGGATTAGAAACAATTACATCAAACTTTTCATCCTCCCTAATCATAGAAAATAAATCAGATTTTCTGAACAAAGCACGATTAAAAAGTTTTAAATTTTCCATATTTTTAAAGGCTGTTTCAATCGCATCAAAAGATATATCCGCCCCGATTACAGTTGCATTAGTCAGTTTTGCAACCATACATGCAATACACCCCGAACCTGTTCCGATATCAAGTACGGTTTTGAAACGGTTTTCTTTAATAATTTCAACCGTTTTACGAACAAGTATTTCTGTTTCATCTCTCGGTATCAAAACAGACGGATTAACAATAAATTTTTCACCCATAAAATCGGCTTCACCAATAATATACTGAACAGGCTTACGGGTTGAAGCACGCAGTTTTGCTTTTTGCTCTACAATTTTTAGTTTTTCCTCATCTAATTTTTTACCCATTATAATATCAGCAACACCATAACCTGCAAAATGCTCTATCAACATCTTTACTTCGATATTTGCTTCGTTTTGCTCAATTACTGCATCTGTTAAAATTTTTACTATATCAGTTATTAACATTTAATCCTCTTTTTATGTGAATAGTGAATTGTGAGTTGTAAAATGTCCTTTACAAATTAGTTAGTTATCAAATGTGCGATAGCCTGATAATGTCTGCTCACCATTCACACCTCACTATTCACGCTAACATCATGTTCTGTAATTATTTTATCAATTTCTTCCATTGCTTCAAGTTTTGAAGACAATTCTTTTTTCTCAAGCCCGTATTTTTTGCATAATTTTTCGTAGTAATAAAGTTGTTTTTTAGTCGGAGGTTCTTTTGACATTTTTACTTTTTTAAGAAATTCGCGCTTTTGTTTTTCAAAAGCCTTATTTGCCTCTATAACAGGTCTTTGACTTTCTTTGTAATCATAATATTTTTTACATTCGTGAATATATTTTTCGGTATCTTTTTTAAACCAATCTTCAAACAAAATATCTTTCAGAAACTCAAATCTTGAACAATTCATCTCAAGGTAATATTTTTCGTCATCAATAAATTTATCAAAAATCTGTGATTCGGAAAGTTGCAGATTTTTTTTGACAAATGCACGCAAATAGTTGCATAATGCAGATTTTTGATTTTTTGTAAAATCAGGATAAATTTGTTTTTTTACCTCATACATAAAGTTATTATAAGCAATTTTTTACATATTGGCAAAATTTTTTATTTTTGATTTTAAATATATATAAGGTATATTCATGAAAGTAGATGCAATAAATTTAGTTCAATACAACAGGCAAAGAAGTTATATCACAGATACTAAAAAAACAGAAAATAACAACTCTATACAAAATTTGCCTGTTACATATCCCGCACTTTATTTTACCGGCTCAAAAATAACGGATATTGACGGCTGGAGAAGTGCATTTATCCGCAGATTTGATGAAATATTAAAAGAAGATGCACCCGAAGAAGAAATAAATCAAACCGAAATTCAATACAAAGGTTTGCGGGTTATGATGAGATTAAAAAACCAACTTGAAAAACTTTATGCCGAAAGCGAAATCCTTTGGGCTGACAGAGTTTTAAATCCTCAACAAAAATACAGCCGTGCAATGCAAATTAAAAAAGAAGTTAATGCAATAAAAAATGTCTATGACCGAGGTTACCTTTACATTGTGCAAAAAAATAATGTAGCAGATGAAAAAACTGACTATGTACTGATTAACAAGTTCAAATCATCAGTTTCTGAAGATAATTTCAATCTTGAAAAAGTTTTCAAAAACTATTACCAACCTATGAACGATATTCATTCAATAAAAGAACTTAAAAAGAAATATCCTAAAATACATATTCCACAGAGGCCTGAAGATGTTATTGCACGCAAACTTGAAAGCAGAATAACAAGAGATTTCTATGAAGATTTAGATGATGCTTTTATATTAAAAGACAAGAAAAGAGCAAAAGAACTTATATCATCTAAAGTTATGCAACTACTTAATGACAATATAAAAATTAAATCACCTGAAGAAAAAGAGAATGCGTACAAAAAACTCATAGGACCGACTGTTAAAACAATCAGTGCAAGATATTACAAACTTCACAATACAAATTCTTTTTCATCAGTTCCGGAATTTCGCAAACAAAATAAAAATCTTCTTTCCGAAAATGATATAAAACTTTTAGGGATAAATTATGAAGATTTTGTATTAAGTGTTTTGAAAGAGCAATATACAAATTTCAAAACCCCTAATGACATCGTATATTCAAAAAACGGAACAACTATAAAAGTTTCATCAATTAAAGACTCTGACTACAAATTTGAAAAAATTCCAAGCAGAATTGCAAAACTCATTCAGGATTCAGAAAAGGTAAGAACATCACAAAGAGATTACAAAAACTATACAACATACAATTTCAAGAAAAAACTTGAATTTTACGCAGAAAAATTCGACGAAAGCGAACGTCTTTTACATACAATAGTTCAGTTTGATTCCTGCCTGTTTGGAGATGATGATATAAAAATGTTAATCAAGTTTTTACAGGAAGCAGACAAAGTTTGGGATGGCGAAAAAACTATTAAAGAACTTGAAGAATTTATTACCGATAATTCAATTAAACCAGCCCACACCGAAAGAATAAATGCCATTGAAGAGAAAAAAAGGGTAGATGCAATAAAAACCGAAAATAAAAAAATTGCAACACTACGCAATCTTCAAGAAAATTTTGATGCGCACTTAAATATTCTTTATGAAAATAATCTGAATTATCTCGCAGAAATATATTCAAAATACAAACCTTCAAGTCTTGATGAACAGCAAATAAAAATTGCCAAAACAATAACTGATACTATTGATAAAAATGTTCATTCCAATACTTTGAAAAACAAAGAAAAAGCACAAACTCAACTTATGAGAGTAAGCCGGTATATTGAATATTTAACTTCAGATAATGAAAATCCTATTTTTAAAAATGCAGTAAAATATGCAGCAAGCCCAAAAGGTGAAACGGATATTGAAAAAGCCGGCAAGTATATTCTCAATGCGGAATTTATAAAAAATTATCCGCAAAGTCTTGAACTTGCATCAAACAAAGAAGTGGCAGAAAAAATTGCACAAGAATCAAATCCGAACAAAGCAGTTGAATACCTTTGCAAATATGATGATTACAGGGATTTAAACGCAATCGAAAAAACAAAAATTTCAAATATTTTAAATATTTTTGATACGAAAGATTCAACAGAAAAATTTATAGTAAAAAACATAGTTGAAAATGACTATCTGAACACAGATACCTCTGCTGTTGCAAAACTAACCAATGACGGCAGCAAAAAAGCAAAAGCAACAATGGGCAAAAATGCCAAAAATCAGATTTATGAACATTATAAGTTCCCCAAAAGCCTGATGTATTTTGATGCGTTTGAAGATGCCCTGACACATTTTGCGGTTAATAAAAATTCATCCGGTATAAAGAAAGTTTTAAGCACAGATGCAAACGAACTCAAAATAAAAGGGCATGACGACAGATTATTTGCATATAACAATTCGTTTTATTTTGATGAATTTTCACTAAACGGGCTTCACTAAATAAACACAAAAAAGTGTAACGAAGCACAACCTGTTTCGACTTTTCGCAAACCGCACAAATTTATGTACGTATCGATCCTCATAAAACCGTGTTACTAAGTCTATCTACCGAACAAATCACGAACGGAAAATTTGCGGGTTTTGTTGGACAAGCCAAAGTCCAGCAACTTTCGTTTAATCGGATTCGTTTGACGAGAAACGACAGATTGTTCAGAAACTTCATTAACTCTTTCTCTGGTATCATCTATTACTTCAAAGTTTTGTCTGCTTTTCTCATCCATAGATTTGATTATACCTCGTTACTCTTATATAAACAATTTTTAAAATCAAAAATTGCACAATTTTATATAAAAAGTATATATTTGTTACATATCTTAACAAACAATTAAACTAACATTGTGAAACTACCATATCACCTCTAAGGGGGGGATATTTTTTACTTTCTATCTCCCTTGGGGGAGGGAAATTTTTCTTAATGAGCGAAAGCGAATTTAGAAAAATGAGAGAGGGTTTATAGTTAATATGTAAGTTGGGCTTTCAGCCCAACAAATAAAATGTTGGGGTAGAAACCCCAACTTACTTATTTTTATTTTGTCATTGCGAGAAAATCTTTGATTTTCGTGGCAATCCCATGAATTCAAGGTTGTTCAATGGTTGATTTAATGAGATTACTACGCAAACTGCGTTTGCTCGTAATGACAATTAATAATCCATCTTCCAATTGTTACTTATTAATGCACTATAACACCATTGTGGGGAATGAGTTTTCTCAGTCCTACAATTTGAAATTTTTGTATTAATATCACTGCCACTATTTAGTATGTAATCATAATCAACAACATGCCCTTTGGGTGTCAAATAGAATGCAAAAAGATCTCTCCCGTCAATATTTGGTTTATCATTTCCATTTACATCTACGATAATTCTTAAATTATTATCCATAGTTCCATAACAAAACATAACACCATTTTTTAATACAATAGTAGGAGCACAATTACCCCATGTACTTTGTGTTTTGCCATTTAATCTCTTATAAGTCACCTTATCCTTACCTGTTGCAGAAATTTTCCAACAATCTTTTAAGGATTTATCTGCCGTACAAATTTTTACAATACTAAAATGTCCGTCGGTTAAAAGTTTTGACGGCTCGCCAAAATCTGTATCCATCAAATCACGGGTTTTGTGGGTAATCAGTTGGTCCTGCGCAAACTGTTCTATTTCTGCGGAAAAATTTTTAATCTGTGTTGCAAACAACCTGTTTTGAAAGTTATTTATCAATATCGGCACAGTCAAAACAGCAAGTACACCAACTATTGTCAGTGCCATTAAAAGTTCAGTTAAAGTAAATGCCAAATGTTTTTTCATACCTGTCTCCTTTACTTTATTTAGTGATAATTCAATGTCATGTTTATATTTTAAACACAAAATTAATTGCCATACTGTATATTATATATGCACTACTATTATATTTCAATATTAAATAACAGTTATACTTGGTTATTATTTTTTGTATAAGTCATAAGATAATTAAAAGAGGTGAAAATGTACTTGAAAAAAGAACTTGGCAAAAACATTCAAAAATACCGAAAACTCAATAAAATTACTCAGGAAAAACTTGCCGAAACAATAGGTGTTGAAGTTAACAGCATAAGTTCTATTGAAACGGGTAAATATTTTCCTTCACCTGAAAATTTAATGAAAATCTCTGAAGCATTAAAAATATCTCTTTCTGAATTATTCAGTTTTAAGGAATATTCATGTCAGGATTACATTAACGAAATACAAAAAAATCTCACATACATAAATAATGATAAGACAAAATTGTCTGCTATTGATGGGTTTATAAAACAAATACTTAAATAAAAAGGTTGAACAGTTATTAAACAGTTCAACCTTTTTAAATTAGCAGTTGGAATTTTAGTCCGACTTACAATTTATATTATTTAGCCCTTTTTTGTCGGGATTCTCATTCCGTAGAATGAGCGTACAACAAAGATTAAGGCAATTATTAAAAATACGATTCCGACATAAGGTGCTATTTGACGGAAGTTTTCGTTAATGGCAATTTCCATCGCCAACAAACCAAACAAAGTAGTAAATTTAATAATCGGATTCATTGCAACTGAAGATGTATCTTTGAACGGGTCGCCAACAGTATCGCCAACAACCGTTGCTTCGTGTAACGGTGTTCCCTTTTCAGCCAAATCGACTTCAACAATTTTCTTTGCATTATCCCAGCATCCGCCTGCGTTTGCCATAAATACGGCTTGGAACAATCCAAAAATAGCAATTGCTATCAGATAACTTACAAAGAATGAAACCGCAAGTTGCGATTTTTCGCCCGGTGCCGATAAGCAAGCCAAAGCCAAAGCAAATGTAAAGAGTGCGATAAAGATATTTACCATACCTTTTTGAGCATATTGAGTACAAATTTTTACAACTTCTTTTGAATTTGCAACATTTGCGCTCTTTTCATCCGCATCACCAAGTTTAATATTGTCTTTAATATATTCAACGGCTCTGTAAGCACCTGTTGTAACTGCCTGCATAGACGCTCCGCTGAACCAATAAATTACCGCTCCGCCCATCAACAAGCCAAGCAATGTGTAAGGGTTAAGCAGATTTAAAATCATTTCAGGTTTGATGCCCAAAGTATTTTGGATAACCAAAATAAGTGAGAAAATCATTGTAGTAGCACCAACAACCGCAGTACCGATTAAAACAGGCTTTGAAGTTGCTTTGAAAGTGTTACCTGCACCGTCATTTTCTTCCAAATATTTTTTAGCATTATCAAAATCCGCATCAAAACCATACTGAGTTTTGATTTCGTCTTTAACATTAGGAATATCTTCAATTAATGATAATTCGTAAACAGATTGAGCATTATCTGTTACAGGACCGTAAGAATCAACCGCAATAGTGACAGGTCCCATACCCAAAAATCCGAATGCAACAAGCCCGAATGCAAATACTGAAGAATAACTCATCAGACTTGACGGAATAAATGTACTTGCAACATAAGCAAGTGCCATTAAAAATACGATAACCGACCCAATCCAAAAGCCTGAGAAGTTACCCGAAACAATACCTGACAAAATTGTCAAAGATGCACCGCCCTCACGTGACGCCGTTACAACTTCTTCCGTATGTTTAGCCTTTGGAGAAGTAAAGATTTTGGTAAATTCCGGAATCAAAGCGGCGCCTAATGTTCCGCAAGAAATAATAGTTGCCAAAATAAACCAAATTCCGTGCCCCAAAGGATTTAATAACCAGCAACTGACACCGTAAGTCATACCGATAGAAAGAATTGATGTAATCCATACAAGTCTTGTCAAAGGTACTTCAAAATCAAATTTTTCCGCCTTTTTAGAATAAATAAATTTATCCCACAAAGCGTTTATTCCGTATGCCACAACTGATGTGACAATCATTAAAAATCTCATTACAAAAATCCAGGCTAAAAGTTGAACCTGATTTTTACCACCCAAAACTGCGAGCAGAATAAAACTAACAAGTGCAACCCCTGTTACCCCGTAAGTTTCAAACCCGTCAGCCGTAGGTCCGATTGAATCGCCTGCGTTGTCACCTGTACAGTCAGCAATAACACCGGGGTTACGAGGATCATCTTCTTTGATACCGAACTGAATTTTCATCAAATCTGAACCGATATCAGCGATTTTTGTAAAAATACCGCCCGCAACACGCAAAGCAGATGCGCCCAAAGATTCACCGATAGCAAACCCGATAAAGCAAGCCCCTGCAATTTTACCGGGAACAAACAGTAAAATTATTAACATCATTATAAGTTCAACCGATACAAGTAAAACACCAATACTCATACCCGCTTTTAAAGGAATATTAAGAATATTCAAAGGATTACCTTTTAATGATGCAAAAGCAGTTCTTGCGTTTGCCAAAGTGTTCATTCTGATACCAAACCAAGCAACCGCATAAGAACCTAATATACCGATTACAGACCAGCCAAGGATTGTTAATACACCGCCCCAGCCCATTTCCTGTAAATAGCCGAAATAAAACGCAATACAAGCACCGATTATAATTTCAAGCGCAAGTAAAAATTTGCCCTGCTGAACAAGATATGTTTTGCAGGTTTCAAAAATAGTGTTGCCCACCGCCGCCATTGCAGAGTGTACTTCGAGTTTTTTAACTTCCAAAAATTTCCATAACCCGAAACAAAGTCCGATAACAGAAATTCCAAGACCTATCAAAAGCAATGTATAACTGCTTGGTGAAAGTGTCTTGATACTCGGAACAACCAAATCCGCTTCACTTGCAAAAGCAGGAGCAACTGATGTCATAAATAGTGCCATTAAAGCAGTAATTTTTTTAATCATATATCTCTCCTTCTTTCATTTACACTTTTATATTCTAAATTATAAATTATGCCTTATTTATTAACAATTATTTTACATTTATTCATGAAACTGGTAAAATTTTCCTATGAAAATTCATCAAAAAATCATACTTATTTTTATTCTTATATTTATTTTTATTTCTGCGTGTTTTACATTTATTCCAATAAAAAAATATCAAAGTAATTATTTTAAATTTATAAAAGACTTCAGAAATAAACCTCAGGAACATTTTGATAAGCAAATTGAATATGCAAATTATATTGAACAAAACGACGAACTTCCGGCTGACTTAGAGATTAAAAAAACAAATTTACCGTCTTTGAAAAAAACTTCTCGTACCGTAGAGAAAAAAATGAAACCTAAATATATCAGGGATAAAAATAACCCGAATATATTACATCCTTATAAAAAGCGCAAATTTTTATTTTTCCGGTTTTATTAAAAACATGACCGAAATATCTTTTACATCAAAAATAGTGCCAATGTATTGGCAGGATTTTAATAAAATTACTTCTTCATTCAGCCGTGATAATCTTGTTGATTACCCGTGGGCGATTAGTTCAAGCAGGATAGGTAAAGATGTTTTCACTCAAAGGGTCTGCGACTGTACTTCCTGCCTGATTACAAACGGAGATAAAGCAGTTTTGATGCACCTAATCCCTCTTAATAAAGATAATCATATTTTTTCTAATGTGCTGAATTTCTTACGAAATAACATTGATTTGAAAAATAAGAATTTGCAGGCTGTACTTGTCGGCTCTAAAAATTCAAAACAAAGTCAGGATATTTGGAACAAATTTGTTGATTTACTTGATTATCTAAAAATTCCGACGACATTTTTGAAAGACGGAAAAAGCCCGACACATCTTGCGTATAGAACATGCACCGATGAAGTTTTGGTTTCTAATCTTCAAATCGGCGATGCGGTATTGGCTAAAAAATCGCCTTTAGATGCGATAAATGACGGTTTCCGAGAAGTAAAAATTTCACCGTTTGATGAACTTTAAACCCTGCCATAAATATCTGAATATCTTGTAATATCATCTTCTGATATAATTTCACCCATCTGAAGTTCAATAATTTCAAGTTCTTCTTCATAAGGATTTGCAAGAGAATGTATCGCTTTTACGGGAATATCAACACTCTGTCCGACTTTTAAAGTAAATTCCTTGTCATTTAACAAAACTTTTGCTCTGCCTGTTGCGACAACCCAGTGTTCAGCCCTGTAATTATGCGACTGAACAGAAAGACTTTGCCCGACATTAACATGAATAACTTTTGACGCATAATTTTTACCCTGCGCAATTACCCTGTAAAATCCCCAAGGTCTTACTACATTTTCATCACCTATTATATTTTTATCCAAAACTTCTCCTGAAATATTTATATGAATTATTAATATTGTAACAATTTTTTTTAAAAGCGCAAAATGTTTAAAAAAAATGTTTTATAAAACTTAAGTGAAGTGGAAAAATGGTTTTTATGTTTCAGAAAGGTAGGTCTTATTATGTCTATGAGTGTTTCTCCCGTTAAAGCAGCAATGTCTGCTGTCAGTTCCGTTGCCCCACAGCCAAAAATTGCAAAAGCAGTTCCCTTAGGCGAGAGCATTATGCCAAGAAAAGAAGAAGGAGTAAATCGTGCAAAAAATATTATTTTTACTCTAATTGAAACATTTGCCGAAAAATCAAAAGCAAAACCCGATGCTGAAAGAACAGTCGTAGATTATATTATCATTCTTGCCGATAAATTGAAGAACATAAATCCGGCAAAATATGCAGCATAACTATTACAGAATAGGCGAATTATGTCATTCTGAACCTTACAAAGGGAACCGAAAAATTTGTCATTCTGAACTTGTTTCAGAATCTTCAATTTTTCGCAAGAACATGTATTTGTTTGCAAACCTGTTTAGAGTTTCAGAATCTTATAATTCGCTTTTATTTTAGACATTATGTTGAGCAGGTACGCTCAACATACATTCTATATAGTTCCTTTATTTTATTATTTTTATAATTTCATAAATCTGCTTCAATTTTTGGGTGGAACATTGCAGAATGTAGGGTGCAAATTTTTTGCACCTTATTTTTCTAATAATTTTATATTATTATCAAGTTCTTTTAATATTTTTTCTGTTTCACCTTTATTTAACAGTATATTTTGGACAGCGTTATTTACAAGATTATTAACTTCTTTTTGATTTTTTTGCGTTCTGAATACAGGCTGAAGTTTGTTTAACTGACCTGCGCTAATCACTCTTGCCTTTGCCATAAGATCGTTTTTATCATATTTTTTGTAAAAATCATTATTCAAAGTTTGTTTATTTACAGCAAGAACGTTAGTTAGTTTTGCAAGTTCTAATTGGTTTTTGTCATTCGTCAAAAACAGAGCAAATTTTAGAGCCTGCTTTTTATGCTTTGCTCTCAAAGGAATAACAAAATTCATCAAAGAAAAATCATTTTGTCCCAAATCCCCTTTAATCTGTTCGGCAACATCAGTTTTTGAATAAGTCTGCGGCGCATTTTCTTTTATCATATTCAAAAAATTTGCCCCTGCACCGATTAGTGCAATATTTTCTGACATATATTTTTCTAATGCTTCCGATAAAGTCATTGTGACCGTTTCTTTTGGTATCAAATCGTTAGAATAAAGATTTTTGAACAGAGTATAAACATATTGTTTTTTTTCTTTTGGATATTTATTTAAAATTTTAAGCATTGTGTCGTTTTCTGTGATATTTGGCAGAGTGATATATGCACCTTTTTTACGAATTTGCGGAGCAATTTCAGATAACTGCCTATAAGTTTTAGGAACAGATGAAATTAAATCCCTATTATAAATAGTAATTGCACTTGTTGCATACCAAGGGATTGAAAACATTTTTCCGTCTGTTTCAAGTGATTTAAGAATTTCTTCATTAAATTGACTTAATTCGCTTTTTTGAATTTCCCAAAGTGCGCCTTTATGAGCCAAAGTTGCACTAAAATCAGGATTAAGATTAACCAAATCCGGTGGATTATCACTCAAAACAGAGGCAAGAGTGCGCTTTTCGCCTTCCGAGAATGGAACATCTACCCATTTAATTTTTATATCAGGATTTTCTTTTTCAAAATCACTTATAACCCCATTTATGTACGGCGCAAAATCGCTCATCTGCAAAGTCCAAAAAACTACTTCATTATTTGAGGGTGTTTTTTTGAAGATAAAAAATATGCCTGTTATTATTAAGAATGTTATAAATATTATAGTAAAAATTTTTCTGTTCATAATTTCCCTTTACGTCATTCAGAGGGGCAAAAATTACGAAGATTCCACGCTCTGCTCTGAATGACGTAATTTTTACATAATTTACCTTTATTGTCATGCTGAATTTATTTCAGCATCTCGCATATTTCGCACAATACGGTATATGTTAGATCCTGAAACAAGTTCAGGATGACATTTGCATTTTACTATGCTAACATTATACTATGAATAACTTATTTACGGAACTTGAAAATCAAACAAAGCAAACACCGCTTGCAGAAATACTCCGCCCCAAAACTATTGAAGATTTTTTAGGACAGAGTAATGTTATTTCCCCCAAAAGCCCCCTGTTAAATTTGCTAAAAACAAACAGATTATTTTCCCTGATTTTTTGGGGAACTCCGGGGTGCGGAAAAACAACTTTAGCAAGACTAATTGCGACTAAAACAAACGCAAATTTTATTGAAATTTCAGCCGTAACTTCAGGCGTAAAAGATATTAAAGATGCCGTTGAAAAAGCAAAAGAATGTCTGCGTGCAGGACAAAAAACAATTCTTTTTATTGACGAAATTCATCGTTATTCAAAGACTCAGCAGGATGCACTTTTACCCCATCTTGAAAACGGAACACTGTTTTTAATCGGTTCAACGACCGAAAATCCGTCTTTTCAGGTTGTTCCTGCACTTTTATCAAGAGTTCAGGTTATAAGGCTAAATTCTATTGATGATGAGAGTATGGCAAGTATTATCAAAAAAGGGTTTGGTTATCTTGCAAAAACTTATTCCCAAATGGACTGCGAAAGCGGAGTATTAGATTTTATTATAAACCTTGCAAGAGGGGATGCAAGATATGCGCTCAATATAGTTGAAAATGCCTATTTTGCAAGTGATTTAAAAGACGGAAAAAGGTTTTTATCTGTTAAAACAATAGAAGAAATTTGTCAGCAAAGGAATACAAGATATTCGCAACAAGAACATTATGATTGTGCTTCTGCATTTCAAAAAAGCCTCAGAGGAAGCGACCCTGATGCTGCAATTTATTATCTTGCCAAAATGATAACAGCAGGCGAGGATCCAAGATTTATTGCAAGACGATTAATTGTGTGCGCATCAGAAGATGTCGGCAATGCCGACCCTAATGCCCTCAATGTTGCCGTAAATGCCTATAAAGCAGTTGAACTTTTGGGTTTGCCGGAAGGCAGAATACCGCTTGCACAGGCAGTAATTTATGTAGCAAGAGCAAAAAAATCAAATGAAACAATTATGGCTATTGATGGTGCTTTGAGTGATATTTCAAGCGGTAAAGATTATCCGCCGCCAATGCATTTGAGAGATGCTCATTATAAAGATGCCAAAAATTACGGTTTTGGGATAGGTTATGTCTATACCCACAATGCGCCTGATATTGAACAACAATTTTTGCCTGATGAACTCATCGGGAAAAAATATACAAACTAATTCAAAATCAACACAACAATCTCGCCTGATTGCAAATTCATCTGAATTTTGCCATGTTTTATCGTCGGAACCTGAGTAACTTTTATCGGTAAAACATTATTTTTTTTATACTTTGGTATAATAATTGTTGCTTTTTCATTTTCGCTAAAATTAAGATTCCCTGCAACAAGAACCCTCTTATCAAGATTACCGAGGGTGTATGCAAAAACTTTTGAATTTTTTGTCTTAAGAGGTGTAAAATTCCCTTCATTCAAAATTGACACAAGACTTTTTTTAACATCATTTCCCAATATAAAATCATTTTTCAAATAAGTATTATTCCCGCCTGGTTTACGGGAAAGATTGAATATATCAATTTTACCCCTGTGAGTAAAATAAATATCATCATCCGTATTTGTATTCGAGGCAGGTTTATTCCCCATCAAATATTTGTAATCGTCGCCTGTTTGAAATCCATCAACAAAATAAGAATTAACAGGCAAAGTTGCATTTAGCCAAATTATCATATCACTCAGAGCAGGACCTTTCAGTAATATCGGACTGACTTCATCATGAGTTGTAAAACTTCCGATTACCGCTTTTGAGCCGTTAAATTTTTTAAGTTCATTAAGAGTGAATGAAATTTGATTATAAAATTCATTGGCATTTTTCCAATCTTTTATGTTAAAAAATGAACCGTAATATCCGTCAAAACCCGCTTCTAAAAGTTTGTCATAAGGGGTAAAAACACCATAAGAAGATACAGGTTCATTCCAACTTTCAGAAACTTCGGCAAGCCACATAAATTCAGGGTCATTTTTTCGTGAATAAGCGATAAGTTCTTTCCAGAAAGCCATAGTTTTTGAGTGCGCAACATCTGCTCTTATACCGTCAACACCAAGATTTATCATATATTTAACAAAATCTTTGTATAAACTATATACATTTACATCAATTTTTTCTTCCGTACCCGTTGCCAAAAGTCTTACATCAGTCCAATCTGAAGGCACAATAGGTTCACCCGAGGAATTTGTCACAAATAAATCCGGTCTTTGTAAAAACAAATCGTAACTTCCGCACGCAGGAATATCAACGATAATTCTAATTCCTCTTTTATGCGCTTCATCAATAAAATTTTTGGCTTGTTCTTCAAATGTTAATTTAGAATTTTTTTCATATAAATCTTTATTCAGAGATTTGAAATCTGAAGCAGCATAAAGACTTCCCGCCGTACCGAGAGATTTTAGTTTTCCTGTCGGGGTAATCGGTAAAATATGCAGTGTGTTTACTCCGAGATTTTTTATTTCATCAAGTCTTTCAACACCATTGACAAAAGTACCTCTGACTTCACCCAAATCTTCATTGATAAAACCGTCACCGTCTAAATCCTGCGAATTAAAAGAACGCATATTAATTTCCATAATAATCGTTTCGTTATTAAGAAATTTTGAACGCAAATCATTTTTCCACTCACCTTGAGCAAAAACAGCACAAGGAAGTGATAACATTAACAACGTTAAAAGAAGTTTCTTCATTTTAAACTCCTATTTTTCGATAGGTAAAAGAAGTTCCTGATCGATACTTATATGGTCTAAATCTTTTAAATTGTTCGCTCTCATAATCGCTTCGGCTCTTTCAGGGGTATATGAACCGTAGTTACGTTTTATAATTGCTTCAACCGTATCACCGTCTTTAATAATATATTTTTTAGTTTTAACCGGTGTTTTGGCTTCGTTTTTTTCTTCTTTAGATACTTTATGAGATTTTTTATTTTCCGTAACTTTTTCTTCAGTAATAACCGTTGGAGTATCAACTTCCTCTGTCGGAATGTTTTGTTCATCGGTCATTGATGAAACTTCATTAACATCATCTTCAATTTTTTGTGTTTCTGTAGTTGTACTCAAAATCGGCATTTTATTTTTAAGAGCCGTATTATCCGAATTCGCAACAAACATCCCCCAAAGAGAAATAATCACAATCGTTGTCATAACACCTAAAATAAATCCGCCTATCCAATGCATAATAGGTGATTTTGTGTTAAATTGTGCAGATTTAAAAGTTTGCCACAACAAATCGATTTCTTTTGATTTGTTATCAGAACGATTGTCAGTTTCTCTGTAATATTCACTTGGAGTATAATCACTGTTTTGCTCCGAACTTTGGGAATAATCTGTCTGTGTTTCATTTGCAAGATTTTCAATAACATCCATAGACTCTTTAGAAAGAGCGGATCTTCTGATTGTAGAACTTTTCATTTAGTACCTCTCCGCAATGTCTGTAACTTTAAACAAAATCCTAACACAGACAAAGTCATTATTCAAGTTTTTTTAATTTTTTATATTTACTCTATCTATATGACAAATTATTCGATTTTCTCATCTATAATATCAGAATGGAAGAAATAAAAGTTGAACGCAAATATATTATATATATTGAAAATATGATAAAGCAGATTGCACCTGGACTTCCCGAAGATGTAAACAAACTTCAGCGGGATTATCTGATTAACAATATCAGACGTTCGACTATGCTTCTTGCCCGCTCTATGCAGGAAGATAAAGTTTTTCAGACTTTGGATTTTGAAAGACAATGCACCTTTATTCAAATAATGGCAGAATGGTCATTCCATAAAGAAATTGACCTTTTCCGTTCAGGTATTCCTGCAAAGTACTGGAAAATTGTTATGCAGAAAATTTGGTACACAATGTGGGAAGTTATGTTTGCATGTATCCAAAATAATGCTCCTGATAATGTTGTTTTAAGCATAATCGAAAGATATGTTACAAGAACCTATAATGATGCCGTTGAAGAATTAAAAAATTCCAATATCATAACTGAAGAAACCGAAGAAAAAGCAAAAGTTCAGTCAAATATAGAAAAAATGGCACAAAAATATTTGGAAGAACAAAAAAAAGAAAAAATGAAACGCTATCTCAAAATGGCATTTATCATGCTTATTATCGGAATTATGGTTACTGTTATAGTACTAAATTTTAAAATTTACGGTGTAATCGGAATTTTGACTATCATGTTATTTTACAATGTATTTTCGGGAGAAAGGCACTATTAAATATGGTCGAACAGGAAAGAATGGACAAATTTTACCAATTTATGAGAGTAATCATGGAGAGAATAAATGCTCATTTTGAAAATCAAAAAGAGTATATTCACTGCAAAGAAGGTTGTTCATTTTGTTGCGAAAAAGGCGAATACCCTTGTTCCGAACTTGAATTTGAATTTTTAAAAATAGGTTTTATGACTTTAGACAGAGAAACCCAACAAAAAATTGTGGATGAAACCATAAAATTAAAAGAAGAAAAAGCAAAATTTACAGGCAAAATGTTTATGCACAAATGCCCGTTTCTCATTGACCACAAATGTAGTGTTTATCCTTACAGAATGATAATTTGCCGAACTTTTGGACTTTCTTATTATGATAAAGATGAATATACCAAAAAAAATACACTCAAAGTTCCTTTTTGCATTGAACAGGGATTAAATTACAGCGAAGTTTACGATCAGGAAAACAAAACTTTTTCAACAGAATTATTTAAAAAAACAGGATATAAACAAGAACCGCTTACTTATAATTTAGGGGTTGAATTTCTTGTCAAAGAATTTGGGCAGAAGATTATGGAACTTGATTTTGGGGAATTTAAAAGGCTTCTTGACTGGTTGTAATTATTCCGGTTGAGATTTATACCTGAGTACGGATGACCTCATAGCACACTGAATTATGCACAAGTTATATAAAAAACAAGCCTCTGAATTTTCGGAGGCTTGTTTTCAAATCTATGCACTAATCAGATAAATTATCTAACAGTGCTTAATGGCTTTGGGCCTGCATTAACGATTTCTGATGGCATGTTCGGATATTTTGAAGTAAAGTTATCGTTGAACATTTGAGCCAACTTATTAGCCGCTTCATCATAAGCAGCCTTATCAGACCACATTCCTCTTGCATCAAGCATTTCATCAGGAACATTCGGACAAGATGTCGGATAATCAACATTGAAGACATCATGATGTTTGAATTCAACATTGTCAAATGATCCGTTCAATGCTGCAGTAACCATTGCTCTTGTGTAAGCAAGTTTCATTCTCTTAGCACCTGAAGATGCACTTCCGCCTGCCCAGCCTGTGTTTACTAAGTAAACTTTAGTACCATATTGGTCTAATTTGTCACCTAACATTTTAGCGTAAACACTTGCATCCATAGGCATAAACGGTTCACCGAATAATGTTGAGAATGTAGGAACAGGTTCTGTAATTCCTCTTTCAGTACCTGCAAGTTTAGATGTAAAGCCTGTTACAAAGTGGTACATTGCAGCGTTTTTGTCTAATCTTGAGATTGGAGGCAATACGCCAAACGCATCAGCAGTCAAGAATACAACAACTTTTGGTATTCCGCCCATTGAAGGAATAGCAGCATTGTTGATGTAATTAACAGGGTAACCTACACGAGTGTTTTCTGTTAATGAACCGTCAGCAAAATCAAGTTCTCTTGTTTCAGGATTCATAATTACATTTTCAACCAATGAACCGAATTTGATAGCATTATAAATATCAGGTTCATTTTCCTCTGTTAAGTTGATACATTTTGCATAACATCCGCCTTCAAAGTTGAATACACCGTCAGGTGACCAACCGTGTTCATCATCACCGATTAATTTTCTTGAAGGGTCAGCAGATAATGTTGTTTTACCTGTACCTGAAAGACCAAAGAAAACTGCTGTTTCATGAGTTTGCGGATCCATATTTGCACTGCAGTGCATCGGAAGAACATTTTTCTTAGTCATTACATAGTTCATTGTAGCAAAAACAGATTTTTTGATTTCGCCTGAATATTGACTCCCTGCAATGATAATCATGTGTGCTTCATAGTCAATAGCGATACATGCTTCAGAATTTGTTCCGTCAACTTCAGGATTACATTTAAAGCCAGGGGCACAAATAATTGTATAATCCGCTTCACCGTAAGATGCTAATTCTTCTTCAGTCGGTCTGATTAACAACTGGTGAATGAACATATTTTGAGATGCCATTTCGTTTATTACTCTGAATTTTTGAGTGTATTTTTTATCTGCACCTGCAAAACCGTCAAAAATAAATACTTCTTTACCATTTAAATAATCAATCATTTTTGATTTAATTGAATTAAATGCTTCTCTTGAAATCGGTCTGTTTACTTTACCCCATGCAATATCATCATGAATTGACGGAGTATCAACAATAAATTTGTCTTTAGGTGAACGACCTGTATATTTACCTGTTGTAACAACAAGCGCACCATTGTTTGCTAATGTACCTTCTCCGCGTCTTAATGCTGCTTCAGTTAACTGAGCCGGGGTCCAATTTCTGTGAACTGCTGATGGAGAAGTGATACCTAATTTTTCAATACCATAAGTTTCCATATAGAAATCCTCCTTTTATGTACACAATATACTAATAATTGTAATATAAACACTAAAATTTGCAATATTACTTCAGGCAAATTATTACATTTGAACTGCAAAGTTTTTTATAATAATCTTTTTATATGGGAAGATTAATCGCAATAACAGATATTCATGGCGAATACGAAAAATTATGCTCACTTTTGGACGAAATTACCCCCACATTTGAAGATAAAATAATTTTTATGGGTGACTATATAGACCGAGGCGAAAAATCAAAAGAAGTTGTTGATAAAGTAATTTCAATGAAAGATATTTGCAACTGCGAATATCTGATAGGCTCGCATGAATATGCACTTTTACATTCAAACAGTGATGAATATTATAAGTATTTATTTTGGAATTACGGGGGAGATGCAACAGCAAGAAGTTACGGGAGTTATGAAAATATTTTTAAAATCCACGGGAATTTTTTTAATTCGCTAAAACCATATTTTCTGACTGATAAATATTTATTTATCCATGCCGGCATACGCATAGGAATACCTTTAGAACAACAGGATTTGGTTGATATGGTTTATATAAGAAGCGAATTTTATAATCATAAACACAATTTGCCTCAAAAAATTATCTTTGGGCACACTGAATTTGATAAACCTTTAATTATGGAAGATAAAATTTGTATTGACACCGGTTGCGGAAAATTTAAAGACCATCCGCTGACCGCCTTTATAAGCGAAAACGGGAATGAATATTTTGTCCAATCACCTAATATCATCTAAAACAAAAAATACGGTTTTTTACTTTGCTCTTTTTCAATTACAACATAATCAAAAGTATTGTTGCGCGCTTTATTATTACCCATTTTGATAATTTTATCAAAAGCCATTTTTAACGGATTAAGTTTTTCATTTTCTGCAATATAATCCACTTGTCTTTTCAATACATATTTATCTGTTTGCTTCTGCAATTTATGATTCCAGCCTTTTTCGTATCTTGAAAATACAACTGTCGGCTTTTTATCCGTATAACACAAATCCATTTTTATAAAAGTATCTTTGCGGATTCTGTCTATATTTTGCAATGCTTCATTAAATAAATCCATTCTGTGTTTGCTGAATGCGTAGTCTGCGACTGCGATAAAATCTTTATTTTCTACAAATTTTGCGCCAAAACTTATGTTATTTGATATTTCCATTTTTCACTCCTTTTTAAGATTAAAAATCATAAAAATATTTTTTGCGGTTTAATATTTTTTTACAATCACTTATTTTTTAGCAAACATAAATTATAAATTGACTTTATAAATACATAGGTAAAAAGTTAAAGGAAAATTTTATGCTGACAGTAAATCGTATCGGCAATACGCCGTCCGGCATTAACAGTGTTCAATTCAAAGGGAAAAAGGAATTACTAACAAACGACAAATCAAATAATAATGAATTTGATTTCAGCGAAGCGGCGAAAAATTTCGGTAAAGGCGCAATCAGCCCTGTTACTGCCGCAATAAAACACCCGTTTTTAACCGTCGGATTGCTTGCCGGAACAGTTGCGGCTTGTTCGGTTGTTCCGATTTTAGGACCTGCAATGCTGTTGGGTTTTGGGGCATTGAGCGTAGGACAAATGATTAAAGGTTCTGCTGATGCGGTTAAGAATTATAGCAACGGTGAATATGACAAAGCAGAAAAATCTTTTGACCTCATCGGTCAGGGAACTGTCGGCACATTATTAACCCTATTGGGAGTAAAACAGAGTGCTCAAGTATCTAAAGAAGCCAAAATGATGAGCGAACTCAATGTAAAAGTTTTGGATAAAGGTGTCAAAGAACAAATACTGACAGAAGTCCATAATAATAAATTTATGGCAAATCTTAAAGAAATAGTGTCTTTATTTACAACAAAATCCGGACTAAAAGCGGTAAAAGCCCAATTTAATCCTGAAGTGCTAAAATACAGAACAGAAAATTTCCTAAAGTTTTTTAAACCGCAAAAAGTTGAAGAAACAACGAAAAGAAAAGTTTATAAAACCACCGAACAAAAAGTTGCAGAGTTTAAAGCCTCACCCGAAGGAATAAGGCGTGCAGGATTGTCTGACGAGCAGGTAGAACAAGAAGTTGTAACAATGTTTGATAAGGCGTTTGACGAACTCGGGATTCCAAAAAATCAGCGTCCGAATTTGGAAATTAAAAAGAATGCGCAAATCGAGCATGGCGGGAGTTACGGCAAAAGCAGACATACTCTTGAAATTAATCCTGATGCGTACCGTTCGGGAACATTTGAACTTGATGATGTTGTAATGCATGAAGCAACACACTGCAAAGAAGCACTATTAAGAGCAGGTATCCCAAAAGAACGTGCGCAGGAAATTGTCAAAAACGAACTCGTATCAAGAATTTTAAACGGTGAAAGCGAAGAAATAATCGTAAAAGGAGGTTTTTTAGGTCCTGAAATGATGAAGGCACCTAAACTTCCTCAGGGAATGAAAGAAGAATTTGCTCAACTTGCAAAAGATATGTGCTACACAGACGACAGCGCATTAAGTACGAACATAAGAGATTTTATCAATCATACCAATTGGAAAGCAAAAGGAGAAAAAGCATTTAATCCTGAATCTCTTGAGCAGGCAGAAAAAGCATTAGAACCATTATTTAAAAAATTGCATGCAATGGTTGATAAACACCCGCAATATTCTGAAATGAATAAGCCTTCAATATCAACAGAAGATGATGCATTTACAAAATTACTGAAATATGTTCAATCCGAACAAACAAGATATCAGTGTTTTGCGGATGTAAAAATAAACAGAGGAACATCTTACCAGCCAAATTATGTTGATGTTCCTGAATTAACCGGAGAACAACTCGCACAGGCAGAAAAATCGTTGATTGATAATATTACAACAATTGAAGGCAACGGCAGAGTTGCAGGTTTAAACGGTATGTTTGCATCAAATAAATCGTTTAATCAATATCAATTCAGCCCTGAAGAAGTTTTGGCACAGAAAAACGGAAATAGTTTTTTAATCAGAAATCTGACTGCAAAAATGAATGAAATGAAAGCATCAGGGAATTTAACTCCTGAACAGGAAGCAGATATGCTTAAAATTATTGAAAAGGCAAAAGCAATTATTGAATACAAAACAAAAGGTCTTGAATATTACGAACAATATACAAAAATGATAAATAATCCTTCCGATACGGAACTTGCAAAAACTGTAAAAGCACTTGAAGAAGAACTAAATATTTTAATTGAAAAAATGAATCCTGCAGAATACGAAACAGTGACAAGATTAGTTACGAAATTCGGTTTCCAAAACATGCCATCAAGAGCAATCCCTCGAAATGCCATTTATGAAATGTTAGCCGAACTGAGCGATAAACAAGCCGCTTAAACAAAATCTTCTCTCAAATCAAGTTTCCCGTAGGTTTGTTCATAGACTTTTTGGGCAATAGTTTTTGCCCAGTCATCATACCCTTCTATTTGTCCTGATTTTGCCATATTATCAACTATCATAAGTTGTTTTTTCAAATTTGGCTCAAGATGTTTATTTTCAAGATACCAATTATAAACATTCTTTTGTGATTTTGTCCTGTTACAACTTTTGCAAAGTCCGATAAGATTATATTTATCTCCTTCCCCGCCTTTTACTTCCGCTATAAGATGATCGACAGTAGCAACATTGGACTTAAATAAATGAAACAAAATCGTATATATAGAATCTTTGTCATTGAAATTATATTTATTATCAAGTGTTGCACATAAATGTTTGTATGATATTGTTTTCAAATTTCTCATCAATATATAAATAGGCTTAACAGGATAATTTTTCATATCCAAGTCCTTGAGGCAAGCATTATATAAAGCAGGAACATCATAATCATCAAAATTTCCATGCGAAATATATTTTAATAATCTTTTTGAAAAAGTATCATAAATTTCAAGACATTTCGGAGGATAATTATCTGCCACATACGAACGATTACTCAAAAATGTAATTACGGCATTTTCAACTGCTTTATCAGAATAATGCGCTTCTTTTTTGATAAATTCTTTTACAAATTTTTCATTTGATATATTGGGATTATCTTTTACAATATCCAAAAATATATTTGCCAAAACTCTGTAATTTTTCCCTATATACTTAATATTTTTTTCTAACACTTGAGAATACTCATAAGGTGTTGAACATTGTTTTAATTCTTTTTCAATCTCTTTTCTTTTTGCGTGCGGAAGCATTACAGAACCACATTCTGCGCATGGAATATCAACTTGAGTTTGCTCTATCGGTATAAAGCGTTCATGCCTTTTTACCGCTCTTTGCATATTTTGTATTCCAATAATTTCACTCGGAGTAAATATAATTCTCTGTTTTGAAATTTTTGAAGAAATGGAAGAAAAGGCTTTGAGATAATCACTTGAAGATTCCATTTTTCCTGTTCCCATCAAATATGAAATATCAGTTAAATATGATTTTATATTATCTTTTAATTCAGAATAATTATCAGTTTTCCAAAAAACACTTTTGGATTGATTTTGATAACAATTTTGGCAGACCAAAACATTATTATTAGATAAATTTTTATGCACCGGATATTTAGATATCGGAGTAATTTGACTTATTGAAGGATAAAAGAGCCTTTGAACAATAAAAACTCCGTAATAATCCTGCGGAACTTCGGTTGCTTTTGAGTAGTTAAAGAGCATACAATAGCCGTTTGCATCAAATAAGGGCTTAAGAGTATTTGCAAGCACCTGATTTGTTTGTTCCGTATTCAAATTCAAATCTTTAACAAAATTCATTATCAAATCTTTTTGAACCTGATATATTTGTTTTGTCCGAATTTTATCGACATTTTCAAGTGCTTTTTCCCGTTTTTCAACATCAAAACTTTGTGCGTACTCGCTCAAATAATCCCGAACACCATGAGTAACCTGTCTTTTTTTATAATAAGAAATTTTTCTCATTTCCTCTCTAAACTCAGGAATAGACATTTGCTCACAGTTCTGCAGGCTTTTTATATCGTCAAAAATCTGTGAAAACCTCGGAGGTACAAATTTTTTGTTATTTTTTATAATATTAACAAGTTGCTCTGCATTAGAGGCATTCATTGTTTTCTTTACAATACAGTCATAATCGTGTTTTGACAGCATTGCTATCCCGCAATTTGGACAATGTATTCCCGAATGTTCCTGAGCCTGATCAAGTCTTATCGGAACATTTGAACTCTCAAAAATTCCCGTAAAACTAAACTCCGCCCTGTCATTTTGATACGGCAAAGTAAGAAGATTTTTATGCAGAATTTGAGCCTGTTGAGTATTAAAATATGGAATTACAGGCACTTTTACGGGACTAATTATCATGACACTGAATATAAAACACTAAAATATATTTTTTGCTTTAAAATTTAATTCCTTGTTACAAACCGAAATAAATAAATGCGATAAACAGACAGATTTTCATGTTTTTGCTATACTTTTAGCAGAAATTTAAAAAACAGGTTGGATTTACCTTGCAAAGCCGAAAGGATAACAATTAAATGAAAAAATTTTTAACCTTTATGATGTTAATTTTAAGCGGAATACAGAGTGCAAACGCAATGAATGTAGATGCTTTTATGGATAAACATATTGCTCCTGTCTCTGATTTTATTGCGAAGATAATTTTCTATCCGATAAAATATACTCACGGAACAACTCATATTGAAGTTCCTATAATTATTTTCTGGATATTATTTGCAGGTATATTTTTTACGATTTATTTCAAAGGCATTGCAATATGGGGATTTAAACATGCTATTGATTTAATTGTAAAACCTAAAAAAGACGGTTCGGGAGAAGGTGAAGTTTCATCATTTCAGGCTTTAGCAACTGCATTGTCAGGAACCATCGGTATAGGAAGTATTGCAGGTGTTGCAATTTCAATCTCAATCGGAGGCCCCGGAGCCGCATTTTGGATATTTTTAGGCGCAATTTTGGGTATGTCAATTAAATTTGTCGAAGCAACATTGGCGGTAAAATACAGAAGATTTAACTTAGACGGTTCTATTTCAGGCGGACCTATGCACTATATAGCACATGGACTTACAAGAAAAAATATGCGCTGGTTAGGTCAACCGTTATCCGTAATCTTTGCTATTCTTTGTATCGGCGGGGGTATAACCGGCGGTAATATGATTCAGATAAACCAAACCGCACATCAGATAATATTTATTACCGGCGGCGAACATAGTATATTTCATGGTTTTACATGGGTAATTGGTCTTACGGCTGCTATTTTAATCGGACTTGTAGTTGTCGGAGGTATTAAAAGTATAGCTAAAGTTACAACAATTCTGACTCCTACAATGTGTGCGCTATACATAATTTCAGGCATTATTGTTATCGGTTATCATTTTATGGATATCCCTGCCGGAATTGCATTGATTATCAAAGAAGCTTTCCATCCGACAGCTGTTGCAGGAGGTGTATTTGGAACAATAATAATTGGTTTAAGACGTTCTGTTCAGTCAAATGAAGCAGGAACAGGTGCGGCGGCAATTGTATATGCAACTGCTCAAACCAAAGAACATGTTTCACAAGGATTTGTAGCATTGTTAGAAACATTTTTAACAGGGGTTTTATGCTTATTTACTTCTTTTGCAATTGTATTTTCCGGAGTATTGGATAATACATCTGTAGGTAAAATTTCAGGGATTGAACTTGCATCTAATGCTTTTCAGTCAGTTATTCCATTTTTCCCGATAATACTTTCAATAATTGCAGTATTATTTGCAATGTCCACATTAATAAGCTGGGCTTATTATGGTCAAAAAGCATGGACATTCCTTTTAGGCGAAGGCAAAAAACGTGTATTAACATTCAACATGATTTATTGTTTATTTATAATTATCGGATCTTGTATGAATGTTAAATCAATAATTGATATTACTGATGCAATGATGATTGCAATGTGTGTACCAAACGTAATTGTTCTTTATATACTTTGCAAAGACGTTAAAAAAGACCTTAAAGAATACTGCAATACACATAATATTGCAAAATGGATAAATAAATAAAATAAGGAATAATATAATGAGTTCAAAGATATTTGTTACAGTTTCAGGTATTGATAAAGTCGGTATTGTAGCCAAAGTTACAACAATATTGGCACAATATGAAGTTAATATTGAAGACATAAAACAAACTCTTATGCAGGGGCATTTTGTAATGTTTATGCTTTGTGATATTGAAAAATCGACCTATTCATTCAAAGAAATTAAAGAAGCCGTAACAAAAACAGGGGCAGAACTCGGAATGGAAGTTTGGGTTCAGAAAAAAGAAATTTTTGATAGCATGCATAATATTTAATCAGTTTTATTACTAAAATTATCAAATTTTGCCTGTTTCTTTTTCTAAAAATAGAATTTTTAAATTATTATGAATATTTATTATATTGATATTGAAAAATTTAAACAAACACACGATAAAATTTTTTTGTCAAAATACACTGACAAGGAAATCAAAAGCGAAAAAAGATTTTTTGAATACGCTATCGGCAGATATTTAATAAAAAATGTTGCAAAGAAAATCTACAAAATTGACGACTGCGAAATTGTGATTGATAAAAATGGAAAACCTCAATTTAAAAATTCTAATCTTAATTTCAGCCTTTCCCATTCTAAAGATTATGCAGTTGTTTGCTTTGATGAAAATGAATGTGGAATTGACATAGAATTTGCAAAAGAACGAAATTTCGAAAAATTATCACAACACTACAATGAAAATTTTATCAATGCTGATGAATTTTACCGTTTCTGGACACTGAAAGAAGCGACTTATAAACAGCATACATCTGTAAAGGACTACTATACAACCGTTTTTAAAAATAACTATTATCTTACGGTAACATCTGAAAAAGTTTTTGAAAAACCGGTTGAAATAATAAAATTTAATTAGTAATAAGTTATGGACTAAAATTTATACAACATATATAATAGAGTTGATGAAATTTAAAAATATACCAACACATATAATACTAATTATCGTATCGTTGTTGTCGATTTTCCCTTTTATCTGGCTTTTATCGACCTCACTAAAAGGCGCAGGAGAGAATATTTTTGCATATCCGCCAACAATAATTCCGCAGGATTTTACCTGGGATAATTATATCGGAGTATGGCAAAGAGTTGATTTAATGCGTTATTTTATAAATTCAATGATTGTTGCCGGAGCAACCGTTGTTTTGAATTTGATTTTATCATCCCTTGCTGCGTATCCTTTAGCAAGAATGGAGTTTAAAGGTAAAAAAATTACATTTTTTGCAATTTTGTCAACGATTATGATACCGTTTCAGGCAATAATGTTACCTGTTTACCTGATAACGCTAAAACTTCACCTTGTTGATACTTATGGCGATACTTTAGGGTTTATCGGGCTTATAATGCCTTTTGCGGTGAGTGCATTTGGGATATTTCTTATGCGTCAGGCATTTTTGGCAATTCCAAAGGAAATGGAAGAAGCAGCAATTGTTGACGGGTGTAATGTTTTTCAGGTATTTTGGAAAGTACTTTTACCAATGGTAAAACCTTCTTTGGCGGTTTTGGCAATATTTACATTTATAGGCTCATGGGGAGAATTTTTATGGCCAAGTATCGTTTTAACAAAAGAATCCATGTTTACTTTGCCTGTCGGAGTGAATAATTTGCAGGGAATGTTCTCATCAAATTGGCGTTTTATTGCCGCAGGCTCAATAATTTCAACCGTTCCTATTATAATATTTTTTCTTGCTATGCAAAAATACTTCATTTCAGGTGAAAATGAAGGCGCAGTAAAAGGATAATTAAAGATTTTCAAGCAGAGCGATTTTCATATCTTTAAAATCAGGAGTACACCCCGTCCATATTTTTTCAGCCTCATAAGCCTGCCATACAAGCATATCGACTCCATTTATATGCCTTAAATTCAGTTTTTCTGCAAGTCGTATTAAATTAGTCTTTTTAGGGTTATAAACAACATCATAAATAAGCGCATCACAAGGCAGAGTACGGAGTTCATCTTCTTCTGCAGGAGTATAGCCCACTGCAGAACCGCTCATGCCTATCGGAGTAGCATTTACAAGTAAATTTACATCCGAAAAATCTTTGAATTTGTCTATTTGATAAGAATTAAAAGTAATATTGGGGAATGTTTTTCTCAAATAATCAATCAATTCAAGACTATTTGCAATATTTCTTGTATAAAGCCTTATTTCTTTTACCTGCTTTTGAGCAAGTGCAGTAATAGCGGCTCTTGCAGCCCCGCCTGTACCAAGTACGGCAACAGTTTTCTGATACAACTGAAAATCGTCGGGAATTGCGGAAATAAAGCCTTTTGCATCAGTGTTATATCCTCTCAATGCATTTGTTTGAGGGTCAATCATCACTGTATTAATTGCGTTAACAACTTCAGCAGACTTGTCTATTTCATCAAGAAACAGTGTAACAGAGAGTTTTAGAGGTATGGTAACATTAAAACCGCTGTAACCGTTAGTTCTTAAATATTTTATTCTGTCTGAAAGTTCCTCAGGAGTTGTCGGCAAAATTTCATAAGTGGCATCAACACCCATACTTTTGAACCCTGCAATATGTATATATTCAGACATTGAATAATCAATAGGATAACCTATCAGTGCAAACTTTTTGATTTTTTTCTCTTGTATCGGATCCTGATACTGAACGGGATTAATTGTCGGTGTCGGAGTAGGAGTATTAAAAATGTCTGTCGTTTCAGGCATAGGAGCAGGAGTCATAAATGACTGTGTATTTACAAACGAACTCTCATAATTACTTGAAGTCTGCGGACTTTGAGAAGTATTAGCGTAAGTAGTCTGCCAAGAACTTTGTGGCTGAACAGGTTCAGACACAGGTTCAGCCGTTGATGCCGAAGTATATGACGGCTGACTTAATGCCGAAAAACCGGTTTTGGGTGTCTGTGCGTTTTGCTCACTTTGCGCAAGTTTTGCCGCTTTCATTGCTTTATATCGTTCAAGTAATTCTTTGTTTACTGCCATAATTCTTATCCTTTTTAGGATAATTTTATAATAAATTAAGGCACTTTCCATCAACCGTTTGCTTGAAAAAACTACTTAATTATCTCTCTTGTCATAACAACTTTGCCGTTTTCATCATAGCATTTGTCCCCGACCCAATGCCCCAAAAGTTCTCCAAATGGGGAGAAGATATATGTTTCATCTTTTGAAACTCTTAAACTCATATTGACCAACTCACCGTCAGGGCTGTATTTGTAACTACCGTATGGATATTCTAAAGATGTACGAAATTCAATATTAATTAAAGTTCCGTCTTTAGCGTAATACCAGACATGTTGTAAGTCATTTTTATAATTAACAGCATAACTTCCGTCAGAAAACATTGCCAAAATTCTGTCTTTAAAATCAGTTTTTCCTTTCAACAAAGCAAAATAATTAGCATTACGGTCTTTATCAACAAAATTATTTTGAGTAACAATATAATCAGATGCCGAAGGACGATTATTCCGAAGTTCGATTTTAGCATCATCAACGGTGTATTTTACACCGCCCGTCAAAGTTTCTGCGCTTACAGGAAGTGCAAATATCAACAAAAACAACAAAAAACATTTTTTCATATAATTATTATAATTAAATTTAATAAAATGTCACGATTATTTTTCAGCAAGCACTTTACCGCTTTCATCTAAAGTAAAGTAATCAGGATTTAATCTGAAAACTCTGACATAACCGTGTTCACCTTTGCCATTTTGCTCACTATTAGTTGCCACAAAATTGTCCCAATTTGAATTATCAACTTCATCTGCATACATTTGACCATTTCCGCTTGTTATTGCAGCATGTCCTGGGATATTTTTTCCACGATTTCCAAATACCACAATACAACCGGCAGGAAGATTTGATAAATCACCTGCGGTAATTTCCCTTGCTGTATTGTCATCAAGTTTTACATGTGTCACTTCTATAAATCTTTCAGGGTGCTTCTTTAAAAAATCTGCAAGTTGGAATGCATTATTAAAACTTTTCATTTCTTCTTCTTTCACTGCTTTAGAACCTATTAATGCTTGTTTAGCCCCTGTAAGACAAGCCCCGCTGGTTCTTAAAGTATTCGCAGTATCAGCACCACTTTGAGCAAGCAGCAAATCTATTTGTGAAGCATTTGCATAATTTATACCTTTGTCCTGTTCAACACAAAAGCCGGTATATTTACCACTTTTTACCCTATCATTATATAAATATAAACCGCCGTCAGGTTTATGTTTTCCTCTCAATTGGGGTAAAAGTTGGTTACATCTTCTTTGGGCACCTGTATAATAGCCTCTTGACGGATAAGGTCTGATGTCTCTTGCACCTTCGGTTGTAAGTGTTACTGCAGCACTTCTTACAGAAGACAATGATGTACGTTGAGCATGAGATGCTAAGTATACATCTTTAAATGATTTATCCGCAGATGTAGCAAGTCTGCGCTGTCGTTCACGACCGGTAACAGACCTCAACTTGATATTCAAATCATCCAAATGTTTCAACAATAAATCAATATCATCTTGAGTTATTGAATCCATTTCAGCCTTAGTCAGACCTTTTGTAAAAGACAATTCTCCTTGAGACAATTTTGACACCAACTTATTTATGCTATTTAAGTCATAACCTTTTGTAATAAGAGCATTTTTCAATTGAGCAATTTCTTCTCCGGTATTTCTGTTTGCTCCGGCAGTATATAAATCCGGTCTGAATGTAACCTGACCAAGCCCCCAACCCAAATCATCACGCATTTTTTTAACGGCAGTATTTCCTGTTGAAACAACTTGTGAACGAGAAACAGCCTGTGCTCGTGCATTTTTGTCTTCAGATATTTGAATAAGTTGAGTATATCGTCTTACATTGTGAGTATAAATATTATCTGCAGGAGTAGCATTACCATTTTTTAATGCTCCCGCTCTGCCGTTATACAAATACAAAATTGCATCATCTTCAGTAACTTTATTGTATCTCCAATACCCTTGAGGATAATTTACGGGCTGACCATTTTTCAAAACAACATTAGTTTTGTAATATCTGTTATTTGCGGCTTCTATACCATCCTGATAACCTTTTGTATTCTGAACTTTATTCCTTAATTCATTTAATACAATTATTGTTGCAGCCGCTGACTGTTCAGGAGTAAGAGTATTATAATATCCTCTTGTTATTCCGTATTTTTCAAACAATTTTTTAATTCGAGGATTATCATCCCAATCACCAATTTTAATTTTGGTCAAACCTTTCGATGTTGCCGTAGATAAATCTGTACCTAACGCCCTGTTTGCACCAATATTTAATACCCTTAAAGTATCCGATGCAACTTGGCCAACAAAACTGTTTTTAAATTTTCGACCTGTTGATAAGCCATTTTCTAAACCGGATTCTTGTGCTGCGATACCTATCGCAAGCCTTGCAAACCTGTTATAAGTATCATTATCTATACCCAAATCCTGCATAAGATTTGCCTTTTGACTTTCCAATTCTGAAACGAATTTATTCAAGTCTTCTTTTTGTGATTCGGTTGCACTTTTATACAAAGCAGGATTTACTTTTATATTTATTTGCACAGGAGTACCAATAACTCGTCTTTTAGTCGGTCTTCTAGCAGGTGCTTGAATTAATGTACTTGTGTTCTTTTTTTCATCGGCAAGCACAATCTTATCCTGAACTATTTTTCCGTTTGCATAGTACCTGTTTACTATATTTTCTGAATTGCCAAGTTTTATATTTAAGGATTTTAACCCCATTTTCTTTGCCTGAGGAGAATTAGTTAAATCAAAAACCGCATAAACTTCTTTTGTATTATCATCTCTGACAAATTTGGCTTCAACTTTATATAAATACTGATAAGATTCTATTTGTTTTTTTTGCTCTTGTGTTAATTGACTTTGATTAATTACCGAACTTCTATGCCCCATATTTGTTATGGTTTGAGAAACCCTGCTTACCGTATTAGCATTAGCCTGTGGTCTTCTTTTTACCACAGAACCCTGTACTGAGCCGTGTGCTCTTGTTTGGGGAGTGCTATCTGTTTTAAGTTCTAAACCTATACGATTGAAAAATTTTGAACTTAAATCATCCACATTTTTGCAACCGTTCAATTGAGCAAGACGCTGCATTTCTTTGACAATAGCATTGTTATCAGCTTTTACTCCTCTTGCTTTTAAATTTCTCGCTGCTATTTTCCAGGGGGAATCACCTTTCTGGATTTTGTGAACTCCGTTCATAAGCACAACTCTCTATCTTATACTCTATGTATATAAAGTAATTAGATAATATTAATATTCAAATAGTGTAAAAACTGTAACAAACGTTACAATTTATGAATTTAAAACAATTTCTTCAAATTTTTGCAAAAGTTCTGCTTCAGGGACTCTTGCAATAATTTCACCTTTTTTGAAAATATATCCTTCTCCGATTCCGCCTGCTATACCAAAATCCGCATGCTTTGCTTCCCCCGGGCCGTTTACCGCACAGCCCATAACGGCAATTGTAATATCTTTATCATAATTTTTAAATCTTTCTTCGACTTTTTTGGCAAGTTCAATAAGATTAATCTGCGTTCTGCCACATGTCGGACAGGAAACAAAATTTACCCCTCGTTTTCGCAACCCCAAACTTTTTAAAATATCATACCCTGCATAAACTTCTTCTACAGGATTTTCAGTAAGCGAAACCCTTATGGTATCACCTATTCCTTCAGATAAAAGCGTTCCGATGCCGACTGCCGATTTAATGAGTCCGCCTTTTAAAGTTCCTGCCTCAGTTAAACCGATATGTAAAGGGTAATCAACTTTTTCGGCAATCAATCTGTATGCCTCAATAGTCGTCATTACATCCGACGATTTTAAAGAAATTTTTATAAGGTCAAAATCCAAATCCTCAAGAATTTTTATATGATTTAAAGCACTTTCAACCATTTTTTCACTCAACGGAATATCTTTATCCTGCAAGTTTTTTTCCAAAGAACCTGCATTAACACCAATTCTTATAGGTATTTTTTGTTGCTTGGCAAGTTTTACAACTTCCTGTGTATGTTCAATTTTTCCGATATTTCCGGGGTTTAGCCTTAATGCTGAAATACCGTTATTTATACACTGGAGTGCAAGACGATAATCAAAATGAATATCCGCAACCAATGGCACAGGTGAAATTTTTACAAGTTCTTTTATTGCTTCGCCGGCATCTTTATTCAAAACTGCAAGTCTGACAATTTCGCACCCCGCATCCGCAAGTTCTTTAATCTGTTTTGACGTTGCTTCAATATCTCTTGTATCGGTGTTACACATAGACTGAACGCTAATCGGGTTATTGTTACCGATTTTTACGTTCCCGACAGAAATTTCTTTTGATTTTCGTCTTTTTATCATAAAATAATATTACCACAACAACAAAATAAGGGGAAAATTATGAGAGTTGCAGTTTTATCTGATATTCACGCAAATGTTCAGGCACTTGAGGCCGTAATGACTGATGTTGTTGAGCAGGGTTGCGAACATGTTTTTTGTTTAGGCGATTTGGCTCTTGCAGGTCCTCAGCCAAAAGAAGTTATGGATTATGTAATGGAACAGGACACCTGGACAGTCATTCAGGGAAATACCGATAAAATGATTGCAAACTTCGGACCTGAGGTTGTTGATTTTCTTGATGCTCAATATCCTGTTATGGCAAATGCCATAGAAAGTGATGTTGAACTTTTAGACGAATCATACAGAGCATACCTCAATAATCTTCCGCCGCAATTGAGTCAGGAAATTGAAGGTTGCAGTGTACTTTTTGTTCATGGTTCGCCAAGGGCAAACAATGAAGATATTTTACCCAATATGCCGCTTGAAACAATTGAAGAAATCATTGAAGGCACAACAGAAAAACTTATCCTTTGCGGACACACACATATTCCTTGCGGGTATCAGACAAATACAGGACAAACCGTTGTAAATGTCGGTTCTATCGGTCGTCCTATGACTGAAGAACCCAAAGCATGCTATTGCATAATTGATTTTAATGAAGGTTCGTTTGAATTAAGACACAGATTTGTTCCTTATGATAATCACCTTGCCGCAAGACTGATGTCTAAAAGAGATTTTGAAGGTGCTGACAGGCTTGCAGACTTATTATTAACTCCGGGGCAAAGACATATTTAATATTGTTACAAATTCTTAATAATTTCTGTTAAAATCCTAAAGTTTCTTACAAAAATACCGATTATTTATTTGTAAGGAAACAAGGGATTAACTATGAGTCTTAATGTAAACTATACTTCTCTATACAATAACGGCATTGACAGAACAATGTTAAAAGAAGTTTCGCAAGAGATTCTTAATCGTGCGGCTCAAAAAAGTGCGAATTATTCAAACAATATCTCTGCAAATGCTCAGGTTAATACTCTTGCTAAACCTGTTGAATTGGGGATTGATTTATATAACGGAAAAATAGATGTTCAGGCTCAAAAACAAATCGCATTAAATAACACCTTACAATTTCAGTTCAATTCAGAAACATTAAATTCAATCAAGTTTTTGAATTCACAGGCAGCAATTTCTTCTAAAATTGACGGGAAATATATGCCAAATGTTAATGCTAATGCAATAGCACCGGAAGTTCAAAAAACTTCTGAAACAAACAAATCTCAATTTGTAAGTATTTTCACATCAGAAACAGCAAAAGACAAAAACGGTTCTAATCCTTTCTACGGCGGCGAATTACTTATGAATAACAACAATCCTAAAAAAGAAGAAACCAAAAACGAATTAAAAAGCATTTTTGCTTAATTATAAATCCTCATGTATAAGAGGCATCTAAAGTGTTTACAAAGTAAGTGTATAATCAATATCTTCTCAAAAGAGAAGATATTTTTTTATCCGTACGGGCAATATTTTTTTTTATAAACCGGAATAAAATTCTAATGTTCAAACAGATGAGGATTTAAAAATGAAAAAAGAAAACATTTGGTTAGTCGGCGCATGCGCATTATTTTTTATCGGCGGTTACACAATGAATGATGTTGCTATTTCTTTGCCAAGATACAAAGTTGCGGTTGTAGATATTACAAAAGTCATGGAGCAATCTAAAGACATCAAAAATCTTAAAGCCTCACAAGATAAGCAGCTTAAGGAACTTGAAACCCTAATTTCAAAAGCACAAAACGAAATCGCCAACACTCAGGATCAAAATAAAGCAATGGAATTACAAATTAATTACGGGAAAGAGATTGAAACAAAAAGAAACGCAATTGATGAAGATTACAGCAAAAAAATTGTTCAGATAACCTCAAATATTAAAAATTTAATTTCAAATCAAGCAAAAAAAACAGACTATAATCTTGTCCTGCCAACAGGTATGGTAATCTCAGGAGGAGAGGATATAACTGATAATGTAATTAAAGAAATGCAGTAAAAAGACGGAGTTAAAACTCCGCCTTTTCTTATACAAATTCAAATTTATTTTATTCTGAAAGTTACATTTGCAACAGAAGTTACTTTCTTTTTGATAGAAGATGAATCACTTATACCCATATCAGATACATCATTTGAATCTTCAGGAGTAATCTGGAATACACCCATTTGAAGTGATTGAATTTTGCCAACTCTGTTATGAGTTGCCTTCAACATCGCTTTTGCTCGTTGTTTTGCATCTTTTGACGCCTTTTCAAGCATTTCGATTTTTAAATCGGAAAGTTTTGAATAGAAATAAGACGGTTCGTAACCGGAAATTTCAATACCCTGTTCAGTCAAAGTGTTAATTTCAGTTGAAAGTTTTTTAATTTTTTCCACATCATCAGATTTTACGGTATATTTTTGATTAGCATTAAAACCGATAATTTCTTCTGTTGAATTGCCGTTATAATTTGTTTTGTAAAGATTGTATCCGTTTACGTATTTTTCTTCAATTTGGTTGTCTTTAAAACCCTGTGATTTCAAGTATTTTATAATAATCGGTTTTTGTTTTTTCAGTGTCGCATAAGCAGCCGCTCTTGATTTATCTCTTGCTATAACATCAAAATCATAAGTTCCTTTATCAGAGGTAACCGTTTGAGAATAAGAACCGGTAACGGTAATGACATCCTTTGACATAGTATTTGTAAAAATTACGGTTGCTATAATACCGCAAATTCCTAATACTAACGCCAATAGTAAGATTTGGAATTTTTCAATTTTTTCTAACATATATACGCTCCTTCTTTTCAATATAAACATATAATAGAATTTAAAAAATAAAATGCAACAAAAATTTTATGCTAATATGTATTTATGTTTGGATTTTTTAAAGAAAAAATTGAAGATTTTAAGCAAACCGTATCAAATACTGCAAAGAATTTGGTCGGAAATGTACTTTCTAATGTAGACCAAAGCGAGGAGCAATACTCTGAATTTGCACTTGATGATATTGAAGACACTTTAATTAGTGCAGATTTGGGAGTAACTTACGCATCAGAACTTGTTGATAATCTGCGTTCAAAAAAAGGTGCAAAACCATCTGAATTGAAAAACTATTTGAAAGAGGAATTTAAAAAAACTCTTTATGAAGCAGGTTCAACCGAATTAAATTTCAAAGACGGAGAACTGAACATTTATTTCATAACAGGGGTAAACGGCGCAGGAAAAACAACTTTGATTGCAAAACTTGCTTACAAATTTAAACAAGAAGGCAAAAAAGTTTTGGTTGCGGCAGGAGATACTTTCAGAGCAGCAGCAGAAGAACAGTTAAATATCTGGTCTGTCAGAGCAGGGGCAGATATTGTACGCAGGGATAAAGCAGACCCGGCATCTGTTGTTTATGAAGCAATCCAAAAAGCAAGAAATGAACATTATGACGTAATTTTGGTAGATACAGCAGGACGATTACAAAACAAGTTTAACCTTATGGAAGAACTAAAAAAAATTAAAACAGTTATAGATAAACAGGCGCCTGAATCTTTGAGGGAAAGTATTTTGGTACTTGATGCAAATACAGGTCAAAACGGCTTGCAACAGGCAAAAGTCTTTGGAGAGTGTGTAAATCTTACCTGCGCCGCATTAACAAAACTTGACGGAAGTGCAAAAGGGGCGATCATTTTGGCTATTGCAAAAGAAATGAAATTGCCGGTAAAACTTGTCGGGGTCGGCGAAAAAATGGAAGATGTAAAACCGTTTAATGCTGACGATTTTATTAACGCATTGTTTGAATAATAATACCTTCCCCTTGAGGGAGGGTCGAAATCTGCGATTTCGGGGTGGGGATGAAAATATTAAAATCTGCAACAACAAAGCTTGGCAATAAAATAGAACTTATCGGAACACCGAATAAAAATAATGTTTTAATAATCGGTGTTTTTCATGGTGACGAGCCTCAGGGAAAATACCTGATTGAGAAATATTTAATAGGAGAATACCCTCCCCTTGAGGGAGGGTCGAAATCTGTGATTTCGGGGTGGGGACATAAATATAGTGTGTTCGCAAAGGAAAAATCTAAAGAATTAAGAAATAACCCAACTCCAAATGAACAAATATTGTGGCAATATTTAAGAAGAAGCCAATTTTTAGGTTTGAAATTCAGAAGGCAACAGCCTATAGGACCTTATATTGCCGATTTTACTTGTTTTTATCCAAAAATTATAATTGAACTTGATGGCAGTCAACATATAGATAACAAAGAATATGACAAAAAAAGAGATATATTTTTAAAAAATGCAGGTTTTGAGGTTATACGAATATTTAATAATGATATTTCAAAAGATATCGAAAGTGTTTTAGAATATATAAAAGATAAAATATCCCCCACCCGGGAATTTGAAATTCCCACCCTCCCTCAAGGGGAGGGTAATAGTGATAATCTGTTATTCATCCCCTGTCTAAACCCTGACGGGCTTCAAAACGGCACAAGAACAAATGCAAACGGGGTTGATTTAAACAGGAATTTTCCAACTAAAAATTGGGGTGAGGATACAAGTGCCGCAGGAAATAATCCTGATGATTATTATGGGGGAAAATCAGCAGGCAGCGAAATTGAAACGCAATTTGTTATTGATATTATTAAAAAATATCAGCCTAAAATGATTTTAACCTTGCATGCACCATATAAAATAGTAAATTATGACGGGCCGGCACAAGATATTGCACAAAAAATATCAGATATTATTGGCTATCCTGTTGAGGAAAGTATAGGATACCCGACACCGGGGAGTTTTGGCACTTATTGCGGAGTTGAAAGAAATATTCCGACAATCACGCTGGAATTAGACGAAAAAATACCGATTGATCAACTTGAACAACCGGTATTTGAAATTTTTGATATGCTAAATTCTATTTTGCTTTAAATATACTGATAGAACCCGTTGATTTATTATGACTATCTCTTAAATGAATAGTCAATCCGTTTTGCTGCGGACTTACATCTGTTGCGTTGCCTGTTTCAGGACTCGTTTTCAATTTTGAACCTGTATCCAATCTGTCCTGAGCATTATTTACATGGTTTTGTAATATACCAAATCCGTCATGTCTGTTGTTATAAATATTTGCCACATCAGAATTAGTTAAAACATAAGAATCTTTATTGTGGGGGTCTTTTTCTCTTACTTCTTGCGATACTCCGCCTAATGCTGCATAATATTTTGCATCCATTACGATTGCCTTTGCATCTTTTGTAAATTTGTATGATTTACCGCCAAATGATATGCTCATACCTTCTTCGGCATATATGGTTCTTGGTTCATACTTACCGTTCACGCATACACTCAATTTTACAGGAATAATGTTACCCATCGTCTCAATCCTTTCTTCGTGTTCTATTACGATATATATTTATTAAATATTTTTTATACCAAAAATTGCCATGAAAATTTAGACATGTTCACATTTGTTTACATTTATTTGTGATAATATAATTTTGTAGGATGGTATTGCTATGCCGACATAATATAAAGAGGTAATTTATGCAATTATTTAACACATATTCTGGGAAATTAGAAGAATTTAAACCAATTGAAGAAAACAAGGTCAAAATGTATGTCTGCGGGCCGACTGTATATGATTATGCACACCTTGGACACGCAAGATGCTATATAACCTGGGATGTTTTATACCGTTACCTCAAATTCAGAGGATATGATGTTACATATTGCAGAAATGTCACTGATGTTGATGATAAAATCCTAAAAAAAGCGGAAAGAGAAAACCAAACACCGCAAGAAGTTTCGCAATATTGGTATCAGCAATTTACAAATTCAATGAATAAACTAAATAACCTGAAACCCGACATTGAGCCGTTTGCTACAAAAACTTTGGGCGAAATGATTAAAATGATAAAAGACCTTATGGATAAAGGTTATGCATACGAATCAAATGGTGATGTTTATTTCAGGGTTAAAAAATTTGGCAGATACGGAAGTCTTTCAGGTCAGCCGATTGACCAACTTGAAAGCGGAGCAAGAATTGCTGTCGGCGAACAAAAAGAAGATCCTTTGGATTTTGCACTTTGGAAAAAGGACGAAAAATTCGGTTACAACTCTCCTTGGGGGGTTGGTCGTCCCGGATGGCATATTGAATGTTCCGCAATGAACCGCAAGTATTTGGGCAAAACCATTGATATTCACGCAGGCGGAGCAGATTTAATATTCCCGCACCACGAAAATGAAATTGCACAATCAGAATGTGCAAATGATTGCAAATTTGTAAATTATTGGCTTCACAACGGATTTGTGACCATTAATAAAGAAAAAATGTCAAAATCATTAGGTAATTTTTTGACAATAGACGATATGCTCAAAAATTATGATGCAAACACTTTACGATTATTTATTCTGACAAATCATTACCGCATGCCTGTTGAGTTTTCAGACGAAGCGTTAGCATCCGCTCAGGCAGGTGCAAAAAGATTGACTAATGCAAAACAAACTCCTGTTAATGAAAATTTGGACATAACTCAAACTCCTGAATATAAGGCTTTTTGCGAAGCAATGGATGAAGATTTGAACACATCAAAAGCACTTGCCGTACTGTTTGACCTTACAACAAGAGCAAATAAAGGCGAAAAAGACGCTTATACAATTCTCTATAAACTCGGTACGACACTTGGGTTCACCTTTGAAAAAGCAGGTTTAAGTGACGAAGATTTATCAAAAGCAATAAAGTCTGTATCAGAGGCTTTGGGGCAAACTTTTGAGTCTATAGATGATATTCTTGACTTGCGCAAAAAAGCAAGAGCAGAAAGAAATTGGGAAATTGCCGATAAAATCAGAGTTTCACTTGATAATATCGGGATTGTTTTAAAGGACACACCTGACGGAACAAAAGTTGAATTGAAATAACAAAAAATATTTTGTTTGTACTTTATAACAGGTATGAATACTATAAACAATTATAATAATATAAATTTCGGGCAAAAAATTCCAACATCTTCTTTTTTAAAGATGGGTTCAGGAATATTCAGTTTTGAAGATGCAAAAAAATTGTGCCAGACTTTTGACCAAAAATTCCCCGGACATGTCGGTTATTATAAAAATGCATTAAATTATGTCAGCATGATTGAACGTAAAAATCCGCATATAAAAAAAATTTTAAATAACATATCTATATTAAGAGAAAAAAATTTGAAATTAGAGGAAATTGAACGATTATCCAAGGAACTTGGCGAAGAAATTGATGTTGTTATTTAATCAGTCCTGATGCATTATAAGAACTTCTTACCAATGGTCCGATTTGATAGTTTTTAAATCCGCTTTCTTTTGCCATTTGTTTTAATATTTCGTATTCGTCTAAAGTATAATATTTAGAAACTTCAAGATGTTCTTTTGATGGCTGAATATACTGACCTATTGTCAAAATATCACAACCAACCTCATTCAAATCCTTCATTGTAGATTTTATTTGTTCAAATGTTTCGCCTAAACCAATCATAAGTCCTGATTTAGTTTTTATATCGCTGTTTTCTTTAATATATTTCAAAACATCAAGCGAATTTTGATAATTTCCCTGCGGTCGCGCAGTTTTAAAAACTTCTTTTACCGTTTCAATATTATGATTAAACACATCAGGTTTTGCCTTAATGATTACATCAAGCGAATTTTTATTATTTTTAAAATCCGGTGTAAGAATTTCTATTTTTGTTTCAGGACAAAGTTTTTTAATTTCGTAAATACAATTGGCGAAATGCTCTGCACCGCCATCATCTAAGTCATCTCTTGTAACTGATGTTATAACCGCATATTTTAAATTAAGTGCATTTACGGCTTTGGCAATATGCTTTGGTTCTTCATTATCCAAAGGTTCGGGTTTTGCGCAGGTAATATTACAATAACGGCAATTTCTTGTGCAATTGTTACCCATAATCAAAAAAGTTGCGGTATGTTTTGTATAACATTCGTTTTTGTTGGGGCATCTTGCATTTTCACAAACGGTATTAAGACAGTTTACTTTAAGAATTTTTCTGACTTCTCTTGTTTTATCGGTATCAATTATCGGTCGTTTTAAATATTCGGGCAATCTTGTGCGCAATTTTTATCCCTCATTTGTTTTATATATAATAGCAAATTTATTTTTGTTTAGATTTATGTTATAATATAATTATAATATAAAATGTAATATAAAATGAATAACAGGAGTACGAAATGAAAAAAACAGCGTTATTATTGGCAGCAATGATATTAATTCCATCATTTGCCTGTGCAGAAAGTCTGTTACCGATATCAACGGTTTTGTCTATCGGACCTGAACCTACGGCTCAATCAGCAATTGCAGAAGGTGTAAACCAAACAGTTACATCAAATTCAAACGCTTCATCAAGTGCAAACGGTACTTATGAAGCAACTTATGTTCCTGCAAGTCAGGTTGAAACAGACCCTAATATGATTCCGCAGAATGCGGCAGCAAAAGGTGAACCGGTACCGGTTCAAACTAAACCGAGAGTAAGAATCAGAACAAAACAAAGAAGTCAGGGTAATTCTTACTGGAACGCAGGCGGTAAAGGCTGGAAATCATACTACTAAAAAGCACTTTATAAAAAAATTAAAACAAAAGGGCATAAACAATGTTTATGCCCTATAAATTTGTGTAAATTTGTTCTGGTAGCCGTTAATCTGCGACAAAACCGTGGTTGTGATATTCAATCAGTTTTGCCAGATGCCACTGCCTTTGTTTGACATCTTCAATATGATGTTTGATGTCCTCAAGTTCTGCAAGTAAAGTGTTCAAATCTTTATCCTGCAATTTGGTGACTGATTCAATCGGGGTTTCTTTTTTGACCGGAATATCATCATTCCAGCCTCCTAAGAAACATCCTTTTTCAAACAGCCATCTTTCTTCGTTCATGTTCACATATCTCCAAAATCTTCAGCAATTAACCTTTATCTGACAATAATTCATGAAAGAAATCTGCCATTTTAAAGTTGCCATATTTAAACGGAATAGGTTTTTTCATATACTCTGTATTAGTTATCTTGTTTAAAGTATCCATTTCTTCATTTGATAAAGTACCAAAATCAAAACTTGTCATTTCAGCATAATCAATCATCAAATCTTCTACATCCATAATTCTTTTTTCAGACATTTCTACACTCCTTAATATGTATTAAACTCAACATACTTTTAGTCGGAGTGTTCAATGCAAAACTTTAGAAAAAACGAAAAATTTGTAACAAATATTTACAAATTCTAAAATTTATACATTGTAGAAAATTTTAACTGATTTTTAAAAGCGTTATTAACTTCATCATAAGTTCCGCTTGCACCAAATTCAAGGCGCAACCTGTCATAATCTTTATTTCCAAACGGATTGACTGATAAGACAACTTCTGCTTTTTTGCGTTTTTTGACAGTATCGGCTGAAAGTATATTTTTTATTGTAAAATATTGACTTAACTTTAATTCCGGCATTATATAAAAATTGTCATTATAAGTATTATTTGTGGTATTTACGGTTTTTGCATAAGAAGTACTTATGGCAAATCTTTTGTACTGATATTTTGTAAATATTCCTGACGACTGTTCAAGTTCGCCGTAATCAATACCTTGAGAATAAGTTGCGCCTGCACTAAAACCGCCGACTGATTTTGAACTGGAACCGGAGACAGGCGAAATACTGTATTCGGAACCGTTATATTTTGTATAATTATTATCAAATAACGACGGTGAAGACTGAAGATAACCAAAATATTTACCTTCTATCGCAACAGGTTTTTTGATATTCAAAACAAGATATTCATTTTCAGGCAAATCAAGTGAGATAGCATTTTCTTCATCATCAAAATACTCGGCATAACCGTGCAGAACATAACCATACATATCTTCTAATTCATAATCATCTTCATTAGAGATTTCTTGGTCAGAATCATATTTGGAAATTCCTGAAGTATCTGCCGTAACATCATCACTGACAATATCTTCCTTTACAGTAACTTCATCTGTTTTTAGATTTTGAGATTGTTCTTCTGTTTGTTCATCTTCTTCATCAGGAATATGGTATTTGAATACTCCGTTTTGAGCAACAAAAAACGAATTTATGTCAAATTCCTGTGAAAAAGCGGGCATAAATGTAAACGAAAATACTAACAAACCTAAAACTATCCGTTTCATACCCACATTTTACAATAGAAAGCAGGAACTTCAATAATCTTTTTGTATGAAAAAAGTTTTTGTGTTATGATATGTTTGCAGATTCCATTCTGAACTTGATTCAGAATCTTTACAATATACCATTATGTCGATGTGGTACTCTGCCGACGAGAACGATTGAGTATCGTTCGAGGAGAGGGTTGTCGAAGACAACTTCCGGCACATCGACGGTATTGGTCAAGTAACAATTTCATAGTATAATTACAAAATAATCAAATACCATGTCGATGTGGTGGAATGGTAGACACGCATGCTTGAGGTGCATGTGGCGAGAGCTGTGGGGGTTCAAGTCCCCCCGTCGACACCATAAAAAGGAATTAAGGCACAAGCCCAATTCCTTTTTATATTATCAGGCGGGATTGAACATGAATTTTTCAAAATCGTGAAAAATTCATTGGTTCAGCCGATAAATCGGCATACCTTCGCTGTATGGCTCGCGTTTCATACGCTCGCCAACGCTCAGGCAAAGTCCCCCCTTCGACACCATAATAAAAAGTAAGTTGGGGTTTCTATCCCAACAATAATAAATTTGTTGGGCTGAAAGCCCAACCTACACGCTCAAGTATGTGAGGACAAAGATTTGCGACAACAAAGTGAAGCAAATCACTTGTCCGAGAGACAGTAAAATCCAAGACAAGTCCCCCGTCACCATTTTATTAAAGAGGTATAATCTAATGAGAATTGGTAAGGTTTTTCGTAATCTCTTTCAAACAAAGAAATTAGACGATATCAAAAAAAACAATACCTCCTTGCCCTGTTATTTACGACCGCAATAACGTTACTTCTGAAGAATTTAGAGAGTATGTTCATTGGCTTGCTCAAAACGGAGTAAATAGAACATTTTATGAGCCTGATAAATTTATAACAAAAGCAGAAAGAGAAACCTTAAAAAAAAGAAAAGCAGAATTGGAAGAATATCGGAAATTTATTAAAAATCTAAGCGAAAATAATATTAATAGAACTTTTTATTGCTAATTCCCAACCTGTTGGCTTGACTAAAGTCAACCAATTTTATATTAACGGCAGCCTACAGTCTAACTTTTATATAATACTAATGAATTAAAGAGAAGATAATATTCTCACAACTACAGGGGTGTCATTCAAAAACACAACACCCTGAATAAAATCATACGACTACACATATCAAAACTTATGAGAGAGAATAGATATAAAAACCACAAATTTAAACGGTATCGGTACAAAGGCTTAAAAAAGCGGACTCAATAGCCCGCTTTAAATTCTTACATAAGACCTAAAACTTTTTTGTACCAAGAGAACGATTCAAGTTCTGTACCATTGAAAGTTGTTTTTGCACACTGATGTTTTAAGTAATCTTCAAATTCATCAGCAAACGGTGATTTAATCTTTTTTACTTCCTTTTCCGTTGTTATTGTTGCCATAAAACACTCCTTTACACATTTTAGGTCATCTGACCCCCTATATGCCATTAATTATAACATATAGTTTCTACCTTTTAAAGATATAAAACATGACATTCAAAAATTTTGCTACTATTAAAGGGTTTCAAATGTAAAATTTTGTAAAGATATTTTGTTTTTATAATTATTCACACTTTAACATAAAATTTTGACAAAAATTTAGACTTTTCGTGGTATAATTTTTTTATGAAATTAATTGGCGAAAATATACATATAATCTCAAAGAGCGTTCGCTCGGCATTAGAGAATAAGGACCAAAACTTTATAAAAAATTTGGTAAAAATTATGCAAAATTGTGATGCGATTGATTTAAATGTCGGTCCGGCAAAAGGAAAACTTGACACGATTTTTAGTTGGCTTGTTCCTCTCATAAAACATGAAAATATCGCTTTTGATTCGTCTAACATTGACGCAATAGAAAGCGGCTTGAAACTTGTATCAAATCCTGAAAATTGTTTTATCAACAGCACAAATGCCGATGATGATAAACTTGAACGACTGACGGATTTGGCGAAAAAATATAACTGCAACCTTATTGCGCTTGGAATGTCAAAAGAAACAGGAATACCTAAAGATGCAGACGGAAGAATGGAATTGATATTCAAAATTTATGAAAAATGTATGGAAAAAGGAATTGGCTCTGAAAAAATCTTTTTTGATCCGTTAATTTTGCCTTTGAATGTCGAACAAAGTCAAGCAAAGGAAGTTGTCAGCACAATACAGATGATTAAAGAGAGTTTTGAGCCAAAGGTAAATACGGTTGTCGGACTCTCAAATATTTCAAACGGCATGCCCTCGAACCTGCGCAGACTTGTAAACAGAACTTTTGCGGTAATGCTTTTTGGAGCGGGACTTGATGGTGCCATTATTGATGCAAAGGACGAAGAACTCATCAGGATAATGCGCATGCTTGAATGTAACAATCCGCAAAATGATGTTGATAAATTATACACAAATATTGCAAATATGGTACAATGTTTTGGAGATGTTGATGATATCGGATATAACAAAAATAATTCCGAGCATTCAAACATCATTAAAACAGTCAGAATTCTGACGGGAAAAGAAATATTTTCTAACAGTTATACGCAGTTATAGAGTGTGAAAAAATGGATATAAGAAAAAATTTATTAACGGCTTTTTTGGTATCGGGTTTGTGTATGGGAGGTGTTCCTGCATATTGTTATATGTCACCTGAAGCGAGTTCATTATATCAGCAGGCTTGCAGTGCGGAACATCAACAAGATTTAAAAGAAGCCATTGCAAAACTTGAACAGGCTATTGCAATTTCAGGCGGTGATGCAATGCTTTACACCAAACTCGCAGGAATTTATTCTGAAATTGACGAGTTTGACAAAGCACTTGAAAATTACAACAAAGTAATAAAAATCAACCCTGAAGATGCTTTTATCTATATAAGTATCGGAAGTATTTACGAAAATCAAGGGAAATATAAAGATGCTCTTAATGCATACCAAAAGGCTTTAGACCTTTTTCCTGAATACAAATATAACTATTTCAATTTAGGGAATGTAAATTACCAATTAAAAAATTACAAAGAAGCAATTAAGGATTACAACTCATTTTTAGAAACATATTCAGGGCACCTTGAAGCAAGAGAAAATCTTGCCGGCTCTTACCTTGCAATAAAGGATTACCAAAACGCTGAAACACAATACAGCAAATTATATGAAAAAAATCCGGACAATTTCAAGCATAATTACGAGTACGGGATTGCTCTTTTAAACAACAATGATTCTGAAAAAGCGGCAAAATTCCTTGAAAAAGCAATTGAAATTGATGCTGAAAATGATTCCGCACACCTTGGTTTAGCGCAGGCTTATCAGGATTTGGGGAAAAATGAAATGTCTTATGAACAATATCAAATTGTTCTTAAAAATATGCCAAATCTAAACACCGTAAGGCTTGATTATGCAAATCTGCTTGCAGATATGGACAAGAATACAGAGGCAGTAGTGCAATATAATATGTATATCAAAGCATTCCCTGATGATGTTAAAGGTTACGGCAATATAGCAGGAGTTTACAAAAAACTTCAAAATTATGATAAGGCTATCGAAAATTATTTAATTGCAATATCAAAAGATGATAAAAACATTAATTATAAAAAAGATATTGCAAACTGCTATCATAACAAAAAGGATTACCAAACGGCATTAAAATATTACGAGGAAGTTTTGGCAGTTGAGCCAAAAGATTTTAATATCAGATTTAACAAGGCTCTTGCTTTGCATGCCCTAAACAAATATGAAGATGCCATTTCTATTTATAAAGAACTCCTCTCAGAGAAAAATGAAAAGGTTATCAAAACCAACCTTAATGATGCACTTGTTTCAAGAGGGCATGAACTTGTTGAAGCAGGGAATTCAAAAGATGCCATAACATATTTTAAAGACGCAATTAAAGGCGGATACACGGATGGTTATGTTTATTACGGTCTTGCCAAAGCATACAGAAAAGACGGCGACAACTCAAAAGCCGCTGAAAATTATGAAAAGGCAATATCAATAGACCCTGAAAAAACGGCTTATTCGGCAGAATATAGCGAATTTATTTCGGATTTATACAGTACAAAAGTTGAAGTTAAATCTTCAGACAAAACATCCGAGTTGCCATCAATAAATTTAAGTGTAAATACTCCGCAGGAAACTACAAAAGAAACTGAAAAATCAAAACCTGCTCAAACTTCACCAAAACTTGCGACGTCTGATGTGGCAATAAAGAAAAGTAAAGATTTTATTACTCAAGGGGATAAAAATTACAAAGAAAATAAATACGATGCAGCAATAAAAAATTATCAGGATGCCTTGCAACTTGTCCCGAATGATGAAGTTACACTACTAAAAATCGGCAACATATACAAAATGAAAGAGGATAATACAAAAGCGATTAATTTCTATCAGAAATCAATTATTGTTAATCCTGAATACACAGACGGCTGGTTTAATTTGGGACTTGCTTATGCGAATGAAAATAATCTGATTGAATCTCAAAAGAGTTTTGAAAAGGTCATAGAAATTGACCCTGATTACAATTCCGGCTATGCATACTATGCACTTGGAATGGCTTTTGAGCATCAGGGTAAAAAATCAGATGCCGTAAAGAATTATAAAACATTTATCAAACATAACAATGATAAAGATTTAAAAAATACCGTTGAAGAAATGATTAAAAAGTTACAGTAATAAAAGGCAGTAGGGTAATAAGTGAACAAGGCAATAAGTTCTTTACATAAGTTTTTGGGATTGTTCGTGTTGTTGTTTGTGATGATATTTACAACAGCATGCGAAAAAGAAGCGTATATTCTTTTCAACAAATACCCTTTCAGCGAAGAATCCATGAGTGCAACCACAAATGTTTTTAAACCGGGAGAAAAAATATATTACCTTGTTACAACACCTAAGACCGTGAAAACAAAGCGTCTGTTATTGCAGGTAATGAAAATGGGTAAAGACGAAAGACTCGGCTATGAAACTGTTTGGGGAAAACAAGTTAAAGTTCGGGATGAACAAGTTTTTTATTACACGGATTACTTTGTGTTTCATTCTGCCGGTGCTTATGAAATGAGGGCTTATTCAAAAGATGAGCCGACAAAACTTTTAACGACAAATCATTTTTATATAAGGAACTAAAATGATAAAAGACAGAGCAATACAATATTTTATGAACGGATATTCTTGTTCGGAGTGCATAGTTAAAGCCTGCATAGACGAAGGAATTTGTGAAGAAAACCTTTTGCCTTGTGCAACTACATTTTCAGGCGGCATGTCGTCAGGTTGCGCCTGCGGAAGCGTAACAGGTTCTCAACTTGTACTTGGCTATCTGTTTGGCAGAGGAAACAAATTCGGAAACACAATCAGTGCAAGAGAAAAAGCAAGTGAATTTTTGGAAGAATTTAAAAAGCGCAACAAAGTAACTTGCTGCAGAATATTATCGGCAGGTTTCAGCGGAAGCGAAAGAAAAAATCATTGCACAAAATTTGTATCTGACGCCTGCGACATTTTGGAAGATTTAATGAAAGTGAAAGTATAAAATGATAAAACCCGATAAACTACATTTTTTAACGGCAGGTATGCCTTTGCAGACAGACAAAAGAGGGTATCCGTCAGCGTTTGAAATTCTGAAAGATATGGAACTTGACGGACTTGAGGTCGAATTTGTGCATGGTGTCAGAATGTCTGACGATACAAGAAAATATCTTAAACAAATTTCTCAGGAACAAGGCTTTATCTTAACTTCACACGGACCTTTTTATATTAATCTTAATTCCAAAGAAGACGAAAAAGTTGAAGCAAGCGTACAAAGAATTATTGAAACTGCTCAGGCTGCAAACGATTTTGGCGGTTACAGTATAACCTACCATGCCGCATTTTATATGGGAGGAGAAAAAGAAACAGTTTATCAGCAGGTTAAAAAACAAACTGCAAAAATTATTGAAACACTTGAAAAAGAAAAAATTGATGTATGGATTAGACCTGAAACAACAGGCAAAGCGACTCAATGGGGCGATTATGAAGAAATTATCAGACTTTCAAAAGAATTTGAACAGGTATTGCCATGCGTTGATTTTTCACATGTACATGCCAGAACCGCAGGAGAATACAACACTTACGATGAATTTTGCCTGATTTTAGACAGAATTTCAAAAGAACTCGGACAAAGAGCGATAGATAATTTCCATGCACATCTTGCAGGAATTGATTACACCTCCAAAGGGGAAAAACGGCACCTCATACTTGAAGAATCCGATATGAATTACAAAGACCTGCTCAAAGCATTAAAATCTTTTGGAGTAAAAGGTGCTTTAGTCTGCGAAAGTCCGAATATTGAAACAGATACAAAAATTTTAAGAGATTATTATTATTCAATTTAATATTACTACACTAAACAGTTGATAAATTAAAGAAAACACAAAAAAGTACCGATATTTTTGTCGGTACTTTTTAACATAAAGGACAAAACTATGTTCAATTTTGTAAACGGGAATCCGTTCAATCAAAAAATAGAATCGGCAGTTTCAACAGGGCAGGAAAACAAACGTCAAAACCAGCATCAAAAAGATGAAGATGAACGCAGATTACTTGATGAAGATGACAATGACGAAGTTTCAATCAGCCAAAGACCTGAATTGACTGAAGACGATGTTATTTATCTGCTAAACGAATTTATAACCAAAAGAAAAAATGAACATGAAAATGAACCGAAAATTCTTGAAAAACTTGATAAATACAAAAGCAAATTTGATGTTAAAAAGTTTATGAAAAGTAATCCGCATCTGACTGTCTCGGATTTTAACATGATTATGTATAACGAAACCGCAGGGATTTTGAATTGATAATATTAAAAACAAAGTACATAAAACATATTATCGGTAGTAATTGAGAGATTGATAATTTTTACCTGTTCATTCTTTCTCTTTTCTTGCGATGAAAAGAGAAAGAATGAACCAAGAAAGAGAAAATACGCTATTTCACTGCAATGCCTGACGGCATTGCATAAGATATTGTAAGTTGGGGTTTCTACCCCAACATTTATTTTGTTGGGCTGAAAGCCCAACTTACTTATTATATTTATATACCGATAATATGTTTTGTGTATTTAGCCGAGTTTCTACCTGACTGTATAATTTTAATTTTCCGGCATTAAAGTAATAATTAAACTATGACAACAATTATCGGTATAAAACTTGAAAACAGAGACTCTGATGCGATTAAATTACAGGAAATTTTAACCCTCTACGGATGTGAAATTCAAACCCGTATCGGATTACACCCCCTCGGTGAATACAAATGCAATAACTACGGAATTATACTCATTGAAGTTATTTCAAAAGTAAATGAAATCTATGATGAACTGTCAAAATATTGGCAAGTGCAAACAATGAAATTTTAAAATATGTAAAAAAAAATATATATAAGAGGACAAATTTTTGCTTGATGTGATTTTATATTAAAAAGGCAAAATTATGATTAGTCCGATTTCAACGGGAAATATCAAGACAAGTATTTTTTATATAAACGATTACCACGGCAAATCTATCAATATGGAACGTACACAAAGTGCTTCCAATACCTTTGATGCCAATAATAAAAACAAAAAAGATACCGACATCTTAAAATTATCTTCAGGCGACATTATGGTTGGTGAAGACATTACCATAAATAAAGCCGCAGTGCTATTTGAAAATTTTATCGGCATAAGAGCAAGTGCCGTCGGAAATCATGAGCATGACCTGCAAACAAATCAAGACAAAGTTTTAAAATATGCAAAATTTAATCTGCTTTCAAATAATGTAAAAGTCAATCCCCGCAACCCTTGGAGCAGTGTTTTAAAATCTTCTGTTGTGGAAGAAGTAAACGGTCACAAATACGGCATAATCGGCTCAACACCGGTTGATTTGTTTACCCGAACAAAATGCGGTTCACTGCACCGTGATTTTACCGTTGATAATGCTGAACAAACGGTTAAAGATATTCAACTTGAAATAGATAAATTAAAAGCACAAGGGATAAATAAAATTATTCTACTGTCCCATCTTGGCAACACCTTTGAAAAATTTGTTGCAACGCAAACCTCAGGATTGGATGTAATTTTAGGCGGTCATTCGCATGACCTTATAAAAAGCGTTAAAGAGGGCGAAAATCTTTTATATAACAAAGACGGAGAACCTGTCATAATTACTCAGGCAGGCAAAGACGGTAAAAATTTCGGAATTTTAAATCTTAAATTTGATAAAAACGGAATAATTAAAAAAGTTCAGAATAATATCGGATACACAAAAGATTTTCACCGCAATATGGCAGTTGAATATATTTTCAACAAGTTGTTTAAAAACAATAAGGTATACGGAGAAATAAAATCTGCTCCGCCCGAACCAAAAGACCTTTTAATAAGTCCTAACCCGCACGGATATTTCATAGCAGACTGTATGAGAAAAGATTCCGGCTGTGACATTGCACTTATTCAGTCTGCCAATATGAGAGGGTATTTTGAAAAAGGTGAGGTGGATGACAGAATTTTAAACGATATTTTACCGTTTAAAAATGAATTATACAAGATTAGATACAGCGAAAAAGATATTGTTGATGCGCTGAAATTTGCCTGCGAAAACTCATTCAATTCTCATTCACACAAACCCGGAATGTTTTACGCATCAGGCTTAAAATATACACTTAACGATAAGGGCAAACTGCTATCTTTGACATTTGTTGACAAAAACGGGAAAGAAAGCCCGATAGATGTGAATAACCCAAGATATGACAAATTTTACACAACAGTTATAAATGATTATTGCGCACAGGGAAACGACAAGTTCAAAATGCTTGATAAACCGCAGCAGATTATAGAAAAAACAGGCATAGATTCTGCAATAAGCGTTGCAAATGTACTTAAAACCTCAAAAGAACCCGTACAAATCGTTGATGACGGCAGAATTACAATTATCCACGAAAAATAAATTTCATGTAGATTTGTAAATTATTTAATAAATATATTAAAGTTTTTCTTTTTCATGACGATTAAATAATTGTTAGAAGATTAGAATTTATGTTAAAATTAGAATAAGAGGAGCGTTATGGTTGAAGATTTGGAGCAAGATTCGTTTAATATTCCTGATGATTTATTAGACAGTATTCAGCATAATATTGAAAATATTATTAAAACTTTTGATGTTCCCGAAGAAAACAAAATGGAAGTTATTAAGCAGATAAATTACATGTATTCAAGAACAAAATACCTGTCTTTGACAGATGAACTGACAGAACTTCCAAACAGACGCTGTTTTGACAATGAATTTAACAAAGAATTTTTAAGAGCGCAAAGATATAAAAACAACTTAACCCTTGTAATGTTTGATATTGACCATTTTAAGCATGTTAATGACACCTACGGACATCAATGCGGAGATTATATCTTAAAACAGGTATCAAAAGCCGCATTACAAACTTTTCGTCAGACTGACACCGTTTACCGTACAGGCGGAGAAGAATTTATGGTGATTCTGACAGAAACAGACATAAATCAATGCATAATACCGCTTGAAAGATTTAGAAAAACAATAGAAACAATGTTACTTGATTTTAATAATCAAAACATAAGTATAACGGTAAGTATTGGCGCATGCCAGTATTCTCCGGACATCAAAACGAAAGAAGAACTTATAGAAAAAGCAGACAACGCACTTTACAAGGCAAAAAATTCAGGAAGAAATCAAACTGTTCTTAATACTTGCCTGTAATTTTTAAAATACTTTGGTATCTAAGCCAACCTAAAACTACATGTTGAACATTATCAATTCTTATAATGCTTGCATTAGGAGTAACACCTGGCTTAACCCAATTGGCAGAATTAGGCAAACCGCCTGCATGAACACCTGTTTTGACCTGAACTCTTGCAAGAAAATAATTTCCGATAGACAAAGCCTTGTTTATAATCATTTTTAACTGCTCATTTTCGGTACAATAATAAATATATGCAAGTCCTTCCATAACAGTCCCCAAACTGCAAGGACGAATATTATCAATAAAACCGCCGTAATAACTGTTTTTGGGATTCGTAATCTGATTGCTCAGCACAGGAATTGCCATTTGTTCTGCATAAGCACGCATTTCATCAGCATCAGCAGGGTCTTTTACAAGCAATTTGAACAGTAAATTCTTAATTACCATAACAGACCAATGGTCAAACGGAATATCCAAATTCATGCCCTTTCTTGTATGCACAATATTCATTATGATTTTCATAATCGCATCAAGCCATTTTTGTTGAGGGTCTATTTCGTATAAATGGAATAAACCGGCAGCGGCTTCTCCGGGATAAAATATCGCTTCTGCTTCCTTGTCAATAGTATTTGTTTCAAGATTGTAATAAGCCCAGACATTCCCTTCTTCATCTGTCATGGAAAGTAGAAATTCTCCCAAACCTCTTAATACAGGAAGTTCAATCTCTTTTTCTTCGTAAAGATTACACAAAGCGCATAATGCAACACCTGCCGCACCTGATTTTGCAATATGGAATTTAATTCCTTCTTCTTCAGGGAAAGAAACTACTACATACCTGTTATCGTCAAGATTTCTAACATACCTGTCAATAAAGTATTTGGAAGAAAGCAATCTGTTTTCTTTAAATTTTGTCTCAAGTCCGACTTTTTCATATTCATACATTGCATACAAGGTTCCTGCATGGCGCAGAGAATTATATATGTCATTTTTATATGTAATCTCAGGATCAACATTGTGTCTGTACTGAAATCTTCCGTCCGGGAGAATGTTCCTGTTTATATAATTCATTGACAATGCAATTTCATCAAAATATGGCAATTCCCATGTATGTTCATGCGTATTTTTGCGGGCATCTTTCCATAAATATGATACAAATGCCCCGACAAGTATCAAAAATATCGTTGGAATATATGTAGTTGGTGATGATAAATCAAACATAAAATAATTATACCAAAGTAATTTAAAATAATAATAAAGCATTTGTATGATTTTTCATATTTCATAAACAAATGTAACAAAATTGTTAATACATGCAATTCACAAATAAAAAAATACTTTATATAAATGTAAGTAGTGTGAAAGGTTTTGTGTATTCATGATTGATTTTTCAACAGTGTTATTCTTTTTAAGAAACGGAAATCGTGCCCAAAACGGCGAAGGCGGGCGTGGTTTTGTTGCTATCGGTCAGGGTGCAAAAGTTGTTAAACAAATCTGTGAATACGATAATATTTTCGGTAAAGGTGCAAAAAGTGCAGTAAACGCTTTCAAAACAGTTGCTCAAAATGATAAAGTTTTCAACGGAATTTCTAAAGGTGTAAAATTTGCAAGTGAAAATGTGAACCCGTTAATTGTTGTATCAAGCGGTATTAATGTTTTAACTTCAGAAGATAAACAATCCACAGTCATTGCAGAAGCAGGGAATTTAGCGGCGATGTTTGCAATGGAGGGTTGGATGAAAAAAAACTTAGACAATGTTTTGAAAAATTTACCTATAAACAAAAAATGGATGCCGATTGTAAGGGGAATTGCATTTGTTATCGGTTCAATCGGTGCATCAACCATCGGTTATAAAATTGCAAAGACATTTGCTTCAAAATTAAAAGCCGCAAACGAAAAAGCAGAAATGGAAGAAAAACAACAACACGAAAGCATTGTTCATTTATTCCAAAATCAGAATCAGCAAAGCGATTTAGCCCCAAAAGGTCTTGTTTATAGTGCGTAATGAAGTATTTATGTTATAATTTACTTTATTGAGAGGTAAATTATGACTAATATTAAGATAACCAAAATGCACGGCTGCGGAAACGATTTTGTCTTTATGGATTATGAGGAGTACACAAAAACGGGGATGGCACTTGAAGAATTGTCAAAACGACTATGTGACAGGCATTTTGGGATTGGTGCGGACGGACTTATTATTCCTGTACCTTATGACGGAAATGATGCCGATATTGAATGGCGTTATTACAATTCAGACGGTACAACCGCTCAAATGTGCGGAAACGGTATGAGATGTTTTGCAAAATATGCTTATGATAAGGGTTTAGTTAATAAAAAATCGTTTTCCGTTAAAACACTTGCAGGAATTAAAAAACCTGGAATTCTTGATAACGGTCTGATTAAAGTCAATATGGGCAAACCGATACTTAACGAATCGGATATACCGTTTAAAGGAGAAAAACAAATAGGTGATTTCAAAATTACTCCCGTATCAATGGGAAACCCGCATTGTGTAATATTTACGGACAATACACCACTTGAGATGGCAAAAAAATACGGGCCGGAACTTGAAAAACACCCGTATTTTCCGCAAAAAACCAATGTAGAATTTGTAAAAGTAATTTCTGAAAATGAAATTGAAATGGCTGTATTTGAAAGAGGCTGCGGAATAACTCTTGCCTGCGGAACAGGTGCCTGCGCAAGTGTTGTTGCAAGCGTTTTAAATAACTTAACAGATAATAATGTAAAGGTTAATTTACCCGGAGGAGTTGTAAATATAGAATGGGAAGGCTCTAAAGATAACCCTAATCAAGATATATATTTAATCGGACCTGCTCAATATACATTTAAAGCAGATTTCATGTTGTAATTAAATTTTTTTTCATGATAAGATTAGACCATACACAATATAAATAGTAAAAGGAGAAATGTAAAATGAGAAAATACGAATTAATGAGCGTATTCAAGCCAAATCTTGATGCTGAAGAAGTTGATAAAATTATTGAAAAAATCAACTCTGTTATTACCGAATTCGGCGGAAGCGTTGAATCTGTTGATAAAGCAGGCAGAAAAAAACTTGCTTATGATATCCAAAACTTCAGAGACGGATATTTTGCAACAACAATTTTGTCGTTACCTGCTGACAAAGTTGCTGAATTCAAAAGACAATTAAGATTAAACGATAACATCTTAAGAACAATGTTTATGGAAGTTTCAGAAAAGGCTTCCGTATAATAAACTTTCCCCCCTACCTTTGAAGAGGGAAGAATTTCTTAATAAGCAGCAGGTCGGCATAGTAATGCCGACAACCATAAAAGGAAGTATTTATGACTTTAGCAAAAGCAGCAGTAACAGGCATAGTATACAGAGAACCAAAAACAGGATATACTCAAAACAATATTGCAGTTTCGTCATTTGTAATGAATATTGGCGAAGGCGGAGAAGAAACACTTGTCAGAGTAATTTCAAAAAGACAGGCTTTGTCTGATGTAATTGAAACCCTGTCTAAAAACCAAAAAGTTTTGGTAGGCGGAAGATTACAAACCGGAGTCAGCAAACTTGATGACGGAACAGAGAAAAAAGTTTTTGAGATTGAAGCATCATCTATAGAACTGATGGGCGGAAGTTCAGCAGGTTCAGAAGTTCATCAGGACGGTGATATCCTCAGTTTTGGCGATATGGATTCATCAGGCACTTCTGAGACTGAAGTTTTGATGGATGACGGTGAGATTCCGTTCTAAAGGCGTGAGCCGATGTGGAGTGCCGGTGTTGGCTTGCGATTAGCAAGACAAGCAGGGCTCGAAACATAACACCACCGCCGTTGTGAGCGAAATGAGAATGAAGCGAACGAAGCAATCTTTGATTGCACAGGCGGAAAGAATACAAAAAAGTATATAGTATGTATGGGCATACATGCCATACAAATAGATAATAAGGCTAGAAAGGCAAATAAAAACATGGCAAAAACAGACGATAAGAAAAAGCACAAAAATTGTTCATTATGTGCTGACAAAATCGAATCAATCGATTACAAAGATGCTTCAAAATTGAGAAGATACTTAACTGAAGCAGGCAAAATCATTCCAAGAAGAATAACAGGCAACTGTGCAAAACACCAAAGAATGATTGCAAAGGCTATCAAACAAGCAAGAGAAGCCGCAATTATCAGTTATGTTTTCGATTAATTTGATTTTTAATTAATTCAGATAAAAAGCGAGAATTTTAAGATTCTGAAGTACTCCGTTAAAATTCCCATATTGTATGGTCGGGGTGAGATCCTGAAACATTATTGACATTCAGAATGACAAAGTTCTCGCTTTTTATACTGTAATCCGTAAGTTGGGCTTTCAGCCCAACAAAAAAAGTTGGGGTTGAAACCCCAACTACATAAACTCTATTGTTGAGGAGCGTTTAACAATCCGTAAACCGCATCCCAACCGCTTATACCGCCTCTGATTTTGAATTTTGCAATCTTATCAGCGGTTGTTTTTTGTGCTTTTTTGTATGTTTTGTCGTGTTTTTTAACCAATTTTTTGTTGGCATTTCTTGTTTCTGTTGCGCTTTGAGCGTAGGTTAAAAAGTTTCTGTATTCGTTGCAGCCATAGCCGACTTTCAATTTTTCAGGATATACATAAGCAATGTAATCATAGATATTCAATGCTTTTTCAGCATTTGCAGGACGACCTATGATTGTATCCCAATATGTGCCTGTTTGTTTTGTGTAAACAACAATTGCAGCAAGCGGATTATATCCTGCTGCGACCATCAAATTAACCGCAACCAAATCTGCTTCTTTATCTTCTTTTGTAGTCTGATAGTTAGATGCAAAGGTCTGAACCGTTGCAGATGTTGTAATATTTGTGTTTGTTGTAGATTGAAGCAAATTCATAACCTTATTTTTTGAAGCATGACCAAAAATGATGTGACCTAACTGATTTGCAACAACTGCTGCTGTTTCGTTGTCATTACCTGCAAAAGCAAGTTCCGCACTTGATACATTAACTACTTTTGTTGAGATAAATTCAGAATTGTTTGGAGTATCAGAAACAACCGTAAATTTTACATTCGTTGCAGGAATACCGCTTTTGGTAAGCAATTTTTCTCCGACTTCCTGTACTTTAGATGCAGGGTTGTAAGTTGTTGCAGCAAATGAAGGTATTCCAACCGCTATTGCAACAAAAAGACTTAATAATACCTTTTTCATAAAACTTTCTCCTTAATTATCTTTGTCGGCTTGGTAAAGCCGACCTACTCTATATAATATCCGTATTTATTCAATACACAACAATATTTTAGACCAAATATTTTTTTTGTAAAAGGTATTATTTAATCGATAAAATATAATTTTTCTAAATTTTCAATAATATCAACCATTGAAGATTCAATACGCTCCTGTTGAAGTTCGTCATTGTATTTTTCTACAATATTTTCATCAATTTCTTCAATTGGCATCAACATTTCATTAGCACACATTTTTTAACCTGCTTTCTTTACTTTGGTACCAACAAAAAGAATCATCAATTTCAGAAATTGATTAATTTGAAAATAATGTTTACAAAACTAAATATTTATTCAGGTTTAATCACAGATAAAACATACTTATCATCCACAAAGTACTTTTGTGCGCATTTGAGAATTTCATCAGCAGTAACAGACTGAACCTGTTGTTTGATGTTATCTGAATAATTATAACCCAAGCCTAAAACATCGAATTTTGCATAAGAACATGCCTGTTGAATGTTCGTTTCCTCAAGAAATTCATACTTACCGACAATATTTGTTTTTGCATTTTCAAGTTCTTCCTGACTCACAGGAGCAGATTTAATCTTTTCTATTTCTTCATTAAATCCTTTCAGACAAGTATCAATATTTGTCGGGGCAGTAGCAATATAAATCATGAAATTCCCTGCAAGTTTATACGTTTCATAAGAACTGCGAACGACATAAGCAAGTCCTTTTTTATCACGCAATTCCAAAAACAATCTTGAACTCAAACCGCTTGAACCTAAAATAATATTCAAAAGCACAATAGCAGGATAATCAACCTCACCATAAGTCGGCAGCAGCCAACCTTTAATAATATGCGCCTGATTTAAATCAGCACGGGTATTTTGCGCAATTTTAACCGTTTCAAGTTTTGGTTTTGGTATCATAAAGTTACCTGCTGTAGAAATAGGTAATTTGCCGAGAGTTTCATTTATTTGATCAAATATTTTACCCTTATCAAGCGTGCCTACAACTGCCAAACTTTTTTTACTGTTATTCAAAATATACTTGAACAAATTTACAACATCTTCTTTTGTAACTTTGCCGATATTATCTAAAATACGAACGAGCGAATTGCCGTAATAGTGATTTTCAAACATTTCACGATAATAAGCATCCATTGCGGTAGTACGTGGAGAATCAAGTTCAGCAGAAATTTCTCCGACGAGTTTTGTTCTTTCTTTTTCAAATTCTTCAAATGTAGAATTTTTCAAAATATCATCCATAAGTTCAAGTGCTTTTGAAAAATCTTCATTTAGACAGACAAATTTAATTCGTAAATAATTTGGAAATAACTCACTTGAAAAATCAATTGCATATTTTTCAAATTCAGTTGCAAGTTGTTCGGAATTATATTTTTTTGTTCCTTGAAGCAATAATCTTGCCATAAGAGTATATATACCCGGAGTTTCTTCCGGTTGGTTTATCGAAAAATTAAGGCATAAAGCCATTCTCGGGGTATTTTTATTTTGCTTATATATAAATTGAACATTATTTTGTAATTTAGAAACTTCTGTCATAACCGCCTCTCTTATAATTTGAGTTTATCATAACGACATACAAAAGACAAATTTATAAAATTATGCTATACTAAACCCATGGTCAACAGGGTTCAGTCAGGTACAGTAATAGGTTTAAATGCCTATAAAGTATGGGTAGAAACGGATGTTATAAACTCACTACCCGGTATGGCAGTTGTAGGATTACCTGATGCCGCGGTAAATGAGGCGCGTGACAGAGTAAAATCTGCCATAAAAAATTCAGGCTACACTTTTCCCGCTAAAAAAGTTGTTGTAAACCTTGCTCCTGCTGATGTTAAGAAGAACGGAACAGGCTTTGATTTGCCTATTGCCATAGGAATTTTAATTGAAGAAGAAGTTTTGACATCAGAAAAAGTTGAAAATTATGCCTTTATCGGTGAACTTGCTTTAGACGGATTAATTCGTCCGATTACAGGCGTTTTACCGCTTGTTTTGGGCTTAAAAGAGCAGGGGGTAACAAATATTATTGTCCCGAAAGAAAACGCCAAAGAAGCGGCACTGATTGAGGGGGTAAATATTTACGGCGCGCAGAATTTATGTGAAATTGTTGCGCATTTCACAGACACTCAAATTCCTGTTACCAAAATTAATGTTAAGGATTATCTTGTTGAAAAATCAAACGAGGAATATATATTTGATTTTAAAGAAGTAAAAGGTCAGCAAAAAGCCAAAAAAGCACTAGAAATTGCTGCAGCAGGCGGACATAATGTTCTTATGACAGGTTCTCCGGGGTCAGGCAAAACAATGATGGCAAAATGTTTTCCGTCAATTCTTCCGCCTCTTGAACTTGAAGAAGCACTTGAACTTACCAAAATTTACAGCGTTTCAGGTCTTTTATCTTCTGACGAACCGCTTGTTGTAAAACGCCCATACAGACCTGTACATCATACCGCATCAGCAAACGGAATAATAGGCGGAGGAAGTAACCCAAAACCCGGTGAAATAACTTTGGCTCACAGAGGAGTTTTGTTTTTAGACGAAATGGTAGAATTTCCAAGACAAGTTTTGGAAGTATTAAGACAACCGCTTGAAGATGGTGAAATTGTTATCTCCAGAGCGACTCATTCTGTCAAATATCCTGCAAAATTTATGCTTTTAGGTGCTATGAACCCATGTCCGTGCGGATTTTTGGGCGATAAAGAAAAACAATGCACCTGTTCTGATTTTCAAATCAGCAGATATTTGTCAAAATTATCAGGTCCGTTGTTAGACAGAATTGATTTGCAAATTGATGTGCCAAGACTTACTCCGACTGAACTTTTGAACGCAGAACCACCAAAAGAAAGTTCGGCAGACATAAGAAAAAGAGTAATAAAAGCAAGACAAATCCAAGGCGCACGCTACAAAAACGAAAATATTCTGACAAACTCCGAATTAACACCAAAACTCATAAAAAAATACTGTGTTTTAGATGAGCAATCAAAAGAAATTTTAAAAACCGCAATAGTAAAATATCAACTCTCAGGCAGACGCTACGACAGGATTTTAAAACTTGCACGCACCATAGCAGACCTTGACGAAAGCGAAAATATTACGGCAATACATCTTACCCACGCACTACAGTTCAGAATGTTCCAACTTGAACAATACGGAAAAGGTTAAATTTTAAACTAAAATAGCAATAAATTTTTTTTTGAGTTTTATTGCAATATAAAAAAGGAGAATATTATGAGTTATATTAAACCTCTTATTGCATCATTAGTGGTCACACCCATGCTATCATTAACAAGTTGCGGCGGGGATTCTAATGCCGTTCGCTCCGGTAAAAAAGTGCTTGGAGAACTTATGGAAAATAAACCAATGCGAGAATACGAAAAAATCATGGCAGGTTTTGAAGGTTATGATTCTTATATGAAAGAATCAAAAGTCCAGTCAGCAGTAGATTCAGTTGCTTACAAGGATGTATTTAACAAAACACCACTTGCCAAAGATACAAATGCAAAAGCAGAATTTAAAGCAATAGCAAAACAAACAAGACCTGATTTATCCCCCGGAACAAGCAGCGGGTTTGATGAAGTTAGTAGTGCGCTTGATGAAAAAATTAAAGATTTGAACATCAGCAAAAAAGCCTACGAAGCAAACGAAAAAGAATATTCATCAATGAAAACAACTCGTCAAAGTTGGCCCGGAACAAGTACAAGCATTGACTATGACAAAATTATTGCAACAAAACAGTTTAAAGCAGATTCTGTTGCATACAGAAAGTTCTTTAAAAAACATGATTTACTCAAAGACTTTGCAGAAGAACTGACAAAAGTTGCAAAAAAAGTAAAACCGTAGATTACCCTAATCATTTCAGGTAATGAAATATAAATAAATAATCCGAATAATGTTTCTATGAAAATAATATTCGGATTATTTTTGGTTATTTTTATAAGTATTTGCCCATGCTTTGGCGCAAAATACGGTGTTTATATGCCTCAAAATTATTCATATAACCCAAATGAAGGCGAACGGATACTTTTTATAATTGATCTGTCAAACAGCATGAATGAAAGTCTTGAACGGGATACAAAATATAATCTTATGCTGAAAACAATGAAAGAAATTCTGCCAAAAATTAATCCAAAAACAGAAATAGGCTTGAGAATTTACGGACACAGAATGGGATTTACACCAATTGAAGCATGCAAAGCATCAACCCTTGCCGTTCCTATTTCTGCAGATAATTCATTTGCTATCTCAAATTCATTATACAAACATAAACCAAGAGGAATGACTCCGATTACTTATTCTCTTAAACAGGCGATTCGCAACGATTTTCTCGGATTTAACGGCAAAAAACATATAATTTTACTGACTGACGGAGGTGAAAATTGTGACGAAAGCCCTTGCAAATTTGTTATGGAACTTATTAAAATTCGCAGAGACGTGCAAATAGATGTTATTGCTTTTAATATTCACGACAGAGATGACCTCGAACAACTCCAATGCACCGCACTTGTTACAAGCGGTAAATTCTATAATGCGCAAACTTCAGCACAACTGTTTAACGGTTTTAATAAAAGTATTGACGGGGTAAAAAATGTTGAAGCAAAAATTATTCTGCCGACGATAAAATAATATTCCCTCACCCGCATTTGTATAAATCGCTCAAATACGCAAGGAAAAGTGCCCTGCGGAAGTGTAGGGCAGAAATTGTTTTATAGAAATAATTTAAAATTATAATTTATCTACAACAGCCTGCATCTTTGTTCTTGTAGTATGTTCAAGATGTTTCTTTTCGCTGTCTGATAATTGCTTAATAACCTTTAGTTCACCGGGAGCAGTCTGAACAACAGGTCTTGTCTGAACAGGAACATTCATTACAGACTGTTTTTGCTCTTTTTGAACTGTTTGTTTTACTTCTTTAACTTCTTTAACCTTGACAGGTTTTACCTCTTTTGCAGGTTTTTCTACTGTTTGTTTTGGAAGATTCTTAACTGTTTCTTTAACAGGTTTAAGTTCTTTTGCTTTAACAGGTTTTACTTCTTTTACCTGCACTTCAGGTGCTTTTACTTCTTTAACTTTAGCAGGTTTAACTTCTTTTGCAGGTTTTTCTACTGTTTGTTTCGGAAGTTTTTTAACTGTTTCTTTTACAGGTTTAAGTTCTTTTGCCTTAACAGGTTTTATTTCTTTTACCTGCAATTCAGGTGTTTTAACTTCCTTAACTTTTACTTCTTTAACCTTGGCAGGTTTAACCTCTTTTGCAGGTTTTTCTACTGTTTGTTTTGGAAGATTCTTAACTGTTTCTTTGACAGGTTTAAGTTCTTTTGCTTTAACAGGTTTTACTTCTTTTACCTGTACTTCAGGTGCTTTTACTTCATTTACCTGTTTTTGAACTGCAGAAACTGCAACAGGTGCAACCGTCTGTTGAACTTTTGGTTGTTGTTTTTCAACAGTCTGTTTTACAGGTTTTACCTCATTAACTTGTTTTTGAACAGTTTGTTTTTGAACAGCAGGTTTAATCTGTTTTGTCTGTACAGTATCTTTTGTAATATCAGCATTCATCTTGGTTCTTGTGGTGTATTCAAGATGTTTCTTTTCATAATCGGTCAAACCTTTGATAACAGACTTGCCGTTTTTGGTTTCAGTTGTTTTGGCAGATTCAGGAGCATCCATACCTTTGAACAATCTGCTGAAGAATCCTTCTTTCTTAGTTTCAGTTGTCTGAGTTTTTTGTTTTTCAACTTTTTGAGTAACAGGTCTTACATCTTGTTGTTTAAGTTCCTGAACTTTAACAGGTTTTTGTATTTTTTCTGCGACAGGTTTAACTTCTTTAATTTCTTTTGCTTTAACTTCCTGTTTTTTAACTTCTTTAACCTGTTTATCTACAGAAGGAACTACAACAGGAGCAACTGTCTGTTGAACTTTTGGTTGTTGTTTTTCAACAGTCTTTTTAACCGGTTGAACATCTTTAACCTGTTTTTGAACTGACGGTTTAACTTCAGTTGTAGATTTAACTACCGGAGTTTCTTTTTTAGTAGAAACATTACCCGATGAAGTTGGGATTCTGTTTTTGTAATCCTGCGGATAATCGTGGTAATCTTTACCGATTGCCCATCTGAAGCCTGCTGACAATGCAACACCGTTTCTGCCGCCACTTCTTGCCATTGCTTGGAAGAAGCCTGTGAATCTGTCACCCCAGCGTTTTTGTAAACCTAAACCATACTGGAAGTATGGAGCAACACTCATTTGCGGTAATGCGATATCTTCTGCGGTGTATCTCGTCTTATCAATTGTATTCCATACCATTCTGATACTTGCATAAGGCTGCCATCCGCCCTTGAGGTTACCGATAAACTTAATACCCGGAGCAATTTGGATACCGTTCAATGCTTTACCGTTAATATGAGCACCTGATGCGGATTTATAATTTATTGATTGAACAAATGTGTAACTCATTAAGTAATTCGGTTGAATAATGAATTTGCCTTTTGCAAGTTGAATATTATAACCGGTTTTCGATGCAACACCACCCATTATCATCGGAACAACATCACTGCCGTACATTGTTGATTCATCTGCAATGCTTGCACCAACGTTTGCAGTTAATGCGGTAAAGAAGTTACCCTTAAACCAGGCACCTGTTACACCCAAATTACCGCCGTTTTGATAAATATCAACACCGCTGTAAGACTGATGTGAACCATTATAGCCTACATAAGCACTCCATTGATAATCCCAGCCATGGCGAAGTTCTTTCATATCACTGTCACCGCCAAAGAATGTACCATACATAGTGTTATTTACATTTGGTCCATTGTTCAAACCTACATGTTCAAATGCTGCATAAGGTCTTGCCCATAATGCTTTGTCTTTTTCAGGTAAGTAGAGCGGGCTGAATACCTGAACAGAATCAGCAGATGCATATCTGTTCTGCAACTTCCATGCATTTCTTTCTTCCTGAGTCATCAACATCTTCATATCAAGATTTCTGAATGCTTCATCATAGGAATTGATTTGGGTCAAATATCCGCCAAACTGAACTGCAACAGGTGTAGCAAGTGCTGCCGGGTTGAAGTCTGTATGTTTGTTTCCGCCAGGTGCATATATCAAATATCCGTCTTCAACTCTACCATTAATTTTTCTTATCGGAGTCATTATTGACGGCAAATCAAATGTATCAGATGTTACATTAGATGCACCAAGTCTTGTCGGATTACCCAACTGAATCTTAATGTTATCTTTCAGAGTTGTACCCATTACATTAAGTTTGTTAATATTGAACATTCCACCATTATTCGTAACATTTGCGACAAATGTATCTGATGTCATATCACTCAAATTGAAATCAATAGCCAAATCAGATTTGCCGTTTAAGTTTACATTGCCAAGATTTGTTGAGGTAAGTTTGCCATCCATCACATTCATACCGCCGGCATTGATATTCAATGAAGAAGCACCTGAAATATCTGCATTCGGGCCAAATGTAATAAGAGCGTTGTTCAAATTAATCTGATTACCGCTGATTGTTGAATTTAACGGCATATCAACATTGTCACTTGAAGCCGGATTATCGCCAAGATTTACAACACCGTTTGTAGAACCTGTAATGTTGCTTCTCACCGTTCCGCCTGTGTAAGTAATTGTACCGTCATTATTTATACCATTCAATGCATTGAATTTATCGGCATTTGTTTTAACATTTGCACCATTACCGATATTAACAGTATTTTGAGTTATCTCACCGTTAGTGTTGTCAGCAGTTGCATTGTCACCGATATTTAATACACCGGTACCTGTGATGTTACCCTTATTATTAAGAGCATCATTAACAGTCAGACTGCCTGTATTGGTAATCTTCTTATCTGAATCTACATTTACGGTACCCTGAGTTATGTTCTTGGTATTTGTTACATCGCCTTTAACATTTGCTATACCGGTGCCTGTAATATCATTTTGAACAGTTCCGCCAGTTACATTCATTGTACCGTTGTTTGCTATTGTTCCGCTTATATTATTCAAATTAGTATCTAACGAACCTGCGTTTGTTACATTTCCGACAATTCTGCCGACTTCGTTATTGAATGTTCCGCCCGTAATATCGACATTACCGCTTACCAAACCGTTATTAGAGTTATCAAATGTACCTGATGTTGAAACATTACCGGCAACTTTTCCGCCTTTGTTGTTGAATGTTCCGCTATTTGAAGAAACATTACCGTTAACTTCTTTACCGTTATTATTAAATGTACCACTGTTTTCTGTTACATTACCGTTTACTTTACCGTTGTTATTAAATTCAGCATCATCTCCTGTATTGGATACATCACCGGTTAAAGTACCTGCGCTGTTTGTTGTACCTGAGTTAGCAATATTTGAATTAACATTATTATTGAAGTTTGCAGTTGCACCATCATTTACGGTAATGTTATTTTGAGTTACTTCACCGTTAAATGTTGATGTACCGTCATTAACAGTCATTGAACCTGTGTTATTTGTTGATGCAATAGTATCATTGAAAGTGTTGTTACCTTTCAGTGTAAATGAACCATTGTTATTTACATCTGTTGTATTTCCATCAAATACAGAATCTTCAACTGTCAAATTACCGCCTGATGCAACATCAATTGCTTTTTCAAATCCGTTATAAGATTTTTCAACACTGCCGTCTTGTGCAAGTTTACCAACTTCATTTATATACAGAGTTTGATCCGAACCAACATTGATACCTTCATGGTTGTTACCATTGATACTGTTTTGATTACCGTTAATTGTCAAAGTACCTTTATTATCACCCGTTGACGGACCGCCCATATCGCCAAGATCCTGTATTACATTCTCATCAGAACCCATTGTATAAACTCTTGATGCTGACTGAGATTTTACAGCCTGATACAAACCGTTATAACTGAAATTCAAATTACCTGTTGTATTGTCATAAGACAACATGTAAGATTCACCTTCGGCAGATTTACCATGAGTTTTGATACCGGCAGCCAAATCAACACTGCTCATAATTGCACCCTGCGCAATCTGAACATCAATTGGAGCACCATGAGTTGATTTATGCATCAAATTGATATCTGAAATCAATACTTTCTTATCAGAACCGGTGACTGAATTTGCGGTAATAATATCTGCTGTAGCACTTGGGTCTGTACTTAAATCTGTGTCAATAATTACATTCAAATCAGAATTTGTAATATCAACATTACCCAAATTGATTGCTGTTGCACTAATTATACCGTCTGCCAAATCTATTGTACCGCCTTTGGCAATTAAACTGTTGTTATTAGAAATATCACCGTTATTTCTAATCTTCAATGTTGAACCGTCTGAAAGTTCTATTGAATTATTAGCGGTAGTATTGTTCAAAGTAACTTCATTCTGAACAGTAACCTTACCGTTTCCTAAAATATCTTTAGAAGTTGAACCGCCTGTCAATGTAACATTGGCATTTGTTGCATTAGTTACAACACCTTTCAAATTATCGGCATTAGAAGTAATTGAACCGTTATTTGTAACAGATGCAATTAAATCATTATCATTTTGTAAGTTAGCATTGTTAATAACAGTACTCTGGGTAATACCGCTTGTAGAATTGTTATTATAGGTTACATTATTGCCGCCATTAAGTTCTAATGTACCTGTGCCGTTTATTGTACCCAAATCACCACCGGTTGCATTACCTGAACCGATAGACATACTGCCGTTATTAGCAATAATGCCGTTATTTGTCAAAGTATCCGCTATTGTAACAGGATTACCTGTTGACGCATTATTTGTAAATGTCTTACCGCTATCGACAGTCAAAGAGCCTTGTGAAATTGATGAAGTATTAGAAGTATTACCGCTGATTGTTAAATCACCATCACCGCTTATTGCAGTCGCTATTGTTCCGCCGGTTACTTCGTAAGCATTATTATTTTCAACAGTTCCTAATATATTATCAGCATTAGATTTTAATGAACCCTCGTTAATAATATTACCGACAACACTTCCGCCATTGATAGTCAATTTGTCATCAGCACCTGCAACAGTGACAGTCTTGCCTGTTTTACCAAATGTTCCGCTTGTAACAGTTACATCTGCATTATGATCTACACCCTGAGTATCAGTATATGTTTCAATACTGATTTCATTTTCAACATTTGCGGCAATTGTAACTTTTTGGTTAATAACTGTTTTACCGTCACCTGTTACATTATTTGTTAATGCAGCATTGTCAGTGTTATAAATAGTCAATGTACCGTCATTATCAACATCACCGCCTATGCTTGTTACATTTGCATTTAACGATTTATTTGAATTAATTTCTATTGCCTGAGCAATTGAATTACCATATTTAACGGAAACATCTCCGTCAATTACAGTCTTACCGTTTGCACCCGTAATATTATCTGTTAATTTACCGCCTGTTAATTCAACAACACCATTAGCATTAGAGATACCGTTTGTTGTTGAAACATTATCAGCATTGGTTGTTAATTTAGTTCCTGTACCGTCAATTGTTATCGAATCCTGAGTAATAGAACCGTTATTTACAACATTACCGCTTATTAAGGTATCGCCTGTACCTGTGATTGTGTTACCGTTTGTTCCGCCGGTTAATTCTAAATCTTTATTATTGACAATAGATGCTGTTACATCATCAGCATTTGTGGTTAATTTTGCACTTGCACCCTCTATCGTTAAGGTGTCTTGTGTTATTGTTCCGTTATTTACAACATTACCGCTGATTAAGGTATCACCTGTGCCTGTGATTGTGTTACCGTTTGTTCCGCCCGTTAATGTCAATTTACCTGCGTTTTTAATACCATCAGTTGTATCTGTTGCAATTAAATTGTCCGCATTACTTGTTACATCACCGGTATTTGTAATTTCAATAATACTTTGACTTATTGAACCGTTATTAATAGTAGTACCGCTTAATGTTGTAGTACCGGAGCCATCAATAGTATTAGCGTTATTTCCGCCTGTCAAATTCAACTGTGCATTGTTTGTAATCTTATCAGTTGCGGTAATCTTATCTGCAGCAGTCGTAATCACACCGTTTTCACCGTTGTTTGTAATTGTGGTTGCACTAATTGTACCGTTTGTATTATCCAAATTGCCAGTATTAGTTATTACATCAGAACTGATTGTACCTTTATTTGTTAATGTACCACTGTTATCAACATCACCTGTCAAAGTAGTTGCATTAGATAATGTAGTTGTACCTTTATTTGTCAAATCAGCAGTAACATCACCGTTAAATTCTGCTTCAGCAGCAGTAGCACCCGCCAACTTGTCAATAAGAATTGAATCCTGAGTAACATCGCCATTAAATATAGTTTTGCCTGTCTGAACGGTTGTTGTACCACTTGTTCCGCTTATATCAGAAATCGTATTTGTACCATTCAAATTCAGTTCAGAATTATTAATAATAGCATCAGAAATTGTTGAACTTGTTACATTTGCTTCTCCGTTGTTGGTTAAGAATGTACCACCATCAAATCCGCTTACATCACTCGCATCAGATAAGTTCAATGTTTGACCGTTACCAACAGTCAAGCCGACAGGTGAAGGGGTTGAACCGGTTATAGCATGCCCATTTGCATTAATAGTCAGTGTAGAACCGTTGAACGGTACCAAATCGCCTGTTACAACTTCATCATCCGCCATTACATAAGTTTTTTGTTGTGCCTGTGATTTAACGGCATTTTCCAAGTTTGCAAATCCAAATGTCAATTGACCTGTCGTTCTTGATTCACTTGAGCCGTCATCATAAGTAACCAAGTAACTGTCATTAATTCCTGTTACAGGATTAGATGCAAATGAACCTAACTGAACATGAGTTCTTGTCACATTATCAGCAACATCAATTACTGTCGGAACAGTAGAAACTGCATCAGAAAGAATATTTATTGCACTAATCACAATATGATTTGTACCTGTTACAGAGTTTGCACTAATCTTATCGGCTTTTTCATTAGCCAAATCAGCATCAATTGTAATCTTCAAATCAGAACTGCTCAAATCAACATTGCTGATATTAATATAATCACTGCTTACTGAACTATCCTGCATATCTAATGTTGAATTAGATTTAGCAATCAAACTTGTTGCATCCGCAATAGAACCACCGTGGAGTTTCAATGTTGAACCGCTTACAAGTTCGATATCATTACCTGAAATTGCTTTATTAGAACTTAATATTACAGTATTGCTAATTTTGACAGTTCCGCCTGTTGAACCGTTCTTAGTAATATTATCCTGAATACTTCCGCCAGTTAAATTCAATTCGCCTGAGTTTGCAACAGTACCAACCAAATTATCTGCGTTAGACGTAATCTTACCTGTATTTGTAACAGTTGCAGTCAATTTGTTATTATTATTCAAATTAGCATTGTTTGTGAATGTATTTTGAGTAATTCCGTCTGCCGAATTGTTAATGTATGTAACTCCTGCTCCGCCATTGAGAGTTAATGAACCTGTTGAATTTGTATCGGTAATCTTACCTAAATTACCGCCTGTTACAGAACCTGTTGCAGTACCGATTACCATTGAACCGCTATTATCAATAACACCATTATTAGTTAATGTTGAATGAGCAGTAACATCTCCGGTATTTGTGAATGTTATACCGTTACTTGTTGTTAATATATTTTGGGTAATTGTTTTGGCACTTGCGACATTACCAATAATATTTGTTGTACCACTGTTACCGCTAATGTTACTTGCAAGAGTTCCCGATTCTAAATCTAAAGTTCCAAGGTTATTTACATCGTTTGTAATTACAAGATTATCAGCACTGATAATAGCCTTTGCACCGCCTGAAATTGTCATATTGGATTGAGCAACGGTGTTACCAAATGTTGTTGTGCCGGATTTAACTGCTGTTTTACCATTTGTTCCGCTGACTGCACCATTAATTGTATTGGCACCTGTTAAGTTCAAAGCATTGGTATTGGTTATGCCACTTGTAAATTTAGTATTTTCTACGTTCAAAGTGCCGGAATTTGTTACCGCCGAACCATTGAAGTTCTTTATATCCGATACATCATTGATTGTTAAGATCTTATCCGTATTTATTATTCCGCCACGATTACCGCCATTGATTGTTCCTGTGCCGTTACCGTCTATTGTTAAATCCGCACCCAAACTGCCGACTTTTGTTGTGTCGTTATTGAGATTAGTATATGTATCAATTCCGTTTGCAATATCTTCTTCGCCTGAGAATGAGTATCCTGCTTCTTTGTCTCTTACAGCGATTACAAGATTATCCATTCCTTGTTTATTAAAATCT
>JAFUXT010000050.1 GCA_017470815.1 bacterium | reverse complement strand
CAAATTTCCGGTAATCTCAAATCACACCACCACCTTTATATTTCTGATATAGGTCATTGGTCAATTTCTGAATTTCCAATGACAAAGGATTTGCATTTGTACCATTGACATACACATCATTGAATGCTTCTGCCATTGTTTCAGAGGGGCTATCCTTTGCATATCGTGAAATCTGACCTTTCAACCAATCATTTGATTTGCCTTTTCCATAGGCTGTTTTCTTGATGTTCTTGCAAGCCTGACCAACAATCTTTTGTGCTTCAGTACACTTGTTATATGCCATAACCCTTTCCCAATCGTATGAATAAGAAGGATTCAACTTGCAAAGAACCCATTCAACACCGTGTGCTGATTCGTGAACACCTATTGATTCAGGTGTTACACCTTTGACCCAAAAACCGCTGTTGCCATACTGCTGACAAGCATCGGCAAGTTTTGTTGTGTCAGAAAAATATGCCGGGTTGAATGTTATCTTTTCACCGCTGCAACTCATTACACCGCTTTTGGAAGTTCTGATGAATGAAACATAATCACCAAGTTCAGGGAAGTTCTGAACCATTGATTCAAAACCAACCAAAGGTTGCTGAACAACCGATAATTCCAAAGGCGTCATTGATTTGTCAACATCAATATTGAAGGTGTTCTTCATATACTGAACCAAATCATTGAAATCCTTGCAAGAACCAACACCTTTTATTGTACCACCATTTTGTGAACTTTTCAATGTCTTTGAACTTAACAAGTATTTCTGCTTGAAATCTTCATAACCGGTTGTTTTAATGAAACCGCCTGTTTCATTGTTCCACTTCTGATATTCACCTTTGTCACCAAGGGTGACTTCACCGGTGTTTGGATCAACCTTTTCAACAGCCCATCTTGCCCTTTGAAGAACACAACATCTGCAATTGCAATCTTCTGAAGCAAGACCGAATGCACCGGGGTGATCCACCTTCATTCCTGACACTTCAAACGGTTCATCAAGTTCCCTGATCTGACCATCAAGCAACCTGTGATTTGGTCTTGTGTTGCCGTCAAGGGTTGCATCCCATTGTTTTACAATGTCAGCACCTTTCTTCTTTGCAGCTTGCATTGCATCCATTCTTGCTTCTGACTGCACCCGGTGTCCTTCTGTTCTTGCTATGGTCATTGATCTGTTCATATCTGCTTGACCATAATCAGAAATATTCCGGGCAATGTCAGCATAGGAAAGTTGTGATGCAAGACCCCTTTGAAGTTCTTCCTTGACCTGCTTTTTCAGTTCCTTGGTTGAAACACCACGCTTGTTTGATAATCTGAAATCATCACCGGTCTTTTCAACCGCCTTCAAGACTTGTCTTTCATCAATCGGAATAACAAGTGGAACACCTTGACCTTGCCAATCATAAGCAGTTCCAATGAAACCTGTTTCATAACAGGCTTGAAGGTATTCTGCAATTGATTTGAAGTTCTTGCCTTGCAGGTTGTCAAGAATGCCTGAAATCTGCTGTTCCAACTGTTTCTGAAATTCAAGTTGATAGGCTTTTGATTGTGTCAGCGGATTTGCCTGAAGTTCACGGATATTCCGCTTGATGTCAGCAAGTGCAGATGTGTAATTCTTGGTTAAGGCATCTAACACTGCTTGTTCATCTTTCAAGGAATGTTCAAGAACTTCTTTTTGCCGTTTGTTCATTCAGCATCACCGCCTTCTGCATCAGGTGGCTTTTCAGGTTCAACCACCGTTGCATTTGCAAGTGCTTCTGATGCACTGTTCAGGTCAGCAACAGGGTTCTGTTCAACACTTGCTTTGACATCTTCAAAGTCAAGTTCAAACAGTTCACAAATAGCCTGAAGAACCGTGTCATTATCAAGCCTTGCAGCAGCATTCAGAATTGTGGTCAATCGGATCTGCTGAATTTCCACTTCAGTCTTTTCAATCAGTGCATTGTCTGATGCGTTGGTCATCACTTCCCGGTCAAACTCAAAATAAACATCATTGATCTGATAATCAGTTTCATTGATGTCATTGATTTCCTGTAAAGCAACTTTGACCAACTTCTTCAGGAATGATCTGACTTTGGTTTCAAGTTTATTGCACTTCAAATCAAGAAGGGCATATCTTGATTTGATGACAATGTTTGTGATATTACCATCGCCAAGTTGTGCAGAATTAAAGCCCATACCAAAGCGGTAAATGTTCTTTTCATCCACATCCATCTTGGACTGCCTTGCCTGATATGGAATATCAATGGTTTTGATGTCAACATCACCATCAGGTTCAACACCAATGTGTTTCTTGGTCTTGATGTTTTGGATCATTTCTTCAAGATCGTCACCTTGGAAACCTTTGACCACATACAAAGATTCAGAAACATCCTGAATATTGTTTGACAGTCCACAAGCCATCAGGTCATAGTCATCAATCAATGCCTTGACCGGGTTCAGATGACTTGTCAGTTTCCTGTTTGCATCCAATCTGAAGAAGGGAATGAAACCAAAGGAATCACCAAACTTGCCTTCTTCATTGTCCTTTTCATAAACAATGTGTGGTCTTGGGTTCAGCGGTTCTTCTTTGTCCTTGATGATTTTGCCTTCATCAACTTGAACAAAATAATAAACCTGCTGTTTATCCCAAACCTGAATCCGCTTGATTTTCTTTGTTCCCTTGTCAATCCGGTCAACATACCAATAGATGACATATTCAGTGTGGTCATCAGTGTCCTTTGCCCTGACTTCAACCACACCCATTGCATCAGCATACTGAAATGCAATTCTATCATTCACACTTTTGTATGCGTACATATGACCAAAGCCACCTGCACACACATCAGTCAGGGTGTCAGCAAATTCATCTTTGAAATCATCACCAAAATACAGGTCAAGTTCTTCTTGCAGTTCTGCAATATCCGATTTCACAAAACTTTCTTTGCCTGACAGCATATATTGAACACACTGATCAACAAGTTCAGTGAAGAAAGGATGACAGATTTTGATGTTGCTTCTTGTGGTATCTTCAACCAACTGACCATCAGCATTGTAATAATACAGTTTATAGTTCAAAATATCGTGCTGACCGTCATAGTATTTATGACCAATGGAAGCTGCCCTTTTGCGTGAACTGCTCAAATCTTCCTGAATCAGATTATAGATTTCACTTTCCGTTAGCATTCTTTTTTCACCGTCCTTTCTTTTAAGATTTATTGTGTAATAAAATCAGAATGTGCAGAAATCAAAGAAATCCACACATTCTGTTACTACCGTGATACTAATACAACCAACCATTCTTCCGGATGTACTTTTCAAGCCCATAACGCATTGCATCCATCAGATGATTGAAGTCATCAATTGGAACATTCAGTTTATTTCCAAACTTGTCTTTATCCCAAGTGTAATTACTGATTTCCGTCAGGAAGTTCACACACCGGGGATGAATGATGATTTCAAAGTCCTGAATCCACTGAATACCATTGTTGATGCTGTCTTTTCCCTTGGTTGCACCTGTGATCCGTAAACCATAACCCTTTAATTCATCAATGGACTTGGGTTCTGCTGAATCACCTGTGAACCGGTCTTTTCCATATCCCATTGACTGAAGGTTGCTGAAGATCCGTTTGTTTGAAAGTCCTTTTTCATACATTTCATCCCAAACATAAATCTTTTTACCTTCCAAATCAACAAAACCGATGAATGCAGCAGAAGGGTCATTGGTATAACCGAAATCAAGACCAAATCCTGTTTGAATGTCATCCCGGAAAACATATGTTGTTTTTACCCGGTCAGCTTCATCCAACTTTAAGAAATCATTCTTGGTAATCAGTTCATAGTTCTGTTCTTTCCAATTCTCATAAACAAGACCATCAACAATGCCCCAATCACCAAGACCGGCAACCCTGTATCTTCTTGGGTTGTTCTTCCGCATCTGTTCAAATAGTTTCTTATCAGCTGCATCCAACCATTCATTGCACAAATAATTGGTTGTCATAGCAAGAACATCTGAATCAGGTTCAGCATCAAAAAACCGCTTCTTAATCCAATGATGTTCATTCCAAGGGTTGAAAGTCAAAGTCACCTGCTTGAATAGTCCTTCCGGAACTTCACCACGGATGCTTTCATCAATGGTGTCAAAGTCTGATTCTGACATTATTTCATAGGCTTCTTCAATCCACAACCAACAAAGAACACCGGTGTCAACCGTGATGGATGTTACCTTCAATGGTTCATCAAGCCCCCGGAAATATATCTTTTGACCTGTATCAGCATTGACAATTTCAAGGGGTGATTCCTTTGCAATCCAAGTGTTCTGCATTCCAAGTCTGTTGATTGCCCATTTCAGTTCAGTGAAACAGGAATCCTTCAGGGTTCGGAATGTTTTTCTAATTACAAGAAGATTTGCAGCTTTGTATTTCTCTTTGGAAAGGTTGCTGATGTACCACAAAGCAGTGGTCTTTGATTTCTTGGATGCTCTTGACCCTTTACAGATCCGGTATCTTCCTTTGAACTTCCAAAAATCATTATATCCACCACCAACAAAGTCTGAAATCTTGAAAACCGTGTTATCCATACATTTCACACTTTCTTTGTGACACAATATGTGCAGAAGTGGTCTAAAGCAGTGTTTTCAAGGTGTTTCGTTACTAACCTGATACTATCATTCATCAAGGTCATCAACAATCACAACCT
>JAFUXT010000049.1 GCA_017470815.1 bacterium | reverse complement strand
TCATTTCTATCTGCTTTTGTGAATATTCCATAAGTTCAATCTTCAGATTTGCAACATCTAACTTTGTTGCAAAATAATTCATCTGAATAAGGGTGAATATTACGCAGGCAATAATGTATGCGTTTTCTTTGTTAATGTATTTATTCATTTTCTGCTCCTTGTCACAAAAAAAGTAGGCAAGAAAGCACAATAAATGCACTTCCAAGCCTACTCCTCAATTTTTACCAACTTATTTTTTTAATTCATCTACAATGCCTAAAAGATAATGTGCGAATGTTTCAATCGCAGTAACACCCTGCTCAAAACAGTAATCATCAAGGTCGCTTGGTGATTCTTTGATTTTTTCTTTTAATCTAAACAAACTGTCTATTGCAGGCTGCGTGTATTTTGCAAGGTTTTCATACAGTTTTGTAACCGTATTTGGCACTTGCTTTTTAGCCAATCTGACAATAAAAGGCTGAATAATCGCCCAAATTGTGCTTAAATCTTTCCAATTTCTAATCAATGTAATCAAATTCATAAAAATCCCCTTTCTTTTCAAATTTGTATTTACCTTCTTTGATTTTTTGTTTGTACCAATTTGCTTTTGTCCTGAAATAAGAACCGACTTCATCAATGGATAAAGTCGGTAAGTAGTGCAAATAAGTAATATCAATTTTCCCCTGTCGCTTTCGCTGCTTTTGGTCGAACTCAAAATGGGTGAAAACTGATTTCTCATTGATAGGAATACCGTAATAATTGCTTAAATAACCGACTAAACAAACCATAGCTTCAATCTGGTTTTGCGTTAATGGATAATTTGTTTTCTTATTTTTAAGGTCAAATCCTGCCATTCCGCAAACTGATATTCCGATGCAGCCTGTATTGCCACCGCCGCAATGTTTTGCATAATTACCGTCTTGACAGTTTAGATTATCTTCCGGCTTATGATTTCCTTTATAAATTCTGCCGTATTTATCAATACAAAAGTGATATGCTTCAATATCCACCCTGCAAGGAACATTTGCTCCGGCTGTCCAATGCAAGCATATTTTAGATAGTGATGTCATTATTTATCCTTTCTGTTAATTCCTGTATTTGTAATCTTTTTTCTTGAATTTGTGAATTATAGTAATCAAGCCAAGTTTCACCTGTTTCTTCATCTTTTAAAGAAGGCTCGCAAATGGCTCTAATTCGTTTCAAATCAAGTTCATCTATATCTTGCGTTAATTGTTGAATTTGTGTTTGTAATTGTTGAATCTGAACTTCTTTTTCATAATTAGGATTTAAAACAGGAACACCGTTTTCAATAATTTCATTAGGTGCAAGATGATAGACGATTTTATTTTGAAAATCATCATAAATACCTAACGAATTGTATTTCATAATAAAAGCGGCACGTTGTTCTTCCGTGTCGTAAAGTAATTTATCGGCCATATTAAAACTCCTTATTTTCCGCCAATCGCCCACCAAGAAAAATTGTTATAACCTGTGTATGAATTAAGAACAAAATTAGTATATGTAATGGTATTTACCAATGGCGGTCTGCCGTCTGTACTATTTGCCGTATGATGTGCTTGAATAAATACTTGCGGAACAACACTTGAATTGTATGCAATAGGGAATGTAACGGTATCAGTAGCCGTGCTTCTTGTATGCTGCCCCCATTGTATTAAAACTTTCCAACTTGAATTATAACGAAGGTAAATATATCCGCTTGCAAGAGTTCCTGTTCCTGTGGTGGAAGTTGAAATTCCTGTAATATAATTTGGTCTTAAATTTAATATTCCGCTTGATAGTGTGCTTGCACCAAGAGCAGAATAAACACCGCCGCTTGTCATTAAATTTGAACTGCCGGATATAACACTTGATGTCTTTGCGTTGATAATATTTTGCAAGTTTAAGATATTATCACTATTTGTTTTAATATCTATCAAACTTGTATCATCACGAAGATAATAAAAAGCATTACTATCAATTTCGCCGTTTTCAAGCATTGATTCGTACTGTTCTTTGGTAAGATTATATAAATTTATATGTTTCAATAAAGTTTGTGTATCTGTCATTTTTAAATCCTATAAACTATGTTCTTGGTGTCCATTCATAAACAGTTCCAAAGCCTGCGTAATAGTAATATGGATCAGTAGTAGATGATGATGAATCATTGTTTGCGACATAACCTGCAATAATTTTATTTCCGGCAAAACTTGTACTAACTTTGCTATGATAAATATATTGAGTAGGAGTGCTAAAAGTATGATTTTCCCAATTTATCAAGTCATCACTAACATAATACTGTTTGCCATAAACAATAAAATATTTACCGTGAACATATAAAATTCTTGTTCCTCTGTTCCAATGAGGAATAACTGTCGATAAATTTGATTTCTGCCAATTTATTGCATCATCTGAAACATACATATTGTATGAACCATTAGCAGAAGTTATAACAAATTTATTATTGACAAAAGTAACGATTAAATTGTAAGTGTAATTTTTAGGATATTGAATATCTAATTGTACTCTATACCAATTTATCGCATCTTCGCTATAAAATACATAACTATTATTGTTTGATTTCACTCCTACGGTAACAAATTTTCCGTTTCCGAAAACAACATTACTTAAATAATATCCGCTAACAAAGGAATTTATTGTACCGGAAGTCCAATTTGTCAGATTTGTACTGTAATGAATTTGACTGCTTGAACTTCTTGTATAAAGCATAATACCGTTTCCAAATGCCAATCCGCCGTTTACATCAGGAGTAACAGAACTTGATACTAATATTGAAGAAGTGGTTAAATTAGAATCTTTCGTTACAGTATAAAGATAAGTAGAAGCAGAAGTTGTATTTGTTCTTTCATCAAAATAATATTTTCCATTGTATTCAATACAGTTATATGGTGTACCGTTTGCATAAGTGATAGGAACACTAACTTTTCCATAAGGAGTAAATACAGATAATGATGTTGAATCATAATATTTTCCTGTCATAACCTCAATATCGTTATATGTTAGATATTCCCAAGCCCTTTTGTATGCTGCTTGTGACCAAGTACCTGTATCGGTTGCATATTTATAAACATAATCATCATAGGCATAATATACATCATTATTTATTTTGCCGATTATTGCAGAACTCATTGTATCTGCCCAAGCACTATTTGACTTTGTATAGCCAAGTGTATAAGTTATATCACTCAAAGATGCCATACTATTGTAAAAAGCACCATTTTCATATTTCCAATCAGAACCATATACTTGATTAGAAAAATTATTATTTGTTAAACTTGTAAAATTTGCGTTTGATAAATTTGCATTAGTCCAATTTGCATTTTCAAAATAAATTCCGCTTAAATTTGTATTGGTTAAATTAGAAGATATTATCGAAGTACCCGAAAAATGACTTCCGCTTAAATTTGCCCCCGATAAATTTGTATTAGATAAAATAGTTGAAGAATTACAAGATGTTTTGCTTGAACATTTTGTTGTATTAGAAACGATAACATTTTGAATATTTGCACCTTTTGAAGCCAAATATTGCAAAACTTCATTTCCGTAATAATCAATAACTAAAACATTGTTTTCTAAATGAAAATCAACACCGTATTTTTTATTCGATAAATCAACATTACTTAAATTTAAAGAAGTAAAATTTGCTCCGGTTAAATCCGTATTAGTTAGATTTGCATTTCTTAAATTTGCACCTTTTAATACTGTATTTGAAAGTATTGTTGTACTTAAATCAACATTAGATAAATTTGTATTCGTTAAATCCATATTAGATAAATTGACATTGGTTAAATTGCAATTATCTAAAATTACACCTTTAAGACATACACCGTCTAATGTGGTATTTGAAAAAATAACACCGTTAAAACTTGCGACATCATATATCTTTTTTAAGCCGTCTTTTCCTTTTATCATAAAAACCCCTTAACTTATATAGTGTTCAATTATTGTAGGTTTATTTTTTATAAAATCTTTTTTACTGTTATCTGCTTGTTCCCAATCCGATTGAATTTGCCTGTCGGCTGAAACTTCTGCCCATTTTTTAGCAGAATGAACACCGCCTATTGATTCAACCTGTTCATCTGTACCTTCTGCCCAAATATATGCTTTATTTGCATTTGTTGGAGCAGTATTTATAAAATCAATATTTTCAGCACAAATACTAACCGCATTATTATTTTCAGATACAGTAACAACATCTTCAGATATATTAGAAACATTTGTTATATCGCTATTTATTTGAGCCACAGTTGTTACATCTTCATTGATATTTGCAACAGTATTAACATTATTGATGTTTCTTGAAACAACACCAATCGTATTATCTGTATCTAAATCATTTGCAACAGTTTGAATGTAGTTATTTGTTAAAAAATCATTAGATACGGCAATAAATCCTGCATTTGTTAATATTTCATTTTTTGCATTTTCGGCAGAATTAGCAGAACTTAAAGCATTATTCATATAGGTATTGCATTGTCTGACATAATTTTCAGCATCAGTTTTTGCTATTCCTGCCGTTTCAACAGATATATCAATAGTGGTTTCATTTACATAAGTAGTTATATTCAAAGAATTATTGATATAGGTAATTTGTTCATTTACACCGTTTTTTACAAGAAAAGGAATAACGGAAGTTATAGTTCTTATTTTATTATTTGTATCAATAAGTTTTAATTCACCGTATTGTTTTCCTAATTTAAGATTAGATGTTATTTCACTTGATAAAATAATTTCAAATCGCTTTGAACTTAAATCCCCGTAAGTTAAAGTAACATCACCAAGTTGAAATGTTGCGGTAAATCCGCTTAAATCATAATCCGTATTAAAAGAAACAACTACAAATTGATCTTCCAAAAAATTTGTATCGTCACCTTTTATAATGGTTATATAATCCATTATTCACCTTCTAAATTGCTTACTCTATCCGACAAATTCGCAATATCGCTTGTATTTTGCTGAATATTTGTTGAATTTGCAGAAATTCTTAAAGATAAAGCCGTTATTTGTGCCTGTAAATCGCTAAAGTTCCTGTTTAATACTGTTGAACTTGCCAAACTACCGTATTCAATTTCTTCTATTGCCATAATCTTCTTGCTCCAATTCTTTATAAACTCTACGCATTTGCCTATCAAAATCAATTTTGTTGGCTTTCATTTTCGGCTTAAACTTCTCTATTGCTTCAGTATCACCTTTTAATATGCACTCTTTCAAATATTCTCTTGCCTTATAAGCATTAAGACCTTTTGAAGTTGAATAAAACAAATTAGCCGGATGAAAACCATTTTTACTGCTTGAAACAGTAAACGGTGTAAAAGTGTCTTTGTATCTTTCGCCAACGGAAGATTTGTTCCAATTATCAGTAACTTCATCAGAAATTTTTGTAACAACCGGATTTATTAAAGGTGCGGTTTTTGATGCCGCT
>JAFUXT010000048.1 GCA_017470815.1 bacterium | reverse complement strand
CTGTTGCCATTGCAACATATTGTTTTTCAACTGCTGCTTTATTTTTTCTTTCATCTTCAGAATACTGAACGGCAACTTCGTAAGGAATACCTGCTTTGACTAATTTTTCAACAGATTCATCTCCATCACCGCCCGGTTGCAGTTCAACTGTTCCGATGTGGTATGTAGCACTATCGTCGGAGCCAATTTTAGTAATAATATTAGTACCGCTGACAATCATAGTGTTAGCAGGGATTTCCTGAACATAGTTAAGCATATAGACACCAGTTGTTTTAGTATCTTTAGTAGCGACTAAAGATGTAACGGTATTCTTTTCGGTACCATCAGCGAAGGTATAAGTAACTTTTGTATAATCGGCCGTTGACGGCGGTACAGGTACAGCCATTGAGGTCAACTGGCTATAGTAGTTTGAAGACTCGTTAGACAATGTTGTACGTTGTTGGTTAATTTGTTGTCCTTCGTATTCAACGTTTGTCTTACGTGCCGTCAAGCTAAGAAATCTTGCTTGCGATGCACTCATTCCCATAATGACTGTCCTTTCTTGTTCTTGTTTCCTATATTCTTCATGTCGGCAGCCATGTTTGGGAACTTTAATAATTGTTTTGTTTTTGTTAAGATTTTGTTACAATAAACCCCAAAACACACACTATATCTGAATTACAACATGTTAAGACATGTTACACAAAGTGTTTAAATAGGTATATGCTTTATTTACTGGTTAAACTCTTTAATAAGACCATCTACCCATTTTATAAGGGATGGAATTTCATAAGGCTTTGGTAAATACAGGTCGGCCCCCGTATTCAATACAAGTTCCTTATCATGAATAACAGAAGTTACAATTATCTTACTTTTAATAAAATTCTCATCATTTTTCAGTTTATAACACAAATTCAACCCGTTTTTCTTTTCCAAATTCCCTGCATCTATAATAAATAAAGCAGGGATTTCTCCCTTTTTGGGGGGCTTATATGCACTCTTAATTTTCACATTATATCCCTGAAGGTCAAGTATAGTATATAAAAGAGTTGATAAAGCATCATCAGATTCATATATAAACACACTGTTATTAAATTTTTTCGGCATAGTTGAAATATCTCCGGAAATTTTAGCCCTATCAATAATATAGTTTGATTTATTAGGTAAATTTGCAATAGAACAAAGTCGCATCAAAGAAGTCAACACCTGACTTTCGCTATTATACGAGGTTGTTTCATTTGATATAATGCTTATTGTAAAATGGACAAAATTTGCTCTTTTCCCTGCAAATTCATCTCCCTGCAATATCATATAGCCTCGGCTTAAATCGTGTTCTGCGTAAAACTTATTAACAACAGAGTCAAAAGCAAAAGTAAGAAATCTTGCAACACTTTCGGCCTTTACACTATCAGTAATCACAAGAAAAGAATTATCTTCGAGTTTACCGACATAATCGTATTCAGTCAAAGAAGCCTTAATTATTGCACTATATGTTTGTAAAAGCTTATCTGAAGCAAGTTCTGTATAAGCCTGCTTGTAATCTTCAAAATTTTCTATTCTTATATAAAGCATTGACCAAATACTATCAGAACATATCGCGCGTCTTATTGCCCTAATCGAATAGTTTTTATTTGGTAAAAATTGCTTTGCATCAAGATTTGATTCGTACTCACGTCTAAGATGTGCCTCAATACGAACTTTAAACTCGTTCAAATTAACAGGCTCTGATAAAAAATCATCTGCTCCGCTGCTTAGGACATTAATTCTGTCATTTATGTCCGCAGATTTTGACAGCGCAACAATAACAGGGCGCATATTATACGTCAAAGCCCTTACCTGTTTACAAAAGTCACCTAAATCATCATCAAAACTATCAGAAATAATTATCAGATCAGGAGCACTATCTTTTATTACCTTAATAGATTCAAGCATATTTTTTGAAATCAGAACTTTATTTGTTTCAGATTCCAAAAGTTTTTTGTACTTTATGGACATTTCAAGCCGTTTGTCTATCAAAAGTGTTACTGACTGCATTTTATCCTTGTCTGCTCCTCAATATTTTTCACCGGCATCAATAATGTAAAGGTTATATCAGAATACTCACTGTTATCAATCTTTTGAGATTTTACAGAAATACTTCCGCCCATTTTTTCAACAAGAGATTTTGTAATAAACAAACCCAAACCGCTGCCCTGAACCTTTCTTGTTAAAGGATTATCTATTCTTGAAAACTTTGTAAATATCTTTTCATAATCCTTTTGTTCAATACCTATACCGATATTTGAAACTTTAATTTCAACACTATCTCCCTTTGGTTCTGCTGTAATAACAACATCAGAACCGTCAACCGAATACTTTGCACCGTTTTCGATCAGATTTGTCATAATCTGAACAAACTTATCCTTATCAACAAATATTTGCGATACTTTCGGACTACATATAAAATTGAATTTTTTATCCGAATATTTACTTTTTACAATTATTATAGTCTGCTCTATTAAAGGCTTTATATCAGCAGGATTATATACAAAGATATTTTTTGAATGTAACTTTGTAACCGCAAGCATATTTTCTACAAGATTTATTAGCCGCTGAGATTGTTGCTCTATAATTTTAATAAATTTCTTTTTATTTTCGTCATCAAGTTTATCCCAAGAGGAAAGCATAGTCTGAGAAAAACCCTTAATTGATGTAAGCGGGGTTCTCAATTCATGGCTTACCGTTGAAATAAAATCTTCATAATCCTGATTATCATTTTCCATAGCAAAATTATAACAAATAAAGATAGTTATGTAAATTAAAGGTGCAAGTTTTCCCGCACCTTTAATTTACTTGCTCAACAACATCAAACACATTAGTCAAATTAAGAAAAATATGAGCCCATAATCCCTCTTGCAACAGAACCGAGAAGATTTCCTGAATTTAATGCATTTGCTCTGTATGCAAGATTATTATACTGATTACCGGAATTAGCATTTTGATTAGCCAAACCCAGATAACTCAAAATATTATTATTAATAGAATTATTTAAACCGTCAAGTAAAGCAAGTAAGTTCATTCGGTTTTGGATTTCCTGACTATACAAATCATTTTGGGCAAGAGCAAGATTATTGGATAAATCCGCAACAGCCTTTGATTTACTGTCAGTAATTGCACTCAAACGATCAAGAAATACTGAATTATCAAGATTACCGAATCTTGATGCCACATCATTTTTCAAACTAATTTGAAGCGGATTAAATATGTCATTGATATTCTGAATTCCGACATTTTTCATAGCAGATAACTGATTTTGCCATTCAGTACGCTGAGGAGCAGAAATAGTGAATAAATCCTGAAGAACATTTGCCATATTACTCTGAACAGAATTGTAAATGTTCTTTTCATTTTTATTCATTGTATATTCGGAATTGACAGAATTACCTGACCTTGATGTTTTTGAAACATTTGTACCGTTGATATTTACAGTACCACCCGAATAAGACGGATACTTTGATGATTTTCCCATAATATTATCCTTTCCAAAAAGCAAAGGACAACAACATATATGCTATAACGAAACTAATATTATTATATCATTGTTTTAACATTCAACCAAGCATAAAAATACAAAATGAGAATAACTTAACATTTATTTGAAAAATAATTTTCTTGAATAATAATATTAATTATGGCAGAGTTTATAAAAATATCGGGAGCAAAAGAACATAACCTTAAAAATGTATCTCTCGAGATACCTAAAAATGAACTTGTAGTTTTTACGGGAGTTTCAGGTTCAGGAAAGAGTTCCCTTGCATTTGATACAATTTTTGCAGAAGGACAAAGACGCTATGTAGAAAGTCTTTCAACTTATGCACGACAATTTTTGGGGCAATTAGACAAACCGGATGTTGAATACATTGACGGATTATCACCTGCAATTTCAATAGATCAAAAATCAACAAGCAACAATCCTCGTTCTACTGTCGGAACAATAACGGAAATCTACGATTATTTAAGGCTAATGTACGCAAGAATAGGAACTCCATACTGCCCAAAATGCGGACGAAAAATTAAACCCCAAACCTTAGACGAAATAGTTAATAAAATAATGCAACTCGGAGAAGGAACAAAAATTCAGATACTTTCGCCGATTGTTAGGGGGAAAAAGGGCGAATATTCTTCTACTTTTAAAGAACTTTCACATGAAGGCTTTGTGAGAGTAAAAGTTGACGGTGAAATATACAGTCTTGATGAAGACGAAATAACTTTAGAAAAAAACAAAAAACACGACATAAGTATAGTCGTTGACAGAATTGTCGTAAAAGAAAGTGCAATATCAAGAATAGCAGACAGCGTTCAGACTGCCCTAAAAAGAGCAGACGGAATTGTAAATGTAGATGTTATAGGCGGAAAAGAAATAATTTTCAGCGAAAAACTTGCATGTCCCGATTGCAATTTAAGTTTTGAAGAACTTACACCTCGTATATTTTCATTTAATGCACCATACGGAGCGTGTGAAAGGTGTGGAGGTTTAGGTGCGGATTTTACAATTGACCCTGATTTGGTTGTACCTGACAAAACAAAATCTATTAATGAAAACGCAATCTATGCTTGGGACAGACCTGCAACAACATATTACAAAGATATGCTTTCATCAGTCTGCAGTGCCTATGATATCGACATGGATAAGCCTTATCAGGATTTGCCTGATGAACACAAAAAAATACTTTTATACGGTTCTGATGAGTCTATAAAAATGCGCATAAAAGACTTTGGGACAAGCAGATATGTAACGAGAAATATTCCTTTTGTCGGAGTAATCCCGTTTCTTGAAAAAAGGTACAATGAAACAAACGGTGACTACTGGAGAGAAGAAATTGAGCCGTTTATGGTCGCAAAACCTTGTCCTTCATGCCACGGAGCAAGACTAAAAGAATTTCCGCTTGCAGTCAGAATTAAAGACAAAAACATTTTTGAATTTACCCAAATGCCGATTGATGAAGAATTTAACTTTATTACAGATTTGTATTTAGAACTTTCTGAATATCAATTAAAAATAGGGAAACAAATCCTTGATGAAATCAGAGCAAGGCTAAAATTTTTAATAGATGTAGGTTTGCAATATCTCAATCTATCAAGAATGGCAGGAACATTGTCAGGTGGGGAGGCTCAAAGAATCCGGCTTGCTTCTCAAATAGGAAGCGGTTTGAGCGGAGTTTTGTATGTTCTTGATGAACCTTCTATCGGACTGCATCAGCGTGATAATGACATGCTTATAAAAACCCTGTTTAAATTGAGAAATCTCGGCAACACACTGATAGTAGTAGAACATGATGAAGATACAATCAGGAGTGCGGATTATATAGTTGATATCGGACCAAAAGCAGGAGAATCCGGCGGTAAAATAATTGCACAGGGTAATGTTGATGATATTATTAAGGCAAAAAATTCAATTACCGGTAAATATTTAAGCGGCGAAAAATTTATTCCGCTTCCAAAAAAAATTCGTGAAGGAAACGGGAATTTTCTTCAAATAAAAAACGCACATCTAAATAACCTTAAAAATATTGATGTTGATATTCCACTTGGGAAAATTGTTGTTTTAACAGGAGTATCAGGGAGCGGAAAATCTTCACTCATGCAGGATTTACTCTACGAATTTGCAATCCACAAATTAAGAAGAAATAAACCTAAACCGCAAGGAATAGACGATATTTTAGGCTTTGAAAATATTGATAAAGTCATAAATATAGACCAATCCCCTATAGGAAGAACCCCTCGTTCAAACCCTGCAACTTATACTGATGTATTTTCACACATAAGAACTCTTTATGCTAAAACAAATGAAGCAAAAGTCAGAGGTTATACTCCGGGGAGATTCAGTTTCAATGTAAAAGGCGGAAGGTGCGAAGCGTGCAAAGGCGACGGACTTGTCAAAATTGAAATGAACTTTTTATCTGATGTTTATGTCAAATGTGATGTCTGCAAAGGGAAACGCTACAACAGAGAAACACTTGAGGTTAAATATAAAGGCAAAACCATCTCTGATGTACTTGATATGAGTGTCAAAGAGGCTCTTGAGTTTTTTGAAAATATTCCGTCAATTCAAAGAAAACTACAAACCCTCAATGATGTCGGACTTGAATATATGAAACTCGGTCAAAGTTCAACAACATTGTCAGGCGGAGAAGCACAAAGAATTAAACTTGCATCCGAATTAAATAAACGCTCAACAGGCAAAACTCTTTATCTGCTTGATGAACCGTCAGTCGGTTTACATTGGTATGATTTGGATAAACTTGCTAAAATTCTTCAGGCTCTTGCAGACCAAGGGAATACAATACTTATGATTGAACATAATCTTGATTTGATTAAAATTGCAGACCATATAATCGACCTTGGTCCTGAAGGCGGAAACGATGGGGGAAGCATTGTTGCACAAGGAACACCGCAGGAAATTATGAAATGCAAAAACTCTTATACTGGTAAGTATCTGAAAAAATATTTGTATAAACAGTAAATCTTGCCATTTTTACAAAAATCTGCTAATATATCCTTGAGGATTTATAAAAAATGCAAAAAAATTTATTTTTAGGTTTTCTTGTATTTACAGTAACAGGTTTATGCTCCTGTGCATACGCCGAAACAGTTGAAGTTGTCTCTCTTGGCAGTTTTTCAACAGCAAATCCTCCATCATCAATAAGAATAAAATTGCTTGATATTCTTGAACTTACAAACACAACGATTCCTGCAGGTTCAGAAATGGGCGGGAAACTTGTTGATGTGGTGAGTCCAAAAAGACTTAAAAGAAATGCAAAATTTTCTTTTAAACCCGAATGGTACATTGATACAAACGGTTCAAAGCATAATTTGAACGAAACTGTAAAAGCAACATATACAACAACCTTGAATAAAGGGCAACTTGCCAAAAAGGCAGTTTTGGGTGTCGGCAATCATTTTGTTAAAGGTTTGAGTATGGGAGTTGCGGCAGTTGAAGGTGTTGTAGAAAATGAGGAAGGTAACAGACTCAAATCAGGCGCGAAATCAGTTTATGATGCATCACCTCTTTCTTATTCAGAAAAAGGAAAAGACATTGTAATAAACGAAAATGAAATTTTTTATTTAAAATTTCCAAATACCAAAAAAGATAAAACTCAAAAATAAAAAGTAAAGGAGTAATATAAAATGAAAAAATTATTAAGTGCAGCAGTAGGTTTAGTTCTTGCATTTACAACAGCAGGAGCGATTCAGGCAAAAACAGTACAGGTTTCTGCATTGGAAGATTTTAATACTGCTAATCCGCCCCAAGTTTTGCATGTCCAAATGAACGCAAATACAAGACTTGATTATGATGTAATGTTATTTCAAGGCTATCAGGTAGCAGGCAGAATCGCACAGGCAAACGGCGGTTTTACATTCACACCTATCGCTTTTGTTAACTTTCAGGAAGAACAAGTTCCTATTAAAAAGGAATTTTCTGCAACATACAAAGGCGGAAACGGTATAATCAGACAAAACCAACCGTTCTTGTTAGTATTTCCTGAAAACGGACCTGATACTTTCCAGTATTATGTTCCGAGTTCAAGCGATATTAACAAATAATAATCAGTTTATAATGTAAGGCGGGTAAAATATCCCGCCTTTACTATATTTTATAAGAGGGAGTATGATTAAATATTTTATTGATTCAATAATAGTAACCGTATGCGGTATTGCAACAGCATATTTTTGGGGAGAGCATGTAAAACCAGGAGGCGGACTTCTCGCCGTATTTATTGCAGGGATTTTGGCCATCCTTGAAATAAGTTTGTCTTTTGACAACGCAGTTGTTAACGCAATGAAACTTGAACACATGTCAAAAGTTTGGCAAAAAAGATTTTTAACATGGGGTATTGCAATTGCAGTATTTGGGATGAGATTTTTGTTCCCGATACTTGTAGTTTCCGTATTTGCGCATTTGGATATGCTGACTGTTACAAATATTGCACTGACAGATTCAATGAAGTATGCTCATTATCTTGAACTGTCACATGCTCCGATTGTAACCTTTGGCGGAATATTTTTGATAATGCTCTTTCTTAACTACTTTTTCAACCACGAAAAAGATGTTCACTGGATAGAGTGCATTGAAGCACCAATCTCTTATCTTGACCACATTAGAGGTATTGAAATAGTAATTTCGCTTATTGTTTTAATAATATTAAATAATTTTATCCTGCAAGAACAGAAAGTTGCCGTTCTTTTAGCGGGGATAACGGGAATAATTACCTATCTTGCGATAGACGGAATTTCACATTTTCTTGAAAAACACGACAGAGAAAGAATGGCACAATGCGCTACAAACGCAGTTGCCTGCACAGGTTTTGTAAGTTTTCTGTATCTTGAACTAATAGATGCTTCATTCTCGTTAGACGGTGTTTTGGGGGCATTCGCACTGAGTAATGATGTCATAATAATTGCAGTAGGTTTAGGAATAGGAGCAATGTTTGTAAGGTCTTTAACATTACTTATTGTTGACACAAAAACACTTGCAAAATTCAGATATCTTGAACACGGTGCGCACTGGGCAATCGGGGCTTTAGCAATAATAATGCTTATAACAACGGTAAAAGAAGTACCTGAAGTCGTAACAGGATTAATCGGACTTGTATTTATTGTTGCTTCTTTAATTTCGTCAATTATTTATAACAAAAAACATTCATGAGAAAACCTCTTCGGGAGAGAGAAAAGAATTGCTTAACGAAACGAAGTTGAGTTTAGCAATTCATGTGTGGGTTGAATAATTGCCGGCGTGGCAACGCCGACCCACAACTTTCATTGTAAATATTTTGTAATAATTTAGCAATTTTAGGAGTTTATATGTTTTTATGTGTAAGAAGTAGCCAAGTGTAAAAGGTGTTTTTATGACAAATTTATTAGTTTCTCGTGTAAGTTTTGGTGATAGTTTAATAAACCAGCAAGCAATAAAATCTGTAGCAACAGAACCAAAACAAGATAATAACAAACTATCTGACAATGCAAAAATAATGATAGGATTAGGTGCTCTTTCAACGGCAATTTTGGGTGGTTTACTTGCACATAAATGTATTAAATTAAATAAATTAGCAAAAGATAATGAACAATTAAACAAATTATGTTCTGATTATAAAAATAAATTTTTAGATAAATTGCAATTTAATGTATATTGTGGTTCTGAATGCAAAACCGCAGGAAAAAAAATAGAAGAATCAATAACAAGTATCTATGGTAAAGATTGCAATATTAAACCTCATACTTATGATACCTCGAAAGAATATCTTATAGAAACTTGTGAAAATGAAAATGGATTTTTTTCAAGGCTTATTGCCTCAAATAATAAATATAGTAAGCGTGGACTAGGAACGGAACTTACTCTAAAGGATATCAAATGGGAATCCATAAAACAGGGGCGTCCTGTAAAAGGTGAAATTTCTATACAAGAAGGGACAAATGAATATGGACAAAAATGTGTTAAAATAAGTTTCCCTTCTTTTGAGACTACTTCTACTGGGGATTTTATACCAAATGATATAATGATATTTTCACGAAATGGTGAATATACTCCACTGCAAAAAGATTTATTAAAATTAAAGGATAAAGCATTTACTGAAACTGAAAAAGAAATGCTCAAAGAACTTACTTTGACAACGCATGTAGGTGAAAAACATGGGTTTCAGGGTAACTTTGATGCAATTCTCTCTGTAATTCAACATCTTGCAAATGGTTAATATCAATATAAAGGAATGTAATAATGTATGGAACAAATCAAAATAGAACAGATTTTTTCAACGCAAGTTCTCATAATGATAATATGCTCGGAATGAGATCTCTTCAAACCGCAAGAGAAATTGCAAAGAGAAATCCAAATACATATAGTATAAGGCATTTTAGTGGGGGCGAATTTATAATAAGAGAAACTGCTGATTGTATAAGAACTGCTGAATATAACTATCGAGGCAATGGAGTTTCTTGCATTAGACATCAAAACAAAAAAACAGGTAGAAAACAATTGATAAACACCTTTGGAGATTATATTGAAAATCCAAACCCACTTAAACCAATGGAAAAAGAAAAGGTTAGACATTTTGCCGGTCTAAATGAACTTTTAAAATATTCCAGAAAAAAACAGAAACAATTAAAATTTTTGAATACCATAAAAAATATTTTTAAACCATTAATTTAAAATTATGGTAGCCACTAACCGACATAATTTTAAGTATTTTTATGGTAATTATATACTATTTTACAGTAGCATGTCATTGCGAGCCCGTTAGGGCGTGGCAATCCAGCCGTTTAATTTGTCGATAATGATGAAATAACTGGATTGCTTCGTCGGAAAGCCATTTCCTCCTCGCAATGACAGACAT